>NZ_JBIWFI010000051.1:0-52787 GCF_044762985.1 Streptomyces sp. NPDC096339 | reverse complement strand
ACAGTGGCTCCACACCTACAATCACCACCGCGGACACACCGCGCTCGCAGGCAAACCACCCGCCAGCCGCGTCACCAACCTCACTGGGCAATACAGCTAGGCCCGCCCTCGGCCGGGGGGTGCTCAGCCGCAGCCGCCCCCACCGCAGCAGCCGCCGCCCCCGCCTCCGCCGCGCATCGCGGGGGCGGGGGCGCTGCTGGTTCCGCCGACGGCCACGGCGGAGAGCAGCTTGACGGTGTCGGCGTGCCCCGCGGGGCAGTCGGCGGGGGCGGACGACTCGGCCATGGGCCGGCTGACCTCAAAGGTGTCGTCACAGGTGCGGCAGCGGAATTCGTATCGAGGCATGCGCACAGGTTAGGCGGTGTCCGGGTCGGTCAGGAGCGTGCGGAGCGCACGACCTGCTGCTGCTCCCGGGCGGCCTGCTCGGGGTGACGGGCGCGCCAGTACGGATTGTCGTGCGGCAGGGCGCTGCCCACCCGCCCGTACATCCCGAACCACATCAGCATCACGCCGACGACGAAGCTGAACAGCACGTTCTGGATCTCGAAGGCGAGGAAGTTGAATCCGGTGTCGAGCAGGGCCAGATTGACGAAGCCGCTCAGGATGAACGCCACCCCGAGCACGATGTTGAGGGTGGAGGCGAAGGTTCCGCCGATCACCATCCCGACGAACAGCAGCCCGCCGATGCAGATCGACAGGACGCTCAGCGCGCCGTTGGTGTTCAGGGCGAGCACGGTGTCGCCGCCCGTGTCGAAGAACCCGATCTCGTCGATGAGCCCCAGGATCCCGAAGACGACCAGCAGCAGCCCGGTCAGACCGGCGCCGACCCGGTAGACCTTGCTGAGCTTGTGGTCGGCGGGCAGGTGCTCGTCGAGCTTGGCGTTGACGGGGTGCAGGGCGCGTTGCACCCAGTGGTGGGAGACCGGTGGGGTGCTGGGCGCGTAGGGCTCGTGGGGCACGTACGGTGCGTAGTTCTCATGAGGCTCCGTACACCCGTAGAGCGCGTGGGCCACATAGGCCTCGTGGGACCCGCGAACCCCGTGAACCCCTTGTGGGTCTCGGACCTCACGGACGTTCTCGTCGGGAACGGGTACCCGCCGCCCCCGGAACACATGACGCCGATGAGACGAGTGGAAAGCGTGGGCAGCCATACCGCCCTCCTCTACTCCGTTCCCGGCAACCCGGGCACCTCCAGCATCCGCCGCCGCGCACCTCCGGACAAATCCGTACCAACGGATCATTCGGCTCGCACCTGGGGGCACCTCCCCCAGTGGCGGCTCACCCGTGGGCGGCTCACCCGGCAGCCGCGCGCCCGTGGGCGGCTCACCCGTGGGCGGTTCACCCAGTGGCGGCTCACCCGCCGGCCGCGCGCCCGTCCCGGATGTCCGCCACCACCCGGCCCACAGCGACCCGGACCTCCTCCATCTCCTGAAGGAAGTGCCAGTAGTCGGGATGCCTCCCTTCCAGCCCGGCCAGCGCCCGCTCCACCCGCGCCACCGACTGGTCCAGCGGCCCCGCGTGCCGCGGATCGGGCACGCTGCGGCCCGCCATCGCCAGGCGCTGCGCGTCGCGGATCGCGAAGCGGGTCCGGTCCACCTCCGCCTGCGGATCCCGCGCCACGGCCTCCAGCCGCGCCAGCCGGTCCTGAGCCGCCGACACCGCCTCGTCCGTCGAGTCCAGGGAGGTACGAACCGCTTCGATCAGCGCCGACACATCGGCCCAGCGCTGCTCGTCCCGCGCCCGGCCGGCCTCGAAAAGCCGGTCCTCCGCCTCCGCGACGTCCCGTACGGCCTGGTCCGGCACGTGCTGGAGGTCCTGCCAGCACGCGGCCGAGAACCTCCGCCGCAGCTCGCTCAGCACCGGATCCACCCGGTCCGCCCGGTTGCGCAACGCCTGGGCGCGCGTGCGCAGGCTCACCAGCCGCCGGTCGATCTCCGCGGCCCGCTCCGGGAGCCGCGCCGCCTCGGCCCGTATCGCCTCCGCGTCCCGCAGGATCCGGTCCGCGCGCTGCACCGTCTCCTGCACCCCGTGCAGAGCCGCGCCCTGGTTCAGCTTGGTCAGCTCCGGCCCCAGCGCGGCCAGCCGCGCCGCCAGGTCGTCCGCCCGCATCCCCTTGGACCGTACGGAGTCCAGCGCGTCACTGGCCGCCAGCAGCGCGGCCTTCGCCCGCTCCCGGGCCGGCGCGACCCGCGCCAGCTGCGTCTCCGCCTTGTCCAGCAGCGGCTGCAGCCCCTGCGCGAACCGGTCCAGCTCCCCCTTGACCCGTACCAGCTCGTCCCGGGCCCGCGTCAGCTGCTCCCGGGCCCGCGCGGCGACCGAGGCCTCCAGTTCGGCCCGGTCCAGGTCGTGCGCGTCGACCGCCTCGATGTACACGTGGCTGACCTGGTCGATCCGCTGCCCGAGCGCGGCGAACCCCTCGCTCGCCTGCCGCGCGGCGGGCGACCCGTCCGCCGCCGCGATCGTCTCGATGGAGATCCGCAGATCCCGCTGCGCGGTGTCCAGCTCGTAGAACGCGGCCGCGGCGGCATCCCTGGCCGCCTGCGCGTCCGCCCGCCGACTCTCGTCCCGTCCGCCGAACCACCGCCGGGATGCCGTCGTCACAATCCCTCTCCCGTACGCGTCCGCGCCAGCCCTGCCCCGGTCCATTCTCCCCCACGGGAACGGGTTTGCGTGGGGGGTGCGCACGGCATGTAGGCTGTCCACTCATCCACGGGTGCGTAGCTCAGGGGTAGAGCGCTGCTCTTACAAAGCAGATGTCGGCGGTTCGAAACCGTCCGCGCCCACCAGTGCAGAGGCCCCCAACCGATCTTGGTTGGGGGCCTTTGACGGCTATAAGTGACGGCAGTCCCTCACTCGCTCGGCCGCCGACGGCGCAGCATCCGGTCCATGTGCCCCATCGCCTCGCGCCGGCCGCCGTCGGCCACGTGGGTGTAGATGTTCATCGTGACGGCGATCTGCGAGTGCCCCAGGATCTCCATCACCACCCGAGGTGCCACCCCGGCCGCGAACAGCAGCGTGGCGCACCCGTGGCGTGCATCGTGCAGCCGGATCCGCGGCAGGCCGGCGTCCTGCCCGATCCGCTCGAAGGACCGGCTGATGTTGCGCGGCTCGATCGGCCGACCGGTGCGGGTGGTGAACACGTAGTCGCTCTCCTCCCACTCCTTGTCCTTGGCCGCGGCCTGCAACGCGACCTGCCTCATGCGCTGCCAGCGCAGGGGCGCCACGCACATCCGGGGGAGGGGGGATCACCCGGCTCCGCCGGTTCTTGGTGAAGTCCGCGTACAGCTCCTTCTGTACGCGCTGGATCTGGTTCCGTACGGTGAGGGTCCGGCGGTCGAGGTCGATGTCGGAGAGCGCAGCCCGAGAATCTCGCCCCGGCGCAGCCCCAGGGCCACGGCCAGCACGAATACCGCGTACAGCGGGTCGCGCCGACTGGCCGCCAGGAACGTGAGCGTCTCGTCGAGATCCCACGGCTTCAACTCGCGCTGCACCACCCGCGGCGCCAGCACGAGCATCACCACGTTCCGGCTGATCAGCTCCTCGCGGTTCGCCGCGGTGAGCACGCTGCGCAGCACGCGGTGCGACTCTTTCGCCGTCGCGGCGGAAGCCTGCGCGGTCACGGCGGCCAGCATCCGCCGCACGTCCGGCACCCCGAGAGTCTCCAGACGCTTGGAGCCCAGATTCGGGATGAGGTACAGCCGGACGTGCGTCTCGTACTTGGCGTACGTCGTCTTCTTACGGTCCTGCCTGACGAACGTCTCCAGCCAGTACGGCAGCCACTCGGAGAGCTTGGCCGATCGGGTGGGCGTCGGGATGCCCTGACGGTCGCGCAGCACGAGTTCCTGCCGCTTTGCGTCGCACTCCGCCCACGTTTTGCCGTACACGGTTTTCCGGGCGCGAGTGCCGTCGGGCTGCGGGACGTAGACGCGTGCCTCGTAACGCCCGTCGCTGCGCTGCCAGATGCTGCCAGCTCCGTTCGGATTCCTCTTACGTGCCATCAGGCGGCTTCCTCCACCTTGGCTTCCAGGTAGGCGCGAACGCCGTCTGCGGGGATCCGGCGGGAGTGGCCCTCGGTGAAGCTGCGGAGGGCGCGGGAGCGGATCAGGTTGTAGACGGTGAAGCGGCTGAGCCGCAGGGCGGCCATGACCTCGGGGACGGTCAGTGCCTGGTGCGTAGTGGGCAGGAGGAACTCACGGTGGCCTCCGTGGTGGTCAGTGCGTGTGTCCGAGGTCATGCTCAGCAGCCTGGAGACGGCTCGCAGGCGGGTAACAGCTGTGCAGAACCCGCATAGGCACCCGTGTGACGCGGCCATGCCAGAGAGTCGCAAGGCGGCCACCCGCCAGCAACCTGCCGGCACGCCCGCAGTGGGCGGCGCACGTCCCGTGACGTGATCGTCTGATTCCACCACCATGTGCTACAAGGGCCGCTAAGCTTCGATCACCGCAGGAAAACAGCTAGGAGTTGGCGTGCCTAATTGGGTGAATCTGGATGCCCTAATCCCTCGCGAAGACTTTGAAGCGATTGATTCCGGGGGCCTCACTCAACCATCCGCAATCTCGAGTACGCTACGCGTGACGGACCTACTGCCGGATAGTATTGGCTATAGCGTTTTGCGGAAACCGGATTTTCAGCGCGAAACGGCAAACTGGACACCGGAAAAGGTGGCGGCGCTTGTTCAGAGCTTCCTGGAAGGCGACCTCATCCCTTCTATCATTCTCTGGCGTTCACCAAAAAGTGGCAGCGTTTTCGTGATCGACGGCGCCCACCGGCTGAGTGCGCTCATGTCCTGGGCGCATGATGACTACGGCGATCGTCTCGCCTCCCGGCAGTTTTTCAATAACGTAATCCCTGAAGGTCAGCGGAAAGCCGCGGAGGTAACTCGACGCCTGATTCAAGAGAATGTGGGTTCGTTCAGTGACCTAAGTCTTGCTCTCAAGAATCCGCGTGCAGTCCCGGAAGATAAGTTGCTCCTGGCCCGGAATCTGAGCGTCTTCTCTCTCCACCTTCAATGGGTGAACGGGGAAGCCGAAAAGGCGGAGAGCTCGTTCTTCCGGATCAATCAGCAGGCGACGCCAATCGACCCCACAGAACTCGACATGATCAAGGCGCGGCGCAAGCCAAACGCCCTTTCTGCGCGTGCTTTCATTCGAGCTGGCACGGGGCACAAGTACTGGTCATCATTCGACGAGGCCACGCAGTCGCAGATCGAGACCATCGCGAAGGAGGTGTACGACCTCATCTTCCAACCCAACGTCGACCTGGCTATCAAATCTGCTGATCTTCCCGTTGCGGGGAGCAGGTACTCGGCAGACAGCGTGAAGATGGTGTTTGAACTCGTCAACTTCACCAACGGCATGCAGCCTGAGATGTGGCGCGATGAGACGGAGACCCGTCGCCGCAAGAAGGCTGGAGAAGAGGCGGCGCCTCTCAGTGACGATCCCGACGGCACGGCCACGATTCAGTTCATGCGGGTCGTGAAAAGGGCATCCGAGCGAATCGCTGGCAATACTCCTGGATCGCTAGGCCTGCATCCTGCGGTGTACTTCTACAGTTTTACCGGACGCTTTCAGCCTGCGGCCTTCTTGGCTGCAGTGGCCTTCGTTCAGGATCTCGCCGAAAAGCGCCGCCTCTTGAAGTTCTCGGAAAAGCGGCAGGAGTTCGAAGAGTTCCTAGTCAAGCACAAGTATTTTTTGAATCAAATCGTACGACGGTATGGCAGTCTGCAACGCTCCGTTCCGCCGATTCAAAAGCTGTATACGGTCCTTTTTGAGGGCCTAATGGACGGAAAGTCGGACGACGAGATCGTTTCCGTGCTTCAGGACGCAACAAATCGCCTCCCTGTTAAGCTCGTCGATACGGATGACCATGAGCATGGGCGTGATTTTTCGACGAAGACGGCTAACGCGGTCTACCTGGAATCGGTGCTGCAGACCGCTCCGAGGTGTGGTATCTGTGGGGCACGCCTGCATATGAAGTCAACAACCGTGGACCATAAGATTCGGAAAGAAGACGGAGGTACGGGAGCCCCAGCAAACGGGCAGTTGACACACCCATACTGCAACTCTGGATACAAAGAACATCTCCATTCCGTCAAGGTGAAATCTTGACTGCGCCGCTTTGGCCGCTACTGCCATTCGCGATCTGTGACGGCAGCGGCCAAAGCGGAATCCAGGAACCTGGCCTTGCAATGCGATGGAGTGGTCAGCTCGGGCCGTCAGAACGCTGGCGCGGGCACCATGGCCTCGCATGACGTGCAGCGGGGACTCCAGCGGCCCTGGGCTATCCATGGAATTCGCTAAGCCGATCTTCGCGACAAGGGCCTCTGAATCGTAGGTACTTCACATTCCGTACCGCCGTCGGAGCCGTGTGTCAGGGGGCGCATCTCTGACGGCAGCCGTTGACGGCAACGGCTGCGCACGCTGGTGGTTTGCGGCTGATCACGAGGCGGGGGCTTGGAAGGCGGTCAAGCGGGCGGTCTGAGGTCGTCTCCTTGGCCGGGCGAGCTTACAAGGCAGATGTCGGCGGTTCGAAACCGTCCGCGCCCACCAGTACGAAGGCCCCGCACCGATCAAGGTCCGGGGCCTTCGGCGTCTGCGGCTGACACCGACCGGCACGATCAGGGGCGGTCGTGCCGAGTCCCGGGCGGCCGGTTCAGCGGACCGCCGGTCGCGCGCCCGTGGTCGCGGCTTGACGTCGTCAGGGCTGCTGCTGGTCCTTCTTCCGCCAGGGCCCCGGGACCCGGGAGAAGACCGCCGCCAGGGGCCTGCGGAAGATCGCTCCCAGGGCTGTCAGGGCGGCGACGAAGGCCGCGAGGCCGATGATCCAATTCCGGGCCGACTTGATGCGATAGGCCCAGGTGGAGCGTGCGTTCAGGGTGATGTCGATGGGGGGAGAGGTGCGCGCGAGGAGGACGTCGGAGTCGCCCCGATAGGTCTCGATCACCAACTTGAGGGTGTGGGTGCCGGGCTTGCGCGGCGTGAGGTTCCATCGCCACTCCACCTCGTCACCGGGCGCGGCGATCGTGCCGCCGGGAGAACCGAGCAGCTCGATCTCCACGTCCTTTCCGGCCTCGGAGAGGTACGCCTTCTCGACGCCGTCCACGCGCAAGGCGCGCCTGGCCACCACTGTGCCGGGCGCCGACTCGTGCGATGTGCCGCCGCCGGTCGCCATGAGCCGCGCAGGGAACTCCAGGGTGTCGTCCACGTCGACGGATTTCGGAGGTTGATAGTAGAGGACCCCATCGAAGAGGGATCTACGGTCCTCGGTGACTTCCTTCTGGAAGATGACCTGGTCGCCGTCGCTGCTGGGGGCGGTCGGGAGTTTCCCGGCGTTGGGCGAGTCATGAGACAGCGTGAGCCAGGCGAACAGCCCGATCACCCCAGCGGTCGCAAGCAGGATCCACAGCCATTTCCGTTGTGTTCCGGCCACCAGCCGACCATATCGCCAGATTCCGTTGGAATTCGCACCTCTGCTCACAGGCGTGGCGACCGCGGCGAACAATTCGGCTGGAACTCACGAATAGAAGCCCGACCAGTACTCGTCGGGTGTCTTGGCGAACGCCCCGGGCTGTTCCTGCCGGAGCTCTTCATACCGCGCGTGGAAGGCCAGGAGCGCATCTTTGAGGGGACAGCCGAGGTGCTCTCGGATGGCCTTGATGCCAGGGAGGATGCGACCGGCGAGGATCTCCCCGTCGGCGACGGTCACGGGGGGCTGGGCGTTCTCGTTCATGTCGGGAACTTCGCACAGAGTGCCGGCGGGGCGCCGCCGAGATTCGGGGTTGCGGTTCCGCGGGCCGAAGGCCGCCTGTCGCCGGTGCTTCCGTCCGCCCTGCTCGCGCCTTCACGGTGGCGTTCCTCGGCGGGATCGCGTCTACGCCTGACATCGACTCGCCGGTTGGGCTACACCACGAGAGGGAGCGCGACCGCGTGTTGCGGAGGCATACCGATGCCGCTCTGGTGTGATTTCAAGCCAAGCCGCAGGTTGAACGCTTACGCCCTGTAGTGGCGTTCGAGAAGGTAGCAGCCGTTGGGATCGCATACCTGGTGGGAGGACCTGCCCAAGGTCAAGTGGCCCGACCTTCCGCCGAGCGTCACCACGCGCGGAATCTGGTACCAGCAGAACATGCACAACGCCCGATGGAAGGGCGAGCTGCTGGATCTGGCGATCCTGGTACTGGCCGCGGGGGTGCCCTTCGCCGTCGCGATCAAGGCCGACAACTGGATCGTCGCGCTTCTGGGCTCCCTTACGTCCCTGCTCACCGGGACGCGCCATGTCTTCGACCCGCAGGGAGACTGGATCGCCTTCAGTCGGGCGAACCTGCAGATCGAAACCGAGGTGGTCCGCTACAGGCAGGCCTTGGACGAGTACAGCGACCCGGTTGCCGCTCCGGGGATTCTCGCCACGCGAGTCGAAAGAATCGCTGCGGAGGAGACGGCCACCTGGGCTCAGCGTCTCCCCGGCCCCGCCACCCCGGGCGCGAACCGCTAGCGACGGCGCGGGCCGCGCCGGCTTCTGCGCCGCGACCGTCCGCGCCCACCGGTACGAAGGCCCCCCGCCGGTTTCGGCGGGGGGCCTTTCGTGTCAGGCGTTGGGGCGCTTGCCGTGGTTGGCCTTCTTCTTCTTGCGGGCGCGCTTCTTGTTACCTCGCTTGGCCATACGGGACATCTCCCTGCATTCGGGGATCTTTCATGGCCCCGTCAGTCTAGGTTCCGGGGCGCTTGAACTCCACAGGGCCGGCGTTCATCTGGATGGTTCCATCCGGGTGGAGGACCGGCCGGCGTTCGGTCATGCGGCCGCTGTACGCCTCGATGTGGCGGATCGCCGCGCCCTCCGGGCCCGTGAAGTCGACGAGGGCTATCGCCACCCAGTAGCGGGTCTTGGTGTTCTCGTAGAGCGGGACCGTCACCGTGGAGCCGCGGCCGTCGGTGACGATCACGTGGGCGCCGAAGCTGCGGAAGGAGCCGAAGCCGTTGCTGAGGGCCGAGTACGCGCAGAGCAGGACGTAGCCCTGTTGCTCCGGGCGGGTGATGTGGAGGGTTTCGCGGCCGGGCTTGCGGGCGTCGCCGTCCAGCTTGATGAACGGCGGCTCGTGCAGTGAGCCGAGCTTCTTGTAGTAGACGGCCTTGGAGTTCTTGGCGGTGGTCGGGCCGGTCTTGACCAGGGTGCCGGGTTCCGCCGTGCCGCGCTGGGCGTCGGAGGCGGGCACGAACAGGGCGTAGAGGTCCAGGTCGGCGCCGCGTTGGCGGCGCTGGTCGCTGCCGCCGTCCCACTCCAGGGTGGCGGTGACCACCAGTTCGCGGTCCTGCTTGTCCAGGCTGATGGAGGCCCGGCCGCCCTTGTCCAGGCTGATCTTGCCGAGGGGATAGGGCCTGGGAGCGTTCGGTGTCGGTGTCGGTGTCGGTGCGGGGGCCGGCATGGGTGCGGGGGCTGGTGCGGGTGTGGGTGTGGGTGTGGGGGGCTGGGCCTGGGTGGGGGGCTCGGAAGCCACCGTTACGCCGAAGTCCGTGGCCAGACCCGCCAGGCCGTCCGCGTAGCCCTGGCCGATGGCGCGGAGCTTCCAGCCGGGGCCCCGGCGGTAGATCTCCACCAGGAGGACGGCCCGCTCGCCGTCGGTGAGGGGTGGAACGTGGAACTCCACCGGCTCCGGGCCGGCCTGCGCGGCCCGCACCCGTACGTCGCTCACCTCGCGGAAGGTGCGGGCGGCGTCGTCCGGGTCGCAGCTCGCGATCAGGACCACCCGGTCCACGTCTGCGGGCAGCGCGGACGGGTCCACCTCGACGCGTTCGGGCGCGGAGGCGTCGGCCGCGAGGTGGCGGACCGCCCCGGACTCGGCGGACGGCTGGTTGTAGAAGACCAGGTCGTCGTCCGACCGGACCCTGCCGTCCGCCGTCACGAGGAGGGCGCTGAGGTCCACGGGAGCGCCCGTGCAGTGCAGGGAAGCGGTGACCCGATCCGCGGTGATCGGTGTGTTTCCGCCTTTTTCGAGCACCGTCATGTCCGTGCACCCCCGTACGTCGCGATCGATGCGGTCACTTTGTCACAGGGCTCCGGCCCCTTGGCGGCGTCCAGGGCCCGTGGGATCGTCGGGGGATGGGCGAGTGGCTGGCGTGGGGTGGGGCTGCCGGGGTCGTCGCGGTGGTGCTGGTGGTGCTGGAGCGGGTCCGGGGGACGGGCTTCGAGCGGCGGCGGGAGGAGGAGCGGGCGCGGCTGCTCGCAGGGCTCGTCGATACGGGGCCGGCGGGCGTTCCCGGCGCCGCCGCACCCGAGGTACGGCCCGGGGCGCCGAAGTTCGAGGACGTGGGCGCCGTACGGCCTCCCCCCGGGCAGCCCGGGCCCGAGGAACGGCGCGACGAGTTCACGCCGCTGCTCGTCGAGTACTACGCGTACGGACTGACGCAGGCCCGGAGCAGCTTCGCGACCAGCCAGCGGTTCGCCGCGGTGGGCGCGCTGATCCTGCTCTTCGGGGTGGGGTCGGCGGTGTGGAAGGCCGAGAGCACCGGGGACCTGTACCTCGGGATCGTGACCGGCTCCGTGGGACTGGTCGTGACCCTGATCGGGCAGCTGTTCCACCGCCGGGCCGACATCGCGCTCCGGCACATGACCGACCAGACCGCCTCGCTGCGCGACGACCGGCGGGCCGCCGAAACCATGCGGCAGGCCATCGGGCTGCTCGACTCGGTCGAGGACCGGCAACTGCGGGCACGGATACAGGCCGGGCTCATCATGAAGCTGTCCGGCGCGGAACTGCCCCCGGCATAGTGGAGGTATGTGCCGCTCCATTAAGACCCTGCGCCCGCCCGCCATCCCCGAGAAGGCCACCGAGGAGGAGATCCGCGCCGCCGCCCTGCAATACGTACGGAAGGTGTCCGGATTCAGAGCCCCCGCCGCGCACAACCACGAGGTCTTCGAGGCTGCCGTGGACGCCGTCGCCGAGGCCACGGCGGCGCTGCTCGACGGCCTCCAGGTACGGGGGCAGGTGTCCGCCGCCGCCTCGGCGTGAGCCCGGGGGCGAGCTCTCCCGGTGGCCGGCATGCTTGCAGCCGACAGGGCGTGTCGCCCATGGAAGGGCACGAGGAGCGCCGGCTCCCTCACTCCTCGACTCGCCACTGGTCGGGGGCAGTCGCGAGCCCTTCCGCTTCATGGAAGCCACCATCCCCGGCGCAGAACGCCAGCGCCGTCAGGTGGCCGGCCGGTAAAATACGCGCCCTCGGAAGCGTTGCAGGAGGGGCGAGGGGGAACGGTGGCACACGGGGGGTATCAGGGATGGGGGCCGGGGAACGGCCCGCCGCAGGGCGGCGGCCCGAATCCATACGGCCCGCCGCCACCCAGTGCACACCCGTACCCGTATCCGTATCCACACCCGTACCCGCCGCAGCCCGTCCCGCGGCGTCGTTTCGGCTGCGCACTCTTCTTCGTCTCGCCGCTCATACCGGTGATCCGTTCCGCCCGCCGCCGCGCCGAGGCGATCTTCAACCAGCCGGGCGGCGGCCGCATCGTGGATCCGCTGGTGACGCAGGTACAACTGGGGCGCGCGATCGCCGGAGCAGTCGCCAGCTTCCTCCTGATCTACACCTACGGCGCGGACGGCGGCTGGAGCGGGGTACTCAACGACGGCGTCGTGAAGGTGATCCTTGCCCCGCTGCTGCTCATCCTCACCGGACCGCTGATCGTCCTCGGCTTCATCCGCTACGCGCCCGCCACGCAGCGGCACTTGCTCCGCTCCCGGCTGCACGCGCCGCTCAAGGCCGTGGCCTGGTACATCGGGATCCTGGTGGGCGTCGGGCTCGTCCTGGCCGGCAGCGCCGTGGTGCTGAAGCAGAACTACGGCACGATCGTGAACGGCCTCGTGGCACTTGGGCTGCTACTCGCCCTCCTCTGGCTGCTGCCGTTCCTCCTCTTCTCCTCCGCCTACGCCGCCCGTTATGCCTTCAACACGTGCAACGTGCACGCTGCTCTCCCGGCCGTGCTCACCGTCGTACTCGTCTGGGAGCTGATGCTGTGCAGCGTCGCGCTCGAAGGCGGAATGCCGCCTGGGCCACCGTTCGCACAGTGGTGCGCGGTCCTCGGCGGCCCGGTGTCCGTGACCGCGGTGGCCCTGTGGGAGCTACGCCGCATGCGCACCCGCCACGGCGTTCGCATCCGGCACTGAGGTAGGGGGTCGGGCCGCTCCACGAGCAGGGTGCGCGGCGACCGAACCCCGTCTCGTACTCGGCTGACCTCGCAGACGGCACCCGTCCCACCCCCGCTGACCACCAGGAGAGCAACATCAGGCGGCCGCCGCCGGGACGGCGTCCTGTGCCAGGGGGACCACCGCGAGCGGACAACCGGTGCGGAGCAGCACCCCGCTGGTGACCGAGCTCAGGTGACGGGAGCGCGGGCGCTTGCGGTGGCGGCCGATGACGAGCAGGTCGGCGGCCCGGGAGGCGGCCACCAGCCGGCCGGCCGCGTCGTCCGGCGCCACCACCAGCTCCACGTCCACCCCGGGGAAGCGCTCCCTGTACGGATGCAGCTGCGCCGGGGCGGGGCGCGGACGCGCCACCACCACACGCAGGCGGGCCCCGCGCCGTGCCGCCTCGCGGAAGGCGAAGGCGGTGGTGCCGGGGTCAGGGGCGGCGCCGTTGACGCCGAGCACGACCAGACCGTACGGGTCCCGCGCCGTCGGCGCCGTCCGCGGCGGGTCGGCGCGCGGTACGACGACCACGGGGCAGGCGGCGCGGCTCGCGCAGGCCAGGCCGTTCGAGCCGAGCAGCAGGCTCGCGAGGCCGCCGCGGCCCCGCGACCCGAGGACCATCATGCGGGCGCCCTCACCGAGGCCCGGGAGCACGAGGTCGGGGGCGCCGGGGTGGGAGGCGTACGTGACCGGGGGCAGGCCGGAGCGCCCCTCCAGGGCCGCGCGGACCCGGATGAGGGCGGGGTCGTCGCCGACCCCGTCATCGGAGGACGGCCCGCCCAGGGAGAAACCGATCGCGCTCGCGTAGAGGCGTGCGTGCACGATGCGCAGGGGCGCGCCGGCCAGGAGGGCCTGGGAAACGGCCCACTCCAGCGCCCGGTTGCCGTTCGCGGAACCGTCGACGGCGGCGATCACGGGGCGCTGGTCTTCCATGGCGGGCTCCTCGCAGAGGCGGAAGTGCTGGTGGCTTCAGCCTTGCGGAGGCGCGTGCGGGGCGGGAGTGGGGAAGGTCCCGAGCAGGGCGGGACCAACGGCCACCTTAGCGACGGGGGTGTGGTGCGGTGTGTGGTGCGGTGCTGTGTGGTGCGGTGTTGCGGGGAGGTCAGGCGGCAGCCGAGCGGCGGCGCAGCAGCCACACACCGGCGCCGATCGCCCCGGCGGCGAGCGCTCCGCCCGCGGCGATCTGACCCGTGCTCATGGAAGCGATGCTGCCGCCCGTACCACCGCGGGCGGCGCCCGAGATGACCTGGAGCGGGATGGTGACCTGCTCCCCGCGCGCGTTGCCGCACTCGAAGAGGACCCGATGGGTGCCGGTGGAGGCGTTGCGGGAGACGGTGGCGTTGGCGAAGAGGTTGGTGGCCTGCAGGTTGCCCGGCGTCAGCAGTACTTCGCCGAAGGCCGTGGAGGAGGCCCGGCCGGTCTTGGTTCCGCAGCCCTCGAGGTTGAGGGCCACCCGGCCGCCGGGGGCGACGGTGCTGGGGGAGACGGTGGCGGAGGGGAAGGCGTAGGCGAGCGTGGCCGGGGTGACGGCGGCGACGGCGAGGACCGCGGCGACGACGGTCATGGTGCGGGTGCGGGTGCGGGTGCGGGTGCCGTGCCGGCTGCCGGGCGGTTGGGCGGAGGGCTTGGCGTGCGGTGGTGTGGCCTGCGGCGGCGTGGCGTGCATGGAGAGAACTCCTCGGGCTCCTCGAAACGGCGCGGCCATGGCACGGATGTGACGCGGATTCGGTTGCGCACCGTGCTTCGGACGCTAGGAGCCCGGCCCGGGCACGGCGCGCGGGGCCGGGTGAACGGGTGAGCGGTTGCTCCGCCCGGGGGAGCCGCTCCGCCGCACGGCGCCGCCCACGGAATTCCCCTCAAGGCTGCGGGCCGCGCGGCGCGCTCCCGGCAAGGGGTGGTGTGGGCGGCCGTGGAGCGGTCGCTACGTGGCCGGGGTGGGGTGGGGGCGGCGGAGGAGGAACGCGGCCAGGGCGCCCGCTGCGAAGAGGGCCACCAGGGAGAGGGCGGTGCCGAGCCATTGCGTGCCCAGCCACTGGGTGCCGAAGTAGCCGAGGGCCACGCTGTAGCCGGCCCAGGCCATGCCGGCCAGGACCGACCAGGGGAGGAAGTCCTTCACCTCGCGGTGGGTCTTGCCCGCGCCCAGTGACACCACCGAGCGCCCCGCCGGGGCGAAGCGGGCGATCACGACGAGGGCGCCGCCGCCGCGGGCCAGGGCCGTGCCAAGGCGTTCATGGGCACGGGTCAGCCGGCGGGAGCGGGCGATGGCCCGGTCCAGCCGGGCCCCGCCGCGGCGGGCCAGCCGGAACGCCGCCATGTCACCCAGCACCGACGCGGTCGTGGCGATCACGAGCAGGGCGAGGATGTCAGGAACCTGCGTGGTCACCGGTACGGGACCCGCCGCCCCGGCGGCCGCTGCCGCAGCCGCCGCGGTGATCACCAGAACCCCGCTCGGCAGCACCGGAAGGAAGACGTCGAGCACGACGGACACGGCCACCACGGCGTAGATCCATGGGCTCGCGGTCAGCGACCCCAGAGTCTCAAACAAAGCGGGACTCCCCAGTCCGGTTGACGTGCTGCGGCATGAAGCGCCGCGACGTCGCGGGGGAGCGGCAGGAGCGGCTGACAGCCATACAGCGTACGCCCGGAGGCCACCTCTTGAACCCCCGGGGCCGCCCCTGACCTCAGGTGTGTCAGCCGTATCGCCCGTTACACGGCTTCCGTCAGCTCCCGGTCCAGCAGGGTTTCGAGCTCGGCGCCGCTCCTGCCCTTCTTGCGCGCCTGGTGCAGTTGAAGCCGCGCCGTCCGGCCGGACAGGGCCAGGGTCATCAGCTGGTTCCCGAACCAGGGACCGGCCGTGCGCCGCCAGCTGAGCGGCGGGCGGCCCGTGCGCCCGTGGCGGGTGAAGCCCCGGCCCAGCCACCGTCCCGTCCGCGACCAGCCCAGCCGGAAGCCCCATTTCACGGCGGTATGGATGGAGTTGTGCACGGGCGAGCACGTCAGCTGGAACACCCGCGCCGTGCTGGGTATTCGAGGTTCGGCGACATACGCGTGGTGCACGTCCCCGGACAGGACCGCCACCGTCGCCGGCGCGCGCGGCCCCGTCGCCACCTCCTCGATCAGATCCGTCAGCATCGCGAACGAGGCCGGGAACGCCGCCCAGTGCTCCAGATCGCTGCGCCGCCGCAGGTTCTCCCCGATCCGCGCCCACCGCGGCCCGCGATCCCCCCGGCACACCGCGGCGTTCCACGTCTCGGCGTCGTGGATCAGCGGCGGCATCAGCCACGGCAGCGAGGACCCGATGAGGAGGTGGTCGTAACCGCCGTGCCCGGCCAGGGCGTTCTCCCGCAGCCATTCCCGCTCCGCCGGATCGAGCATGGCCCGCCCGTCCTCGGCCAGCACCCGGGCGGCACGGGTGTCCACCATGAGCAGCCTGGTCCGGCCGAAGTCGCGCCGGTAGCTCCAGCGCACCGTGCCCGGATCGGCGTCGGCCGCCGACGCGAAGGCCCGCAGCACATCGGTGCCGTCAGGGGTCTGCCGTACCGCCGCGTAGAGCGCGTCGGCCTCCAGCTCGGCGGGCGAGAGATTGCCCAGGTGCTGGTACACCCAGTACGACATCAGCCCGCTGAGCACCCGCTCCTGCCACCACGGCGTCGCCCGCATCTCCGCCAGCCAGGCCGCGCTCGTGTTCCAGTCGTCGATGACGTCGTGGTCGTCGAATATGTGCAGGCTCGGCACGGTCGACAGCAGCCAGCGGATCTCCGGATCGAGCCAGGACTCGTAGTAGAGCCGCGTGTACTCCTCGTAGTCCGCGACCTGCGCGCCCGGCGCCTCCCGCAGATCCCGCCGGGCGGCCAGCCACTTCCGGGTCTCCGCCGACAGCGCGTCCGCGTACACCTGGTCGCCGAGCAGCAGCAGGACGTCCGGGCGCACAGCCTCCGGGTCGGCGGCGAGCCGCGCCGCGAGGGTGTCGAGGGCATCCGGGCCGTGCCGCCCGTGCCGTCCGGCAGGCGGCGCGGCCTGGCGGCAGGAGCCGAAGGTCACGCGCACCCCGGGGGAGGGCCGGCCGGCGCCCGGGCCGGCCACAGCCGGAGTGCCGATCGTGCTCGCCGGGAAGCGGCTGTCGGGCAGCGGCCACACCCGCACCCCGTCGAGCAGCACCTCATAGGGCGTCACCGACCCCGGGCTCAGGCCCGTCACCGGCACGAGCGCATAGTGATGACCGGCTATCTGGAAGGTGCGCGCGCTGCCGCCCGCCCCGTCCCCGCACCGCACTTCGGCCGTGCACGGGCGGTCCGCCTCGACCCATACGGTCGCCGACCGGCCCGTGTCCCAGTCGACGTGGCGCAGCAGTGGCCCCAGACGCAATCCGGCCATGCAACTCCCCCTCCTCCATATCCCCTTGGATCACGTTACGACGGGGAGGGGGAGCCGCGCCTCCCCCTGGCGGGGGAGAGGCGGAGTGAGGGACGGGAGAAGGGTCAGCAGCCGTCCAGGACGTTCACCAGCGCCGTCTTCTCCGCGGAGTCCATGCTCAGGCCCCAGTACTGCTTCACGTGGACCCACATCCGCGCGTACGTACAGCGGTAGGCGGTCCGCGAGGGCAGCCACTCGGCCGGGTCGAGGTCGCCCTTGGCCTGGTTGACGTTGTCCGTGACCGCGATGAGCTGCGGGCGGGTGAGGTCGTTGGCGAACTGCTGGCGCTTGCTCGTGGTCCAGGAACTGGCGCCGGAGCGCCAGGCCTCGGAGAGCGCCACGACGTGGTCGATGTCGAGGTCGGCGGCGGCGGTCCAGGTGGCGCCGTCGTACTCGGAGTACCAGCTGCCGCTCACCGAGGCGCAGGAGGAGTCCGTGACGACGCCCACGCCGTCGCGCTTGAGGACGGTCTCGCGGGTGTTGCAGGTGCCGGAGACGGTGCTCCAGTGCGGGAAGAGGTCACGGCTGTAGCCGGCGCCGGACCCTTCCGCCTGCGGGGTGACCGTCGCCAGGTAGGCGCGGGCGGCGGCCGCGCTGATGGGGGTGGGCGGGGCGGCCTGGGCGGCGGGGGCGCCGACGAGGGAGGTGAGCGCGGCGAGCGCCGCGGCCGAGGCGAGCACGCCGAGTCGACGCGCGTAGACGTTGGGTATGAGTGCCATGAGGGGCTCCCTGGGTGGGGGGTGTGGTCGTGCGGCGCCCCGGCGGGGCGCGGCCATGCTGTCGGCGCCGGGTTTCGCATGGATGGGCGCCAGGTGACAGCCTGGCGACATGTGCACGTCACATCAAGTCGTGCAAGGCCCTTGTTTCAAGCGGAAGTTGAGATTCCGGGGTGGCGTGGGGGGAGGGAGAGGCGGGTGGGGTCGGCGGGTTCGGGACCAAAGACCCATTCCGGGCGCGGGCGGGCGTCGCGTACTCTGTTCGGAGCAGAAGGGGAGTAGCTCTTCGCCGGACCGTCGACATACTGCTGGGTCATCCCAGCCGGCGCCCGGAGGCAGGCCACCGCAGGTGGCCCGCCAGCGAGACCTTCGGCCGCAGTGTCCTGTCCATGCGGAAGCGCGTTCGTGCGCGCGTACGCAAACCAGGGCGCCGCCGAGCCGAAGCGACCCCTGACACACCCCAGGTCTCTCGGTACCGATGGCGTCCTGCCCGACCGATTGAGGTTCCGCCTCCGTGTTCAGCTTCACCGTCATGGCGATCGCCTTCGGCGTCGTCTTCCTTGCCGAGCTCCCCGACAAGACGGCTCTCGCCGGCCTGATGCTCGGCACCCGCTACCGCGCCTCGTACGTCTTCGCGGGCGTGGCCGCCGCCTTCGCCGTGCACGTCGCGCTGGCCATCGCCGCGGGCAGCGTGCTGACCCTGCTCCCGCACCGGCTCGTCCAGGCGGTCGTGGGCGTCCTCTTCCTGGCGGGCGCGGCGATGCTGCTCCTGAAGAAGAGCGACGGGGAGGAGGAGGTCAAGGCGCCCGCCGACCAGTCCTTCTGGAAGGTCTCAGGGGCCGGGTTCATGCTGATCCTGGTGGCCGAGTTCGGGGATCTGACGCAGATCATGACCGCCAACCTCGCCGCGCGGTACGACAACCCCGTGTCGGTGGGCCTCGGCGCCGTACTCGCCCTGTGGGCGGTCGCGGGCATCGGCATCCTGGGCGGGCGCACGCTGATGAAGTACGTGCCGTTGCGGCTGATCACCAAGGTGGCGGCGGCCGTGATGGGGGCGCTGGCGGTGTTCTCGCTGTACGAGGCGATCACGGCCTGACCCCGTTCGCCTCGCGGCGGGCCGCACGCCTCGCGGCGGGCCGGGCGACACGGGCGGGCCGGACCCCGGCTCTGGCCTGCGGCCCCGGCTCTGGCCTGCGGCCCCGGCTCTGGCCTGCGGCCCCGGCTCTGGCCTGCGGCCCCGGCTCTGGCCTGCGGCCCCGACTCTGGCCTGCGGCCCCGACTCCTGCCAGCGCCCTCGGCCTGCGGCCCCGACTCCTGGTCTCCTGCCCGGGCCCTTGGCCCCCCACCCAGGCCCCTGGTATGCGGCCCCGGCCCCGGCCTCCGGCCCCTGCCACCGGCCTCCGGCGGCGGTCGTCGTCCTCCAGGCTGCGGCGCCGGGGGGTGTGGGGCGCGGAGTGGTGTGGCTCCTGTCGCCACGTGGTGTGTGGGGTGGTTGGGGGTGGAGGGGCGGGGTGCGATCGGGGGGAATGGCGGGGGCGGGGGTCCCCTCTTCACGTTCACATGTTCTCCGTTTCTGCTTCACCAATCCGTGTGCTCCAGAGCGCTACGCCCCGTGGATTGTCATGCCCGCGGCCGTGGTGGGTGGCCGAATTCCGGCCACGTACGGCTTGTGGGGAAGGGGGGCGGCCCGGTGTCTCGGCCACGCTTTCTGTTCGTTTCATGGGTGGACGTCGCACGGCGTCAGGCCTCGGGGGGCAATTCCGGCCAGGGCGGCAGTGCGGGTGACGCACCCGATGCCGTGACCTGGCGCCTGGTCGGCGCCAACAACCACGAGCTCGGCCGCAGCCCTCGCGTACACAGCAGCCTCACGGCCTGCGGTGCCTCCGTCGAGCGGCTGAGGGCCGGGGCCGGGGCCGAGCGGCTGACCGCCCTCGTGGCGATGGCCCCCGGGACTCCCGGGAGCGCCGCCGCCAACGGCATCGGCGCCTGGACCTGGCAGCTCACGCTGGACGACACCTGCGTCGCCGTCGCCGTACGCACCTTCCGCCGCCAGCGCGAATGCCGCCACAGCCTCCAGCTCTTCCTGGCCGCCGTCACCGAGGCCCAGGTCGCCTCCGGAGTCAGCTACACCCGCCGCCTGCGCGGTCTGCGCCTGCCCGGCGTCGGGGACGCGCCCGGCCTCGCCGTACGCGGGGGTGGCCTGCTGTGACCACCGCGACGACCACCACCACCGTTGTCGACGTCCTGCCCGACCCGGGCACCAAGCCCCGGCCCCTCGCCAGGGGCGGCGACCCCGCCGACCGGATCTTCCGGGGCTCCGCCCGCGGCGCGGGTGCCGTCGTACTGGTCATCATGACCCTGGTCGGCGTCTTCCTCGGCGGCCGCGCCCTGCAGGCCCTGCGCGACGCCGGCCCGGCCTTCCTGACCACCTCGGCCTGGGAGCCGGACTCCCACAACTTCGGCATCGCCGCGGTCCTCACCGGCACCGTCCTGATCGGCACCGTCGCGATCTCCTTCGCCATCCCCCTCGCCGCCGGCACCGCGCTCTACATCACCGAGTACGCGCCGCGCCGCCTCAAGCAGACCCTGATCAGCCTCGTCGACCTGATGGCCGCGGTGCCCAGCGTGGTCTACGGCCTCTGGGGGCTGTTCCTGTTCCAGCCGAACGTCGTGGGCCTGTCCCGCTGGCTCACCACCTACTTCGGCTGGTTCCCGCTCTTCGCCGTCGACGGGGACAACCCCACCGACCCGCTCAACCCGACCACCTTCTACACCTCCTCCACCTTCATCGCCGGCATGGTCGTCGCGCTGATGGTCACTCCGATCGCCTGCTCGGTGATGCGGGAGGCCTTCGCCCAGGCCCCGCCGGGCGAACGCGAGGGCGCCTTCGCCCTCGGCGCCACGCAGTGGGGCGTCATCCGCTCCGTCGTCCTGCCCTTCGGCCGGGGCGGCATCATCGGCGGCACCATGCTCGGCCTCGGCCGCGCGCTGGGGGAGACCATCGCCGTCTACCTGATCATCTCGCCGGTGTTCGAGGTGCAGTGGCACGTCCTCCAGAACGGAGCCAACTCCGTGTCCGCCCTCATCGCCCTGCGCTACGGATCCGCCAGCGCGTTCGGCATGTCCGCCCTGATGGCCGCCGGCCTCGCCCTCTTCCTCATGACCCTGGTCGTCAACTTCATCGCGTCCTCCGTCGTCGCCCGCAGCCGCTCCGGAGCGGGGGCCGACGCATGACCGTCACCACGACCAAGGCCGTGCCCCCGACCGCCGACGCTCCTCGTACCGTCTGTCCCGAGGTGATCCACGACGGGCCCGGGGTGCCGCCCGAGTACCGCCGCAACACCTCCACCCTGCACACCAGGGACGTCCTCGCCCTGGTCGGCGCCCTGGCCGCCGCGCTCGCGCTGACCTCGCTGATCTTCGGGCGGGTGCTGCCCTTCAACGCCCCGCTGGGCTTCACCGTCGTCCTCTACCTCGCCTTCATGGCGCTGTACGCCGTACTCGTCTCCCTCGACGAGAACGGCGCCGCCATCCGCGCCCGCATCGCCCAGGTGCAGGTGCACGCCATCGCCGGGCTGCTGCTGGCCGCCCTCCTGCTCGTCGTCGGCTACGCCCTCGTGCGCGGCTGGGAGGCGCTCGCCAACCTCAACTTCTTCACCGAGGACATGTCCGCCGCCGGCCCGCTGAGCCCGCTCACCGAGGGCGGGGCGCTGCACGCGATCACCGGCACCCTGGAACAGATCGCCATCGCCCTGGTGATCACCGTGCCGCTTGGGCTGGCCTGCGCTGTGTTCCTCAACGAAGTCCCCGGCCGCTACGCGCGATTCGTGCGCACCATCGTCGAAGCGATGACCGCGCTGCCGTCGATCGTGGCGGGCCTGTTCATCTATGCCACGTGGATCCTGGCCCTCGGCCACGACAAGTCCGGCTTCGCGGCCGCCCTCGCGCTGTCCGTGATGATGCTGCCGATCGTCATCCGCGCCTCCGACGTGGTGATCCGGCTGGTGCCGGGCTCCCTCAAGGAGGCCTCGTACGCCCTGGGCGCCGGCCAGTGGCGCACCGTGTGGACGGTGGTGCTGCCCACCGCCCGCTCCGGTCTGACCACCGCCGTGATCCTGGGCACCGCGCGCGGCATCGGCGAGACCTCACCGGTGCTGCTGACCTCGGGCATCGCGGCCGGGCTGAACGCGAACCCCTTCGAGGGGCCGCAGATGTCGCTGCCGCTCGCCACCTTCAACCTGGTCGGCTACCCCGACAAGACGATGATCGCCCGCGGGTTCGGGTGCGCGGCCCTGCTGATGGGGCTGGTGCTGCTGCTGTTCGTGCTGGCCCGCGTCATCGGCGGCCGGGCCCCAGGCCGGCTCAGCCGGAGCCAGCAGCACCGCCGCGTCCTCGCCTCGCGCCGCGACGCGGAGCGGATGGCCGGTCGCGCGGAGCGTTCGGAGTGGTCGGAGCGTACGGAGCGTTCGGAGCGCGAGCAGGGGGAGCCGGGCGGGCCGGACGCGCCGGCCGCGGCGGACGCACCGGCGCCGCAGGCCGCGCCGCCCGCCACGGATCCGCCCGCGGTGCGGCGGCCGGGGGCGGATCCGGGGCCCGGAGCCCCGGGGCCCGTGCCCGGTTCCGCACCCGTGCCTGATTCCGCACCCGTGCCTGATTCCGCATCCGCGCCTGATTCCGCATCCGGTCCCGATTCCACCGAGGGAGCCGGTCCCGCCCACGGTTCCGTTTCCGCGGCCGGTTCCGCGCAGGGGCCGGGCCCCGAGCCCGGTTCCGCGGAGCGGCAGGGTGCCGGGCCCCGCTCCGGCCCCGCGGCCCGTCCCGAGGAGGGGCCGGGAGCCGGGCCAGGGGCCGACGAGCGGTGGCCCGAGCCGCCGCCCTGGAACTAGCGGGCCCCGGCCCCCCTGGGGCGCTCCGCCCATGCCGCCCCATACCGCCCCGCACCGCCCGCGCCCCGAGCGCTCGGCCCCGTACGCCGACGAACCGTCACTGATCAGGAGTGTTTCCGATGCCCGGACGATCCCCGGCCCACCCCGGACGTGCCCCCTCGGGCTTCGTCGTCCGCGCGCTCGCCCTGCTCCTGGCCGCGGTCGCCCTGGCCCTGCCCGGCGCCGTCCCCGCCGCGGCCGAGAGCTACGTACCGGTCTCCGGCGCCGGCTCCACCTGGAGCCAGAACGCCCTCGACCAGTGGCGCGCCAACGTCAAGCAGTACGGCATGACCGTCAACTACAGCGGTACGGGCTCCTCCGACGGCCGCAACCAGTTCCGCAACGGCACCGTCGACTTCGCGGTCTCCGAGATCCCCTACGGCATCAAGGACTCCGGGGTCGTCGACAACGCCCCCTCGCGGAAGTTCAGTTACATGCCGATCGTCGCGGGCGGCACGGCCTTCATGTACAACCTCAAGATCGGCAACCGCCGGGTCACCAACCTGCGGCTCTCCGGCGAGGTCGTCGCCAAGATCTTCACCGGCGTCATCACCTCCTGGAACGACCCGGCGATCAAGGCCGACAACCCGGCCCTCGCCTCCGCCCTCCCCGCACGCCGGATCGTCCCCGTCGTCCGCTCCGACGGCTCGGGTACGACGGCCCAGCTCACCAGCTGGCTGAGCGCCCGCCACACCGCGCTGTGGGACGCGTACTGCTCCAAGGCCGGCCGGTCCACCCCCTGCGGGCAGACCTCCAACTTCCCCGTCGTGGCGGGCAAGGGCTTCGTCGGGCAGTCCGGATCCAACGGCGTCTCCGGCTACGTGGCCCAGGACGGCAACCAGGGCACCATCACCTACGTCGAGTACTCCTACGCGGTGGCGACCACCGGCTTCCCCGTCGCCAAGATCCTCAACGGCTCGGGCTACTACACCGAGCCCACCGCGCAGAACGTGGCCGTCTCGCTGACCAAGGCCTCGATCAGGGCGGACCTCACGCAGGACCTGAGCCAGGTCTACGACGAGAGCACCGACCACCGCAACTACCCGCTCTCCAGCTACAGCTACATGATCATTCCGACCGCTCAGGAGAGCAATTTCAACCCGCAGAAGGGCAAGGCGCTCGGCGCGTTCGCCTACTACTTCCTGTGCGAGGGGCAGCGTTCCGTCGACCGGCTCGGCTACTCGCCACTGCCGATCAACCTGGTGCAGGCCGGGCTGGAGCAGGTCCGCCGGATCCCCGGTGTCGTCGCGACCAACGTCGACATCAAGAACTGCAAGAACCCGACCTTCTCGGCGGACGGCACCAACACCCTCGCCACCACCGCCCCGCAGCCCTCGGAGTGCGACAAGAAGGGCGCCACCCAGTGCGAGGTCGGCACCGGCGGCAACAAGACCCCCACCCAGACGGGCGCCGGCGGAGCCGGGGCCTCCGGCGGCAGCGGCGGGGGTACGGGCGGCAGCGGATCCGGGGGCGCCGGGACCGGCGGCGGCTCCGCGAGCGGCGGGGGCGGCGGCGGTGACGGCGGGGCCGCGGCCGGGGGCGGAGCGGCCACGGGCGGCGACGGATCGGCGGCCGACGGCGGTGCGGGGGGTGTGGACCCGGTGACGGGCAAGCCGCTCGCGGCGGGCGCGGGCGACCTGTTCGGCATCCCCGTCACCACGGCCAACGGCATCGGCGGGGTCCTGCAGACCGCGCTGATGGTGCTCGGCGCCCTGATCCTGCTCACCCTGACCGTGGGCCCGCCACTGCTCACCCGGCGACTGACCCGCCGCCGCGCGGGAGGCGGCTCCTGATGCGCGTACCGCTGAGACCGCTGGGCAGAACACTGCGGGCCGCCAACGCGCGGGCCGCCGAGCCGCAGGACGCCAACCCGCAGGTCGGCACGCCGCACGACGGCAGCCCGCACACCGCCGGGCCGCAGGCGGCAAGCCCGCGCGGCGCGAGTCCGCGCGCTGCCGAGCCGCACGCAGCGGGCCCGCACGGGGGCAAGCCCCGGGGCGGCAGCCCGCACACCGCCGGGCCGCAGGCGGCAAGCCCGCGCGGCGCGAGCGCGCACCCCACCGAGCCGATGGCGGCCGGCCGGCAGGGCGCGAGTCCGTGCACTGCCGGGCCGCGCGGGGGCAAGCCCGGGGGCGGCAACGCGCACGTCGCCGCGCCGACGGCGGCGAGCCGGCAAGGCACGCCGCGCCGGGCGCGCCCGCAGGGTGCGAGGACGCTTCGCGGCAGGCTGCGGATCCTGTTCGGGGTCGTCTGCCTGGCCCTGCTCCCCGTGGTGGCCGCCGGCGGGCTCGGTCCCCAGCCCGCCGCCGCGGCCGCCGCGGCGGACGGATCCCCGGCGACGGTCTCCGGCAGCGGCCCCTTCGCCGACCTCAAGGTGACCGTCAGCCAGACCCGCAACCTCGTCGACCAGGTCGTCAAGGTCTCCTGGACCGGTGGCGCGCCCACCGTCACGGACACCGCGTACTCCGCGAACTACCTCCAGATCATGCAGTGCTGGGGCGACGCCGTGACCGGCCCCACCACCGACCAGTGCCAGTTCGGCGGCTCCTCCGCACTCGGCGCGGGCGCCGGCAACCAGGCGGCCGGCGCCTACACCAACAGCCGCCAGCTCAACTACGGCGACCACCTCAAGGACGGGGAGAACCAGCCGCTGCCCCCGCCCACCCCGAGCGGAATCTCGTACGCCCCCTTCCGCACGGTCAACGGCGACCCGGTCAGCGCCGGCAACTGGAACGAGTTCTTCGACGTCAACAGCACCAACGAGGTCCCCTACGCGCGCACCAACACCCAGGGCGCCGGCGAGGTCTGGTTCGAGACCCAGACCGCCATCGAGGCACCCGGCCTCGGCTGCGGCGCCGGCGTGCGCGACCCGCAGGGCGGCACCAGCGGACGCGGCTGCTGGCTGGTCGTCGTCCCGCGCGGCACCACCGAGGTCGACGGAAGCCCGTACACCCAGCAGTCCGGCGGCCAGCTCCAGTCCTCCCCGCTCAGCCCGGCGAACTGGAAGCACCGCATCCAGGTGCCCCTCGGCTTCGAACCCCTCGGCAGCTTCTGCCCGATCGGCGCCGAGGAACGCGGCACGCTCGGCAGCGAGATGGCCGCCGAAGCCGTCACCCGCTGGCAGCCCGCCCTGTGCCAGACCGGCGGCAAGGCCATCTACGGCTACGCCCAGGTCCCCGACGAGACGGCCCGCGTCAAGCTCCTCTCCGGCAGCCCCGGCCTGGTCTTCCTCGGCCGCCCGGCCCAGACCGCACCGGACGCCGCCCGCAAACCCGTCTACGCGCCGGTCTCCCTGTCCGGAATCACCATCGGCTTCTTCATCGAGAGCCAGGCCGGTTTCAACGCCCCCGACGACGTCAAGGCCGCCAACGGCACCCGCCTCGGCTCCCTGAGACTGACCCCGCGCCTCGTCGCGAAGCTGCTCACCGAGTCGTACAAGGACGGCAACTCCCGCTTCGCCGAGAGCACCGCCGGCAACCCGGAGAACCTGGGCCGCGACCCGGAGTTCGCCCGCTACAACCCGAAGTACGCGGGCCTCGACTTCGGCGGCAAGCTCGGCGACGCCCTCGTACCGCAGCCGCTCGCCGACACCACCCGCCAGCTGTGGGAATGGGTGGCGCAGGACCCGGCCGCCCAGGAGTTCCTGCGCGGGGTCGCCGACAACGCGGGCACCTACGGGGACAGCTCGTACAAGGGCATGCACGTCAACCCGCACTACAAGGACCTGGCGCTGCCCGTCGACAGCTTCCCCAAGAGCGACCCCTACTGCCAGCCCTTCGACGACCGGCCGTCCAACCCGCTCTGCATCCAGGACAAGCACCCCTACGCGAGCGACATGCACGCCGCCGCGCGCGCCGCGAGCCGCGGCGACACCCTCGCCCGTACCTCCTGGGACGCGACGGCCACGCCCCCCGCCTACAAGAAGGACCCGCCCCAGCCCGCCGGGGCGCGGGCCGTGCTCGCCGTCACCGACACCGCCACCGCCGACCGCTACGGCCTGGTCCGCGCCGAACTCCTCAACGCGGCGGGCAAGTTCGTGGCCCCCGAGCCGGCCGGTCTGATCGCCGCCGCCGGCGCCCGCAAGGCAGGCCCGGACGGCGTCAGTTCCCCCGATCCCGCGGCCAAGGACCCGGCGGCCTACCCGCTCACCGTCCTCACCTACGCGGCGACCGTGCCCGCCGACCTCACCGTCGCCGAGGGCAAGGACTACGGCAGCCTCCTCGCCTACGCCGCCGACCCCGGCCAGACCCCGGGCGTCTCCGCAGGCACCCTGCCCCACGGATACGCCCCGCTGCCCGAGGCCCTGCGCGCCCAGACCCGCGAGGCGGCGCGCAAGGTGACCGCCGACGCGGGCAAGAAGCCCGCCACGGGCGGAACGACCGCCGGCACCTCCGGCGAGTCGGGCGGATCCACCGGATCCACCGGATCCACCGGATCCGGTGGTACGTCGGCCACCTCCGGCGGCTCCACGGGCGGTTCCACGGGCGGCTCGGGATCCGGCTCAGGCTCGGGCGGGGCCACCGCCGCCGGCGCGGGCGCCGCGGCTCCGGCAGCCGTCGCCGCGGCCACACCCGCCACCACCGCGGGCAACCCCTCGGTCCAGACCCCCGCCGCCCAGGCCACCGCGGACACCCCGCGCTGGGTCGTCGGCGCCGTCCGGCACGTCCTGCTGATCTGCCTGATCGCCGGCGCACTCGCGGCCTTCGCCGGCCCGCTGCTTCCCCGGTACTGGCCGTGGCTCCTGCCGCGCCTCCAGGCCCTGCGGGCAGGCGCCGGCCGCCTCGGCGGGGGGAGGTGATACCCGGCAAAACCGTCCGATTTCATCCGCGCCAACGGAACTTCACCCAACGCGCACCGGGCACCACCCCGGGCGCAGCCTATCCGAGGGGTACAACCGCGTGAACAAGAAGAAGACCGCCGTCGCCGTCGCCGCGGCCGCACTGGCGCTCGGCGCCACCGGCGGCAGCATCGCCTTCGCCGACCCGGCCGGACCGCCGCCCTACCGCCAGCTCGCCGGCGTCGGCTCCGACACCACCCAGGACGTCATGAACGGCCTCGCCGCCGCCATCACGGTGAACGGTCAGAAGGTCCTCGGCTCCTACGACGCCACCGGCTCCGCCAACATCACCACCAAGGACCCGGCGGTCAACGCGAACTGCACCATCCCGCGCCCCAACGGCAGCGGCGCCGGCCGCTCCGCGCTGCTCACCTCCCTCCAGGCCGGCAACGGCTGCCTGGACTTCGCCCGCTCCTCCTCCCTGAACCTCGCGGCCGCGGCCCCCGGCCTGACGTACGTCCCCTTCGCGGTCGACGGCGTCAGCTACGCCATCACCCCCGGTTCGGCGATCCCGCGCAAGCTGGCGCTGACCGACCTGAAGGCGATCTACCACTGCGACCCGAACTACGTCGGCGCGGGCCCCAACTACGACATGACCGTCTACCTGCCGCAGGCCGGTTCGGGCACCCGCAGCTTCTGGGAGTCCCAGATGGGCATCACCGACGCCGACGTCGTCGCGGGCGTCTACCCCTGCATCAAGGACAAGAAGGCCGGCGCCAACGTCCAGGAGCACGACGGCCGCGTCCTCGACGACAAGTCGATCGTGCCGTTCTCCATCGCCCAGTACCAGGCGCAGTCCTCGCAGACCATCGCCGACCTGCGCGGCCGCGCCATCCTCGGCACCGTCGACGGCGTGGCGCCCACCGTCCTCAACAACAACTTCGCCGTGAAGCGCGACGTCTACAACGTCATCCCGACGAGCAAGACCGGCACCGCGCCCTGGAGCACCGTCTTCGTCGGCCCGAACTCGGAGATCTGCAAGCAGACCTCCGTGATCAACACGTACGGCTTCGCCACGAACCCGAACTGCGGCGACATCACCAAGCAGACCCCCTGAACTCCCTGAACTCCCTGAACTCCCTGAACTCCCTGATTCGTACCGCCTGATCTTCCGATTCTGGAGAACACCGTGCTGAAGCACAGAGTTTCACGGGCCCTGGCCCTGGGCGTCGCAGCAGTGACCACCGCCTTCGCGGCCGGACTGGCCGGCGCGAGCGCCGCCTACGCCGCCCCGATCGGCACCATCGACATCAACCCGGCGACCGGCGCCGACACCTCCGGCATCGCCTTCACCACCTCCGGCGCCTGCCCCGCCAACGCCACCAACGTCCTGGTGAAGGTGGAGGGCTCCGGCTTCCCCGCCGGCGGCCTGAACGTGGTCGGCAACTCCCCGATCACCACCTACCCGACCGCCCCGGGCGGCGGCATGGTCATCCCGCTGACCTCCACGATGCGCGACTACGCCAGCCAGGCGGGCTTCACCACCCTCCAGGGCAAGTACGACTTCACGGTGATCTGCCGCACCGCCTTCAACGGCACCAGCCTCGGCGACTACACCGGCGCCATCTGGTTCACCTCGAACACCACCTACCAGGCCAACGACCCGGCGGTGAAGACCGACACCGCCACCGCCCTCGCCGTCACCCCGGCCGGCCCGGCCCAGGCGGGCAGCCCGGTCACCCTCACCGCGACCGTGACCCCCACCGGCGGCGCCGCCGGCACCGTCCAGTTCAAGGACGGCGCGAACAACCTCGGCAACCCCGTCACCGTCTCCGGCGGCATCGCGGCCCTCACCACCAGCAACCTCACCGCGGGCACGCACGACCTGACCGCCGTGTTCACCCCGTCCAACGCCTCCTACAACGGCTCCACCTCGGCCCACGTCTCCTACGTGGTCCAGGCCGTCCCAGCGGCGCAGACCACCACCGCCCTCGCCGTCTCCCCGGCCGGCACCGCGCCGCAGTACAGCCCGGTGACCCTGACCGGCACGGTCACGCCCGCGGGCGCGGCCGGCTCGGTGAAGTTCACCGACACCGTCGGCGGCACCACCACCACCCTCGGCACCGTCCCGGTCTCGGGCGGCACCGCCGTACTGACCACCAGCAGCCTGCCGGTCGGCGACCACTCCTTCACCGCCGTGTTCGTCCCCGCCAACCCGGCCGCATACCTCGGCTCCGACTCGGGCGGCATCGCCTACGTCGTCGGCGCGTTCTCCGGAGTCTCCGCCTCCGAGACCATCACCACCACCGTCAACGCCGGCGCGCTCGTGATCAGCGTCGCCAACCCGCAGGTCACCCTGCCCTCGCCGGTCCTCAACGCGGACGGCGACCTGCTGACCACCGCCGGCTCCATCAACCCGGTCACCCTCACCGACACCCGCGCCGGCAACCCCGGCTGGACCGTCAGCGGCCAGGTCACCGACTTCTCCGACGGCGCCACCCACGCCATCAACGGCCAGAACCTCGGCTGGTCCCCGAAGCTCGTCGACAAGGCGCCCGCGCAGACCGTCACCCCCGGCTCCGCCGTCGCCGCCGCACACGGCGCCGCCACCGGTGACGCCGGCACCGCGGGCCTCAAGTCCGCCCGCACCCTCGCCAACGGCACCGGCCTCGGCACCGCGCACGTCACCGCCGACCTCGCGCTGAACGTCCCCACCTCCACGGTGGCCGGCACCTACAGCGCCACCCTCACCCTCACCGCCATCTGATCCAGGCGTGAGCCCCGGGGCGGAACGGGCCGACACCCGTTCCGCCCCGCCCCTGACTCCTGGACCACCCCTCACCGGAACGGACGCCCGCGCCATGACCTCCACCGCCCCCGCCCGGCGCCCCCGTCACCCGGGCCCCGCCGCGGCCGCCGCGCTGCTCGCACTGGCGCTCGCGCTGCTCCCCGTGACGGCGGCCGCACACACGACCCGTACGGCCACGCCCGCCCTGCCCGCCACCGCACCCGCCGAGGACCACAAGGCCACCTTCGGCGTACAGCCGGCGAGCCCCAAGGAACCCGACGCCCGCGCCCACTTCTCGTACGGGGTCACCGGCGGCGCCGGCCTGCGCGACCAGATCGCCGTCTGGAACTACGGAGACCAGCCCCTCGACCTCGCCGTCTACGCAAGCGACGCCGTCAACACCGTCGACGGCGGCTTCGACCTGCTCCCCGCCGGCCAGGCCCCCAAGGACGCGGGCAGCTGGATCAAGATGGAGAAGGACAAGGTCACCGTCCCGCCGAAGAGCAACGTGATCGTCCCCTTCACCGTCACCGTCCCCGCGGGCGTCACCCCCGGAGACCACACCGCCGGCATCGTCGCCGCCCTCGCCGGCGGCGGCCAGGACGCCCAGGGCAACAAGGTCCGCCTCGACCAGCGCGTCGGCAGCCGCGTCTACATCCGCGCCGCCGGGACCCTGACCCCACAGCTGTCCGTCGAGGACGTCACCGCCTCCTACGAGGGCACCTACAGCCCCCTCGGCAAGGGCTCGGCCACCGTCACCTACACCCTGCGCAACACCGGCAACGTCCGCCTCGGCGCCCGCCAGGCAGTCCGGGTCAACAGCCTCCTCGGCACCTCCGTCACCGCCGGCGGCCTCAAGGACCTCGGCGACCTGCTCCCCGGCAGCTCCCTGAAGGTCACCGCCAAGGCCGACGAGGTGGCGCCCCTGGTGCGCTCCTCCGCCGTCGTCTCCGTCCAGCCGGTCGTCGCACGCGACGGCGTGGACCCCAAGCTCCCGTCCCTGACCCGCTCGGTGTCGCTGTGGACGGTCCCGTGGACGCTGCTCGCCCTGGTCCTCCTGATCATCGCGGGCGGCCTGTGGATCCGGCGCCGCAGGCGCCTGGCCCGGTCCGCGGCCGAGACGCCGGCCCCCCGGCGCACCACTCCCGATCCCGAGACAGCCAACAAGGAGCCCATCGTGCAGTTCATCCGCACCAACCGGCGCGGCGCGGCCGGAGCGGCCGCCGCCGTGGCCACGGCGGCCGTCGCCGCCGTCGCAGCCCTGGTCCTGCCCGCAGCGGCCGAGACCGCCGCCCCCGCCGGTACGGCCGCGATCAACCCGGCCACGGGCACGGACACCACCAGCATCGACCTCACCACCTCCGCGGCCTGCCCGGCGCCCGCCACCAACATCCTGGCGAAGATCACCGGCAAGGGCTTCCCGGCCGACGGCAAGAACGTCGTCGGCAACTCCCCGATCTCCACGTACGGTCAGGCCCCCTCCGGCGGCATCGTCGTCCCGCTGACGATGACCATGCGCGACTACGCCAACGAGGCAGGCTTCACCACCCTCGAAGGCCGCTACGACCTCACGGTGGTCTGCCGCAAGGCCTTCGGCACCGATACGTACGGCCAGTTCACCGGGTCGCTGTGGTTCACCTCCAACACCGAGTACCGCACGACGGACCCGGCACAGCACACCCCGACGCCCACCCGCACGCCGACGCCCACGGCAACGGCGACTCCGACCGCGACTCCCACGGGCACGGCGAGCCCGACGCCCACTTCCACGGACACCGCGTCCCCCACGCCCAGCGGCAGCAGCACCGCCACCACCAACGGCGGCACCGTCGGGGTCTCCACCAGCATCTCCACCTCGGGCGGCACGGGCGGCACCGGTGGCACGGGCAGCACGGGCAGCACGGGGAGTACGGGAAGCGCCACCGGCGGGACCACGGGCGGAACCGGAGGCGGCGGAGGCCTGGCCAACACCGGTACGGACAACGCCGTCCTCGCGCTGATCGCCGCGAGCCTCGTCGGCATCGGCAGCGCGGTCGTCTGGTGGGCCCGCCGTCGCGGACTGCTGACCTTCTCGGGCAACTGAGCACCGGAGAGCGAAAGATGACTGCCACCACCACTCCACCGGTGGACGTGCACCCCGACCCCGCCGGAGCCCCGCAGGCCCCGGCGGGCCGGGCGGAGCGCCCCGCGGGATCCCCTGCGACGACCCCCGCGAAATCCCCGGTCCCGCCCGCGGGACCGGGCCTGTGGGCCACCGGAGCCGCCCTGGCCATCCTGGGCGCTCTCCTCCTCGGTTTCGTCGCCGAGGTCGGCCCGCTCGGCCACCTCCGCCACGAGCGGGACCGCCGCGTCGGCTACGCCCAACTGCGCGACAGACTGGCCAACGCCACCGCCCCGGTGGGCCCCACCAAGGTGGGCGACCCCGTCGCCCTGCTGGCCATCCCGCAGATCGGCGTACGAGAGGTCGTCCGCGAGGCCACCACCGCCGACGTCCTGGCCTCGGGCCCAGGCCACCGCCGCGACACCGTCCTCCCCGGCCAGCCCGGCACCAGCATCCTGCTCGGCCGCCAGGCGGGGTACGGCGGCCCGTTCGGGCACATCGAGGACCTGGAGAAGGGCGAGACCTTCACCGTCACGACGGGCCAGGGCGAGCACGAGTACCGCGTGCTCGGCGTCCGCCGGGCCGGAGACCCGCAGCCCCCCAAGCCCACCGGAAACGCGGGCCTGCTGACCCTGATGACCGCGGACGGAACCCCGTACATGCCCGGCGGCGTACTCCAGGTCGACGCCGAACTCATCACGCCCGCCCAGCAGTCCGGCGGCCGCACCCCCGGCCGGCTGCCCACCGACGAGGCCCCCATGGCCGGCCAGACCTCCGCCTGGATCCCCCTCGTCCTGTGGGGACAGGCCCTGCTCCTCGCGGCGGCCGCACTGGCCTGGGCCCGCGTCCGCTGGGGCCGTGGCCACACCTGGCTGGTCGGCTTCCCCGTACTGGCCGCACTGGGCCTGGCGGCAGCCGACCAGGCCGCCCTGCTCCTGCCCAACCTCCTGTGAAACCCGCTACCCCCGTGACCCCTGTGCCCCCTGTGACCCCCGTGAACGAGGCCTCCATGACCGAGACGCTCCCCATGCCCAAGGCCACCGCCACCGCCACCGCCATCGCCATCGCGAACGGGGCCTCCTCCCTGGACGCGCGCGACATCTCGGCCTGGTTCGGCGGCCGCAAGGTCCTCGACAGGGTCTCGCTGACCATGCCCGGAGGCCAGGTCACCGCCCTCATCGGGCCCTCGGGCTGCGGGAAGTCGACGTTCCTGCGCATCCTCAACCGCATGCACGAGCTGATCCCCGGCGCCGAACTCGCCGGTGAGGTGCTGCTCGACGGCGAGGACGTCTACGCCCGAGGCCGCCGCCTCACGGACGCACGCAGGCGCATCGGCATGGTCTTCCAGAAGCCGAACCCGTTCCCCGCGATGTCGGTGTACGACAACGTCACGGCGGGCCTCAAGCTCACCGGCGTACGGGCCTCCGTCGACGAGAAGGACGACCTCGTGGAGGAGTGCCTGACCAAGGCGGGCCTCTGGAAAGAGGTCCGAGACCGGCTCCGCCAGCCCGGCGGAGCTCTGTCGGGCGGTCAGCAGCAGCGCCTGTGCATCGCCCGTTCCCTGGCGGTCAGGCCGAAGATCCTGCTGATGGACGAGCCCTGCTCGGCCCTGGACCCGACCTCGACCCGCCGCATCGAGGAGACCATCCGCGAACTGGCCGACGAGGTCACCATCGTGATCGTCACGCACAACATGCAGCAGGCGGCCCGAGTCTCCGACCAGTGCGCGTTCTTCCTCGCGGAGCAGGGCACCCCGGGCCGCATCGTCGAACACGGCCCCACGGAGGCGATGTTCTCCACCCCGACCGATCCGCGCACGTCGGACTACGTGGAGGGCCGCTTCGGCTGAGGGGGCCGTCTTGTCCGGCTGGGCGGGGGTGGGGAGGCGGGTTGGCGGTGCCTCGGCCGGGCGGGACCGGAGAGCGCTTGGGGGTTTCCCGTCAGTCCCATCGTCCTTCCGCGTCGGGCCGGCCTGTCAAGGGCGCTCCTCCTTCGTCGTCGCGTCGCTGCGCGACGGCCTTCGGCCGCCCTTGACAGACCGTCCCGCCACGGAAAGACAAGGACTGCCGGGAACCCCCCAAAGGAACGGGCCGGGCCATAGATCCCAAGACGGGCCCACCGGAATGCCCGACCCGGTCGAGGTGGGGCACACCGCCCCTCGGCCCCTCCGGACCACCGGCCAGGCCGGGCAGGCGGCCACACCCCCCCAAAACCCCACCACAAGAGCCTGAGCGGGAGGAAGGGCGCCACAAATCGCTACGCGCTCCTCGCGTCTCGGCGTCTGACGACCGTCTGGGGCTGGTCACGCACCGGATCGCTACGCGCTCCTCTTTGACGGCGTCCGACGGCTGCCGTGGGCTGGACATAGGCCGCCCAGGCCCTCGAATCGTCTTCCATGACGGCGTCCGACGGCTGTGTTCGGGTCACCGCGAGTATCAGCCCCGGACGGGGGTCAGTCGCGGTCGTCGAGAAGCGCGTAGCGATTGTTGGCGGCTTATGACCAGCCCGAAGAGGCCGTGGGCGCCGTCAGGGAGAAGCGCGTAGCGATCTGGTGCGTGACCAGCCCCAGACGGGGGCCGGACGCCGAGACGTGAGGAGCGCGTAGCGATGTGGGGCGCCCTTCCTGCCGCTCAGGCTCTTGTGGTCGACCTTTGGAGGGGTGTGGCCGCCTGCGCGGCCCGGAGGGCGAGGTGGGCGGCCCGAGGTGAGGCCCGCTGTCCCGGAGCCGGGTCGGGCATTGCTGTGGGCCCGTTGTGGAATCTCTGGCCCGGCCCGTTCCTTTGGGGGGTTCCCGGCAGTCCTTGTCTTTCCGTGGCGGGACGGTCTGTCAAGGGTGGAGCGCAGCGACATCGCGAAGCGACGCGACGAAGGAGCGCCCTTGACAGGCCGGCCCGACGCGGAAGGACGATGGGACTGACGGGAAACCCCCAACCCTCACTGGCTCCCGACCGGCCGGGGCACCGCCAATCCGGGCCCCGCGCGCTCCTTGCCCCGTCCGGCCCCGCTCAGGCCGCCGTGCCCACCGTCACCTTGATCGATCCGTCCGTGGTCGTCGTAACCCGCAGGGAGCGGAGGTCCTCGGCGTGGGCCGTCGGGGTGTGGGCGGCCGCGCGGGGGCCGATGCCGATCACGCGCATGCCTGCCGCCCGGCCCGCGGCGATGCCGGCGGCCGAATCCTCGAAGACGATGCAATCGGCCGGGGCCACCCCCAGTGCGGAGGCGCCCTTCAGGAAGCCCTCCGGGTCCGGCTTGCTGGCCCGGACGGACTCGGCCGTGACCCGGACCTCCGGCATCGGCAGGTCCGCGGCCGTCATGCGGGCCGTGGCCAGGGCCGCGTCGGCCGAGGTGACCAGGGCGTGCGGCAGGTCGGCGAGCGCGGCCATGAACTCCGGGGCGCCCGGCACGGGGACCACGCCGTCGACGTCGGCGGTCTCGCGGGCGAGCATCACCGCGTTCTCCGCGTGGTTGAGCTCCATCGGGCGGTCCGGCAGGAGCACCGCCATCGTGGCGTAGCCCTGGCGGCCGTGGACCACCTTCAGGGCCTCCTGAGGGTCCAGCCCGTGGGACACGGCCCAGTCGTGCCAGCACCGCTCGACCACCGCGTCCGAGTTGACGATCGTCCCGTCCATGTCCAGGAGCAGGGCCTTGGCGGTCAGCACTACAGGTGCGGTGGTGGTGGCGGTGGTGCTGGCCGGCATCGGCTGGGCTCCAGACGGGCGGGAAAAGAGAACAAGTGGTTCCGTCCACCGGTCAGGGAGTGCGGACGGAACCACTTTGTTCCTCCACGATACAAAACAAGGGCGGTCGACGCCAATCGTCGGCGGGACCCGCCGCGGGCGCCGGCCCTCAGCCCTCCAGGGCCCGGCGGGTGAGCGGACCGTAGACGCCCCACTCCTCGTCGATGTCGTTGTTGTACTGGAACGTCGACACCGCGTTCTCCACGCGCCAGTCGAACTTGCCGTTGGTCTTGTACGGGAACAGTCCCTGCGCCGCCAGCAACCGCTGCAGCTTCTCCACCTCCGGCCCCGAGTCCCCGTAGTGCAGGGTCGGACCCGAAGGAGCCGGCGGCTTCGAGGGGCTGGGGGAGCGGCTCGCACTCGCCGAAGGGCTCGGCGGAGCGGACGTCGCCGAGCGCGACGCACTCGGCGACGGAGACTTCGAGGGACTCGGCGACGCGGAACGCGAGGCCGACGGCGACGCGGACGCGCTCGGCGCGGCCGAGGACTGCGAGGAGGAAGGGGCCGGGGCGATCGCCGCGGGCGCCGACGCCTGCGCGTCCATCAGGGCGGTGTCACCGCTTCCGGACTCCGGCAGCACGAACACCGCGAGGGCCGTACCGCCGACGGCGACCACCGCCGCGGCACCCAGCAGCAGCGGCAACAGGCGCCGGGGAGTCGAACCGCCGCCACGCTTCTCCGGGCCCCCGCCCCCGCCCCCGCCCCCTCCCCATCCCGCTTCCGCGTTCCCGGTGGTCTCCGCGAACGCCGGGTACGCGACGGTCGCCGGTGCGCCCGGGAACGCCGGGGCTTCCGGAGCCACCGGCAACACCGCGGTTTCCGCAGCCGCCCCAACCCCCGGCACTCCAGCCCCCGGCACTCCAGCGCCCGGCACTCCAGCCCCCGGCACCTCTGCCGGGGCCGCCCCAGCTCCCGGCACCGCCGGGAGCTGGACCGTCTCCGCAGCGTCCTGCTGTGGCTGTGGCTGCGGCTGTGCGGCGGTCGGCCATGGCTGCGCCGTCGGTACCTGCGGCGCCGCCGGCGTCGATCCTGGTGCCGGCGCGGGTATGGGCCCCGGTGTGGCCCCCGGTATCGCCGCAGGCGGGCCGTACGCCTGGGTGTCGTGCCGGGGCTCCGGGGAGACCACGCCCGTCACCGGCTGCGGAGACACGGGGGGCTCCGGATCGCCGGGGTCGGGCAGCGTCACGTACGGGCGGATGCGCAAGGGGTTGAACCCCACGTCAGGCGCACACCGGCAGCCGCCGCCGACTACGGCGCCGCAATCCGGACAGTGTTCACCGTTCACTGGAATCCCTCCCTGGTCACTGCCAGCGATTATCCAGACGCGTCAAGGCCCTCCCAAGCGCCCGAGAGGCCATAACCGGACACACCGCTCACGATGGAGATCGACGGAGATGTTGATCCGGCCTGAGGAGGAGTGGATGACTCAGGATGTGACCAAGGAGTCCCGGGACCCCGGTCCCGGCCCGCAGAACCCCGGACCCGCGGCCGAGCACGCATCCCGCGAGGTACTCGTCTCCATCGGCGCCCTCCTCCTGGGCCTGCTCATCGCCGCGCTCGACCAGACCATCGTCTCGACCGCGCTGCCCACCATCGTCAGCGACCTCGGCGGCATGGCCCACCTCTCCTGGGTCGTCACCGCCTACATGCTCGCCTCCACCGCGGCCACCCCGTTGTGGGGCAAGCTCGGTGACCAGTACGGCCGCAAGAAGCTCTTCCAGTACGCCATCGTCCTGTTCCTCATCGGCTCCGCGCTCTGCGGTCTCGCCCAGAACATGCCGCAGCTCATCGGCTTCCGCGCCTTGCAGGGCCTTGGCGGCGGCGGGCTGATGGTGCTGTCGATGGCGATCGTCGGCGACATCGTCCCTCCCCGTGAACGCGGCAAGTACCAGGGCCTCTTCGGTGCCGTCTTCGGCGCGACCAGCGTGCTCGGCCCGCTGCTCGGAGGCCTGTTCGTGGACCACCTCTCCTGGCGCTGGGTCTTCTACATCAACCTCCCCATCGGTCTCGTCGCGCTCGTCGTCATTGCCGCCGCCCTGCACATCCCGGCGCGCCCCTCGAAGCACACCATCGACTACCTCGGCACCTTCCTCATCGCCTCCGTCGCCACCTGTCTCGTGCTCGTCGCCTCCCTCGGCGGCACCTGGGGCTGGGGCTCGGCCCGGATCGTCGGCCTCGCCGTCCTCGGCGCCGTGCTGCTCGTCGCCTTCGTCCTCGTGGAGCGGAAGGCCGCCGAACCCGTCCTGCCGCTGAAGCTCTTCCGCATCCGCACCTTCACCCTCTGCTCGGTGATCAGCTTCATCGTCGGTTTCGCCATGTTCGGCGCGATGGTCTACCTGCCGACCTTCCTCCAGGTCGTTCAGGGCGTCTCCCCGACCATGTCCGGGGTCCACATGCTGCCGATGGTCATCGGCATGCTGATCGCCTCCACCGCCTCCGGCCAGATCGTCAGCCGCACCGGACGCTGGAAGGTCTTCCCGATCACCGGCACCGCCGTCACCGCGGTCGGCCTGCTCCTGCTGCACCGGCTGGACCGCACCAGCTCCACCTGGGAGATGAGCGCCTACTTCTTCGTCTTCGGCGTCGGACTCGGCCTCGTCATGCAGGTACTCGTCCTCGTCGTGCAGAACGCCGTCAGCTACGCCGACCTCGGCGTCGCCACCTCCGGTGCCACCTTCTTCCGCTCCATCGGCGCCTCCTTCGGCGTCGCGATCTTCGGCACCGTCTTCACCAACGGGCTCGACGGGAAACTGGTCACCACCCTCGCCGGGATCCCGCTGCCGGCCGGCGTGGACGCCAAACGGCTGGAGGCCGACCCCCGGGCGATAGCGGCCCTCCCCGCCGAACTGCAGCCCCGGGTGCTCGACGCCTACGCCTCCGCCATCACCGACGTGTTCCTCTACGCCGTGCCCGTCGTCCTGGTCGCCTTCCTCGTCTCCTGGTTCCTGAAGGAGGACAAGCTCCGTGCGTCGGTCACCGCGCCCGACGTCTCCGAGACCCTCGCCTCCAACCCCGTCCAGCGCTCATCCCACGACGAGGTGGCCCGCGCGCTGTCGGTCCTCGGCAGCCGGGAGGGCCGCCGCCACGTCTACGAGAAGATCACCGAGAAGGCCGGCTACGACCTGCTGCCCGCCTCCAGCTGGCTGCTGCTGCGGATCAACAAATACGGCTCCGCCGAGCCCGCGCTGCTCGCCGAGCGCACCAGCGTGCCGCTGACGACCATCACGGACGCCGCCCGCCAGGTCGAGGAACGCCATTTCGCCGTCCGTGACGGGCTGCCGCTCGTCCTCACCGACCAGGGCCGTGAGGCCGCCGTCAAGCTCTCCGCCGCCCGTCAGGAATCCCTCGCCGAACTGCTCGGCGACTGGTGGGGCCCGGACCGCCCGACGGACTTGGACAAGCTGGTGCGCGAGATCAACGCGGAGTTGTGCGGATCCGACGCCGAGGAGCCCTACGACGCCCTTCCGCGGCGGGACCACGCGGCCCCCTAGCCGGCGCTGTCCGTGGCCTCCGCGCTGCCGCCACCGCCCGCACTCAGGCGAGCCGTTTCTCGAACCAGTGCTCGGCATACGGGCCGTCGTTGTACGCGGGTATTTCCCGGTACCCGTGACGCGCGTACAGCGCCCGTGCCTCCACGAGGTCCGACCGGGTGTCCAGCCGGACCCGCTCCGCCCCCATCGCCAGGGCCTCCGCCTCCAGGACCTCCAGCAGCGCCGCCCCGCCGCCGGTACCGCGGGTGCGCCGGTCGACGTACACCCTGGTGAGCTCGGCGGTCGCCGGGTCGAGCAGCCGGAATCCGCCGCACGCCAGCGGCTCGCCCGCCAGCCGGCCGACGACGAACCGGCCCGTCGGCGGGGCGAGCCCGTCGGCCGGGAAGTCGAGGACGCCCTGATCGATCTCGGCTTCGGTCACGGACCGTTTCCAGTACCGGCCGGCGACCTCCGCGTAGTACGCGCGGAGCAGGACGACGGCGTCAGGGGTGTCGTAGGGCTCGGGGGTCACGGTCCAGGTCTTGATCGCGTTGCTGTTCATGGCGCCATTGTGGAGCGGGCGGGGGATCTCCCGCGTGGAATATCCACAGGCACGGACCGATGATGTGAAAAAGGGAAAATCGCCCACATGGAGGGTGTAACGCCATGTCCAAGCATCCTGACGCCGTCCTGGTCCGCCGCGGTTACGAAGCCTTCTCCAAGGGCGACCTGGAAACGATGAGCACACTGTTCACGGCGGACGTCATCCACCACGTGCCGGGTGACAACCCGCTCTCAGGACACCACAAGGGACGCGAGGCCGTCCTCGACCTCTACCGGCGGCTCGGGGAGGAGACGAACGGCACCCTCAAGGTCGATCTGCACGCGGTGCTGGCGGACGGGCGGGGCCACGTCATGTCGTTCCACACGCTGCGGGCCGACCGCGGCGACCGGGGCATCGAGGTCCAGGAAGGCCTCTTCTTCACGATCGTCGGCGGCAAGATCACCGACATCGACGAGTGCACCCAGGACATCGAAGAGGAAGACGCCTTCTGGAGCTGAGCGCGCGAAACATGGAGGCCCGGGGCGTGCGCGCCCCGGGCCTCCGCCGTGTTCCGCCGTGTTCCGCGGTGTTCCGCCGCGCTCCTGCGCGCTCCTGCGCGTTCCGACGGGCTCCGGCGTGTTCCGCAGGCTCAGGCCTTCTTCGGCGCCGCCTGCTGCACGACCTCGAACGACCACACCGAGGACCCGGAGGCCGCCGGCTTCGGACGCTCGCCGCCGCCCTCGCCGCCACCCTGGTGGGCCGCCTTCATCGGCCCCTCCATCCACGCCTGGAAGTCCTCCTCGGACCGCCACCGCGTGTACACCAGGTACTGGTCGGTGCCCTCGACCGGGCGCAGCAGCTCGAACCACTCGAACCCGTCCGAGGACTCCACGGCCCCGGCCCGGGAGGCGAACCGCTGCTCCAGCACCTCGCGCTGCTCGGCGGGTACGGTCAGTGCGTTGATCTTCACGATGCTCATGCGGGCCATCCTAGGTATCCGACCCGGGATATCGTCGTCCGGGTAATGAACAGCGCGGTATGAAACGCGGTATGAAACGCGGCAGCCAGGCGAAGTCGGGGTTGCGGTCAATTGGGCGGGAGGCCGGCGAGGCGTGGCTAACGCGGCGGAGCACGGTGGTGGACACGGACATGCCGGAGTCATAGGCGGTAGTGGCAGGCTCGCGGCCGCGCGCCTCCTCCTGTGGGCGCTGGCGGGCGTGCTCGCCGTCAGACAGGCCGCCGCCGTGCTGCGCGTGCCACCGGGCGAGTGGCTGAGCGGGTTCCACCTCCCCGGCAGCCTGCCCGGCACGCTCTACGACGCCGGCCAGTTCACCGGCACGCCCTTCGCCGGGCTGGTGCTGAAGCCGTTCACCGGCCTCGCGGCGCCCTCGCTGGAGGTGGCCTGGACGACGGTGACGCTGCTGTTCGTGGCCGCCATCGGGCTCGTCGCCGCGCGCGGGCTGCCCGATCCCGTCCCGCGCCGCACCGCGCTGCTGGCCGCGCCCGTGCTGACCGCGCTGCTGATGGTCTCGCTGCCGGTGCGCGAGGCCGCCTCGCCGGGGCAGACGGCCGTACTGCCGGTGCTGCTGGTGCTGCTGGCCGTGTTCCGCGTGCCCGGTGAGCGCCCGGCCGGATTCCTCCTCGGCCTCGCCGCCGCGCTGCAACCCGCGCTGCTGCTGTTCGCCCCGCTGCTGTGGCTCGCCGGGCGGCGCCCGACCGCGACTTCCGCCGCCGTGACCTTCGCCGGGGCCACCGCGCTGGCCTGGGCGGCGCTGCCGCGCGACTCGTGGACGTACTGGGTGCGGCACCTGGCCGGCACCGGTCTCGGCGGCGCCCCCGACGGGCTCGCCAACCAGTCCCTGCACGGCGCGCTGCTGCGCTTCGGCCTGTCCGGGCCGGTCGAGATCCTGCTCTACCTCGCTCTCGCCGGCACCGTCGCGTTCCTCGGGCTGCGCCGCGCGGCCCGCTACGCGCGCGACGGCCAGCTGCTGCTCGCCGTCGCCATCACCGGCTGCGCGGCCGTCGCCGTGGCCCCGGCCGGCTGGCGCCACCAGCTGCTGTGGGTGCTGCTCGCGGTGGCCGGCAAGGTCGGCAAGCGGGCCGCCGACCGGCCCGTGTGGCCGGTGGCCGTGGTCCTCGCCATGACCCTGCCGAGCGACGTGCTGCTGCCGAACCTGGTCGCGCTGGCGCCCGTACGGGACAACGTGCTGCTCCTGACCGCGCTGGCGGCGGCCTGCGCCGTCCCGTTCCTGCCGCGTTCCTCGCCGTACTGGCGCGAGCCCGTCCCCACCGACTACGGCCGCCCCGCGGCCGCCCGGTGGGCCCGGGTGCCGCTGCTGCCGTTCTGGCGGCGCGTGCTGTCCCGCCCGAACCTGCTGCTGGAACTGCTGCTGATACGGGTCGGATACTCCCTGTACTCCCACATCCGGGCCGCGGCGCCCACGAGCCGCTCGCTCGCCGAGGGCAACGGCAGCCAGATCCACGGCATCGAGAAGGCGCTCGGCATTGACATCGAGCACGCCGTGAACCACGCCGTGGTGAACACGCCCTGGCTGGAGGCGTTCTTCAACTTCTACTACACCTCCTTCCACTTCGTGATCCCGCTGACGATCCTCGCGGTCCTGTACTGGCGGCGCCCCGGCGACTACCGCTGGGCCAGGGCCTCCCTGGGCCTCGCCACCGTCCTCGCGCTCATAGGCTTCTGGCTCTACCCGCTCGCACCGCCGCGCCTGATGCCCGGGCTCGGCTTCATCGACACCGTGCACGGACCGCAGGACCTGGCGAACCCGTCGTACGGTGCGATGACCGCGATCTCCAACCAGTACGCGGCGATGCCCTCCCTGCACTTCGGCTGGTCGCTGTGGTGCGGGATCGTGATCGTGGTGCTCGCGCCGAAGGGCTGGCAGAAGCTGCTCGGGGTGCTGCACCCGCTGATCACGGTGTGCGCGATCGTGGCCACCGCCAACCACTGGGTGCTGGACGCCGTGGGCGGGGCGGCCGTCGTCGCCGCCGGCTTCGGGCTCGTGTACGTGCTGTCGGGGCCGCGCCGGCTCCAGCTGACGGTGCCGGCGCAGCGGACCGGATCCGTGGAAGGTACGGATACGCAGGTCAGGGCCGCTGCCCGGACCTAGGGCCTGGGGGGATTCCCGGGGGCCGTCCGGGCACCAGCACCGGACGGCCGGGCCCGGGCCGACCGCGCCGGGGCCCTCGGACCCCGGACCCGTGCCTCGGACCCCGGACCCGTGCCCCGGACCCGTGCCCGGGGCCCCGGAACCGCCCCCGTGGCCCGTCCGGGTGGCTTACCGACCCCGTCGGAAGAGCCGTCGCCGGTGCCGGATTGCGACCGTGCCGCAACCGTGTGTCACTCATCGCATGATCAGACACATCGCGCGTGCGTTCTGCGCCTCCGCTCTCGTCATCGCTCCGCTCGCCCTGACCGCGACCCCCGCCCATGCCGTGGCCTCGTGCACGGTCAACGGCCGGGCCGTGACCGGTACCACCGTCAACGGGACGGCCGGCGCCGACCTCATCCTCTGCGGCGCCCTCGCGCCGGGTGACCGGGTCGACGGCCTGGGCGGCAGTGACTACATCGTCATCACCGGCACCGTCGCGGGCACCGTGGCCGGTGGCGCGGGCAGCGACTACATCACGGCCGATGCCGGTGTCGCCCCGACCGGCCAGGTCCTCGGCGGCGACGGCACCGACTACCTCCGCATCGGCCCGAACGCCGGACTCGTCGACGGCGGAGCCGGGATCGACCTCTGCCGGGTCGCTTCCGGCAACCCGCCCGTCAACTGCCCCTGACGACAACCCGTCGCGCGCCACCGGGACGTGTGGCGCGCGACGGCCGCCGGCGGCACGGGCCCTAGCCTGGCGGGATGTTCTGGTTGAGGCGGAAGAGGTTGCCCGGGTCGTAGCGGCGTTTGAGTTCCCGCAGTCGGCGGTACTTCTCGGGCCCGTACGCCTCGCGGACCCGGTCCTCGCCCTCCTCCATCAGGAAGTTCGCGTACACGCCGGTCTGGTGGGGGGCGAGCGCCGACCACAGGCCGCGCGCCCACTCCCGCTCCCGCTCGAAGCCCTCTTCGCCCTCGCAGGTCCCGTTGATGTTGAAGGTGTGGCCGGCGGTGCGAGCGCCGAAGGCCGTCTCCGCCTCGCCGACGCGGCCGATCGCGCCGCCCAGCTGGAAGATCGGGAAGGCGGTCAGCGGGGACACGATCCGCGCCGCGTGCTCGGCCGTGACGTCGATGACCTCGTCGCCGAGCCGGTCCACGTCACAGGACTTGAAGTAGTACCAGCGGCCGTGCGGGAAGGACGGGTCGAACATGGCCTGGTGCTGGACGAACGGCTTCGGCGCGCACAGGTCCATCACCGGCTCCGGCCCCCACGCGCGCAGCGGCCGCAGCACCCGTTCGCCCTCCTCGACGGGCCCGGCGTAGCAGCACACCACCATGACCACCGGTTTCCCGCGCAGATCCGCCGGGACGAACGGCAGCGGCGGCGCCTTGCGGTGCACGACCGCCGTGGTCAGGTCGTCCGGTACGTCGGTGATCCACTCGCGGTAGAAACGCAGCAGACGCGCCGAATCCGCCATGTGCCAGGCGATGGGGCCGGCCAGTACGACGGGCCCGAGCGGGTTGAGCCGGAACTCGAACTCGGTGACGATGCCGAAGTTGCCGCCGCCGCCCCGCACTCCCCAGAAGAGGTCCGGGTTGACGTCCGCGCTCGCCTTCAGGAGGGTGCCGTCGGCGGTGACCAGGTCCACGGACAGCAGCTGGTCGATGGTGAGGCCGTACTTGCGCATCAGCCAGCCGATGCCGCCGCCGAGGGTGAGTCCGGCCAGCCCGGTGTGGGTGACGATCCCGGCGGGCACGGCCAGCCCGAAGGCCTGCGTCTCGTGGTCCAGCTCGCCGAGGAGCACCCCGGCCTGGGCCCGTACGGTGCGGGCCTCGGGATCGACCCGGATCCCCTTCATCAGGGAGAGGTCGATGACGACCCCGTCGTCGCACACCGACTGACCGGGGAAGCTGTGCCCGCCGCTGCGCACCGCCAGGGGCAGTCCGGCCGCGGGGCCGGAGGGTCCGGCGCACCGGACGGCGGCGATCACGTCGGCGGCGCCGGTGCAGTGGGCGATGAGGGCGGGGCGGCGGTCGACGGAGCCGTTCCAGACCCGGCGGTCCTCCTCGTAGCCGTCGTCGCCGGGCCGCACGAGCGGCCCCCGGAAGGCCTTGGAGAGTTCGTCGTACGCGGTGGCGGAGATGGCGGACGCGGCGGTGGACATGGTGGCTCCCTCGCCCGGAGTGACGGCGGGTGGCGGCGGAACGCCGACGGGGTGCCGGGGCGAGTGACAGTCCGCCCCGGCACCCCGTCGGTGGATCGCCGCGTCCTGTCAGGATCCGCCGGTCGTGCCCGTGCCGCCACTCGGAGGCCGGCGCGGACCCGGGGCCACACGGGCTCGCAGGCCGGCGCGGGCTCGGGGGCCCACGCGGGCTCGGGGGTCGACGCCGACCCGGGCCGACGGACGGCAGCGGCCGACGGACGGCAGCGGCCGACGGACGGCAGGGGCCGGGGCGTGGGAGGAGGGGGCCCCTGCCGTCCTGGTTCACGGGTCAGCCGTGGCTGACCCGGAGCTCCTTGATGCCGTTCAGCCAGGCCGCGCGCAGTCGACGCGGTGCCTCGCCCGTCAGGCGCAGGTCGGGCAGGGCGTCGGCCAGCGCGTTGAAGATCAGGTCGATCTCCAGGACCGCCAGGGACTTGCCGAGGCAGAAGTGCGGGCCGCCGCCGCCGAAGCCCAGGTGCGGGTTCGGGTCGCGGGTGATGTCGAAGGCGTCCGGGTTCTCGAAGACCTCGGGGTCGTGGTTGGCGGACGAGTAGAACATCCCGACCCGGTCGCCCGCCTTGATCTTCTGGCCGCCCAGTTCGGTGTCCTGGGTGGCGGTGCGCTGGAAGGACACCACGGGGGTGGCCCAGCGCACGATCTCCTCCGCGGCCGTGGAGGGCCGGGTCGCCTTGTACAGCTCCCACTGCTCGGGATGGGTGAGGAAGGCGTGCATGCCGTGGCTGATGGCGTTGCGGGTGGTCTCGTTGCCGGCGACCGCCAGCAGCAGGACGAAGAAGCCGAACTCGTCGGAGCCCAGGTTGCCCTGGCCCTCGGCCGCCACGAGCTGCGTGACGATGTCCTGGGCGGGGCACTCCTTGCGCTCGGCGGAGAGGTTCATCGCGTAACCGATCAGCTCCACCGCCGCGTTGGAGCCGACCTCCTCGGTGATCGCGTACTCCGGGTCGTCGTACGCGATCATCTTGTTCGACCAGTCGAAGATCTTGGCGCGGTCCTTCTGCGGTACGCCGATCAGCTCGGCGATGGCCTGGAGCGGGAGTTCGCAGGCCACCTGCGTGACGAAGTCGAAGCTGCCGTCCGCCGACGCGGCCACGGCCTGCTCGACGATCTTCCGGGCCCGGTCGCGCAGGGCGTCCTCCAGGCCGCGGATGGAACGCGGGGTGAATCCGCGCTGGACGATCTGGCGTACGCGGGTGTGTTCCGGCGGATCCATGTTCAGCATGATCAGACGCTGGGCATCTATGGCATCACGCTGGATGTGCTCGTTGAACCGGATGATCGCCGTGTTGAGGGTCGAGGAGAAGAGCTCCGGGTGCGTGGAGACGTACTTGACGTCCGCGTGCCGGGTCACGACCCAGTAGCCCTCGTCGTCGAAGCCGGTGACGCCACGGGGCTGCGGGCACCACCACACCGGTGCGGTCTGCCGCAGTTCCGCGAACTCCGGCAGCGGGACCCGGCTTTGGAGCAGGTCGGGATCGGTGGCGTCGAAGCCTTCGGGCAGCGCGGGGCAGGACATCGGGCGACTCCAAAGTCTGACGGCCCATCAGATGTTGGCTCGAAGGTAGTAACGAGTTCTAGAAGAGACAAGGCTTGGCGCAGCACCTGTTGCGTGTGGAATCCGTGCAGGCCGCGTGCAAGACCCTTGCGTGGCGGGCTTCCAGGTCATAAAACTGCGGGGAGAACTAGAACGCGTACTAGTTCGGGCGGGGCCGCCGGGACGGCCCGCCGCGCCGGCACAGTGCAGGAGAGGACGAGCTCATGGCCGCGGAACCCGTCATCGTCGAAGCCGTACGCACCCCCATCGGCAAGCGCGGGGGCGCGCTCGCCAACCTCCATCCCGCCTACCTGCTCGGCGAGACCTACCGCGAACTGCTCGCCCGAACCGGAATCCAGCCCGACTGCGTCGAGCAGATCGTCGGCGGCACCGTCACCCACGCCGGTGAGCAGTCGATGAACCCCGCCCGCAACGCCTGGCTCGCCATGGGCCTCCCGTACGAGACCGCGGCGACGACCGTGGACTGTCAGTGCGGCAGCTCCCAGCAGGCCAACCACATGGTCGCCAACATGATCTCCGGCGGTGTCATGGACATCGGCATCGCCTGCGGGGTCGAGGCCATGAGCCGCGTCCCGCTGGGATCGGGGTCCAAGCACGGGCCCGGCAAGCCGTTCCCGGACGAGTGGAACGTAGACCTGCCCAACCAGTTCGAGGCCGCCGAGCGCATCGCCCGCAACCGGGGCCTGACCCGCGAGGACGTCGACCGCCTCGGCGTGCTCTCGCAGGAACGGGCCGCCACCGCCTGGGCCGAGGAACGCTTCAAGCGCGAGACCTTCGCCGTGCAGGTGCCCACCACCGAGGAGGAGCAGGCCGCCGGACAGGGCATGTGGCGCCTGGTCGACCGCGACGAGGGCCTGCGCGACACCAGCATGGAGGGCCTGGCCCGGCTCAAGCCGGTCATGCCGACCGCCGTGCACACGGCCGGGAACTCCTCGCAGATATCCGACGGGGCCGCCGCCGTGATGTGGGCCTCCCGCAAGATGGCGAGGGCCCTCAAGCTCAAGCCGCGCGCCCGCATCGTCGCCCAGACCCTGGTCGGCGCCGACCCGCACTACCACCTGGACGGGCCGATCGACGCGACGCGGGCCGTGCTCGGCAAGGCCGGGATGTCCCTCAAGGACATCGACCTCGTCGAGATCAACGAGGCCTTCGCCTCCGTCGTCCTCAGCTGGGCCCAGGTCTTCGACCAGGACCTGGAGAAGGTCAACGTCAACGGAGGCGCCATCGCCCTCGGCCACCCCGTCGGCGCCACCGGCGCCCGGCTGATCACCACCGCGCTGCACGAACTGGAACGCCGTGACAAGGAATTCGCGCTGATCACCATGTGCGCGGGCGGCGCGCTGGCGACCGGGACGATCATCCAGCGGCTGTGAGCGCCTGAGCCCGCTTCCGGGCTCCTCGAACCCTGTGGGATGGGATGCAGAAGGCCCCGGGGGCCGGACCTGGGGAGGCCGGCCACCGGGGCCTTCGTATGTCTGCTGCTGCGTGTGCTGCGCGTGCCGGCTTAGTACCAGTGGTTGGCGGACCAGAAGTTCCAGGCCTCGACCGGGCTGCCGTAGCGGGAGTTCATGTAGTCCAGGCCCCACTTGATCTGGGTGGCCGGGTTGGTCTTCCAGTCCGCGCCCGCCGAGGCCATCTTCGAGGCCGGCAGGGCCTGGGCCAGGCCGTAGGCGCCGGAGGAGGCGTTGGTGGCCGTGTAGTCCCAGCCGCTCTCGTGCGAGATGATCTTGTCGAAAGCGGCGAACTGGGCCGGGTCCTTGATCATCTGCCGGGCGATCGCCTTGGCGCTCATCGGGGCGGCCTGCGCCGGGACCGTGGCCAGCATGGAGCCGGCGACACCCAGGGCGAGGACGGTACCCGCGAGGGTCTTCTTCGAAGCGGCGATGCGGCGGATGACGGTGTTGGACACGGATTGACCTTCCGAAGGGGACAAGGACGGCCGCGGGCATGCCGGAGACATGCGTGAACCACTCACGCCAAGGAGAGGGGATCGTCGGCGGCGGGTGAACCACCCGGGCCGCCCTGCGACTCATCCAGTTCTACCGACGCCCCCACCCCCTGGCAACGGCCCCACGTACTAGCCGCCCTCGCAGCACGGGCCCCACGACCCCCCTCCGGGACGAAGGCGCAGGGCTTCCACGGGCTACTAGGCCGGGTCGTATGTGACGTGGGTCCTGTGGGGCGGCTCACCGCCGGGGGACCCGAATGTCACCTTCCGCGTCCGTCCGTACCCTTTGGGACTCGAAGGAAACGGGCGCGTCGAAGGCCGCTTTGCGAGTCGCCCGCCGTAGGGCCTTCAGCAGCGTGGCCCCGAGCGCGAGCGTCAGTACGACGGTCAGCGCGGCCCGGCCCAGGTCCCAGCCCAGCGAAGTCGCCAGGCAGTACGCGGCGAAGCGCGCGAGGTTCGCCGCGACCGGGTCCCCCGGGTGGAAGGAGACGCCCTGGCCCATGCCCTGCAGCATCACCCAGCCCTGGAGGTTCATGACCGTGCCGTACGCGAACGAGCCGAGGAAGCCGTACGCCGCCAGCATCGCCAGCTCGGCCCGGCCCCGGATCCGCTCGGGTCCCGGCAGCAGGCCGGCCCCCAGGGCGAACCAGCCCAGCGCGAGCATCTGGAACGGCATCCACGGGCCCACACCACCGGTGAGCAGGGCCGACGCGAACATCGTGACGGAGCCGAGGACGAAGCCGAAGCCCGGCCCGAGGACGCGCCCGCTGAGCACCATCAGGAAGAACATGGGCTCCAGACCGGCCGTACCCGCGCCCAGCGGTCTCAGAGCCGCCCCGACCGCGGCGAGCACGCCGAGCATCGCCACGGCCTTGGCGTCCATGCCGTTGTCCGCGATGGTCGCGACGACGACGGCGACGAGGAGGGGGAGCAGCGCGGCGAACAGCCAGGGGGCGTCCTGCGAGTGGGCGAGTCCGGACTGCCCGTCGGCGAGGAGCGGCCAGCCGAAGGCGGCGATGCCGATGAGGGTGACCAGGACCAGGGCGGCGGCGGCACGGGGGCCGATGCGGACGGGGCGGGTTGCTCTGCGGGTCATGCGGGGGCCGTCCCGGGGGTCGGGTCCGGGGTCGGGGCCGGGGTCGGGCCCGTGGCCGGGTCCCGGGTCGGGTCCGTGGCCGCCAGGGCTTCGGCGACCTGGGAGACCGTGAGCCAGTGGCCGGGAGCCAGGACCTTCGCCACCTGCGGTGCGAACGCGGGGGAGGAGACGACCACCTCGGCGGTCGGGCCGTCCGCGACGATCTCCCCGCCCGCCAGGATCACCACGCGGTGCGCCACCTCGGCGGCGAGCTCCACGTCATGGGTGGCCAGGACGATGGCGTGGCCGTCGGCCGCGAGGGCGCGGAGGATCTCGATCAGGCGGGCCTTGGCGGCGTAGTCCAGACCCCGGGTGGGCTCGTCGAGCAGGAGCAGCGCCGGGCGGCCGGTCAGCACCAGGGCGAGGGCCAGGGCGAGGCGCTGCCCCTCGGAGAGGTCGCGGGGGTGGACGTCGTCCGGTACGTCCGGGAGCAGGGACGTGACCAGCGCCCGGCAGGTGCCGGGGGCCGCGCCCGCGTCGGAGTCCGCGGCGGCGCACTCGGCGGCGACGGTGTCGGCGTAGAGCAGGTCGCGGGGCTCCTGGGGTACGAGACCCACGCGGCGCACCATCTCGGGCGGCGGGGTGCGGTGGGGGGCGAGGCCGCCGACAGTCACCTCGCCGGTGGCGGGCGGGACGGTCCCGACGAGGGCGGAGAGCAGGGTGGACTTGCCGGCGCCGTTGCGGCCCATGAGGGCGACGGTCTCGCCGGGGGCGACGGTGAGGGTGATCCCGCGGAGGGTTTCGGCGCGGCCGCGGCGTACGCCGAGGTTGCGGACCTCGGCCACCGGGTCGGCTCCCGCCGGGTCTGCGTGCGCCGGCGTGGGGCGGGTCGGCTCGCCGCGGCGGAGCAGGCGGGCCAGGCGGGCCGGCAGGCCGGTGCGGGGTGCGGGGTGCCGCTGCGCGGAGCCGTCCCCTTCCCGCCCCTTCCCGAAACCGGGGGCTCCGCCCCCGGACCCCCGGTCCTCAAACGCCGGACGGGCTGAAACCCCCAGCCCCTCCGGCGTTTGAGGAGCGGGTCCGGGAAGAGCCCGGGAAGCGGTGCCGCGGACGGGATCGGACGGCACGGGCACGGACGAGAGACGGGTGCGCAACGGGGCGGCCAGCCTGCGGGCGTCGCGGACCGACAGCGGGAGCGGGGACCAGCCCGCCACGCGCCCCAGCGAGACCACCGGCGGGTGGACCGGGGAGACCGCCATGACCTCCGACGGGGCCCCGAGCACCGGCGCCGCGCCCGGGGCGGGCAGCAGCAGCACGCGGTCGGCGTACTGCACCACCCGCTCCAGCCGGTGCTCCGCCATCAGGACCGTGGTGCCGAGGTCGTGGACCAGCCGCTGGAGCACCGCCAGGACCTCCTCCGCCGCCGCCGGGTCCAGCGCAGAGGTGGGCTCGTCCAGTACGAGGACCTTCGGGTGCGTGGTCAGGACCGAGCCGATCGCGACCCGCTGCTGCTGCCCGCCCGAGAGGGTCGCGATGGGCCGGTCGCGCAGCTCGTTCAGGCCGAGGAGGTCCAGGGTCTCCTCGACGCGGCGGCGCATCACGGCAGGGGCCAGCCCGAGGGACTCCATCCCGTACGCCAGCTCGTCCTCCACCACGTCCGTCACGAAGTGCGCGAGCGGATCCTGACCGACCGTGCCGACCACGTCCGCGAGCTCGCGCGGCTTGTGGGTGCGCGTGTCGCGGCCGGCGACCGTCACCCGCCCGCGCAGGGTGCCGCCCGTGAAGTGCGGGACCAGCCCGGAGACCGCGCCCAGCAGCGTGGACTTGCCCACCCCGGACGGACCGACGAGCAGCGTCAGCTCCCCTTCCGGGATCTCCAGGTCGAGGCCCTGGAGGGAAGGGCCGGCCGCGCCGTCGTAGGTGACGGACACCTGCTCGAAGCGGATCAACGGGATGCCTCCTGAGAGGGTGCGAGGGGTACGGGCGCCACGAACGCGGGCAGCAGGCCGATCAGGACCGACGCCGCCGGCCACAGCGGCAGCGTCGGCGCCACCAGCGGCACCACCCCCGGATGCAGGGCGGCGGGATCGCGCGTGCCCGCGTACACGAGGAGCGCGGCGACGGACGCGCCCGATCCGGCGACCAGCCAGGCGCGCGGCCCCCAGCGGTCGGGCCGGTAGCGGGTCCGCACCGACCGGCGGCCGCCGAGCCGCAGGCCCGCGAGGGCCAGCAGCAGGCCGATGCCGAGCACGGGCAGCCCGTACGCGGCGCCCTCCGCGGCGAGCAGCCCGTACGTGCCGGCGCACATGCCGAGCAGGCCGCCGAGGGTGAGGGCGTTCGTGGTGTGCCGCACGGCGGGCGGGACCTCGGCGGTGCGCCCGTACCCGCGCGCGTCCATCGACGCGGCGATGGCGACGGAGCGCTCCAGGGCGCCCTCCAGCACCGGCAGGCCGATCTGCAGGATCGCCTTGACCCCGCCGGTCGGGCGTCCGCGCAGCCGGCGCGCGGTGCGCAGGCGGACGACGTCGGCGACCATGTTCGGCGCGAAGGTCATGGCGACGACCACGGCGACGCCCGCCTCGTACAGGGCGGCCGGGAGGGACTTCAGCAGCCGCGCCGGGTTCGCGAGGGCGTTCGCGGCGCCGACGCAGACGAGGAGGGCCGCCAGCTTGGCCCCGTCGTAGAAGGCGAAGACCAGCTGCTCGGCGGTGACCCGGCCGCCGAACCGGATGCCCTGCGCCCAGGCGGGCAGCGGGACCTCGGGGAGGGTGAAGAGGGTGTGCGAGCCGGGGATGGGGGAGCCGAGCAGCACGGAGAAGAGCAGGCGCAGGCCGATGACGAAGAGGCCGAGCCTGAGGAACGCGCTGTAGGAACGGGCCCACGGGGCGTCCGTGCGGCGGGCCGCGACCACGTACCCGGCGACGCCGATGATCATCCCGAGGAGCAGCGGGTTGGTGGTCCGCGAGGCGGCGGTGGCCAGCCCGAGGGCCCACAGCCACCAGGCCCCCGCGTGCAGGGCCGTCGCCCGGCGGGCGAGCGGGGCCTGCCATTTCTTGTACGTCGGCCCGTGCGGGTGGCCCGTCGGCGCGGCGGGGATCCGCCGGGGCGGGGCCACCCGGCCGGGTGCGGCCCCGGTGGGGGTGCTGCTCCTGGGGGCTCCGCCCCCAGACCCCCGGGGGGCCCACCCCCGCCGCGGGGGCGAAACCCCCCCCCCCCGCGCGGGGGGGCGGGGGGGGC
>NZ_JBIWFI010000050.1:0-54986 GCF_044762985.1 Streptomyces sp. NPDC096339 | reverse complement strand
GGGGGGCGGGGCGGGGGGGGGGGGGGGGGGGGGGGGGCCCGGGCCCCCCCCCCCCCCCGGGGGGGGGGGGGGGGGGCGCCCCCCGGGGGGGGCCCCCCCCCTCTCGCATGGGTACGCCCCGCAGCGCGGGGCAGCGGGACGCCTTGCGGGGTTCAGTCGACCTGCTCCCCGTCGTACATACCGCCCTTGCAGACGTTGTTCGCCAGATCGGCCGTTCCGCCGCCCTGCTTGCACTCTGAAGGCGTGACGACTGACGGGACACCCTGCGTGGCAGCGGTGGCGGTGGCGACGCCTGTGAGACCGAGTCCGGCGAAGGCTGCCGTCGCGAAGACGGCGGCGAAGATTCGTCGAATGCGCATTCGATTCCCCTTTCACGGATTGACTCGTTTGGGGCTCTGGTCGGCTTGGTCCGCACCCGTGCGCGTGGCACGTCGCGTTGCACCATTCGGGCGACAGTGCGGTCGGGTGCGGATGCGGGGTCGATGACGCGACCCGTCGGCAGGCCCTGGATCACCGGGCCCGCGCTCGCTATTCCAAACTAGCAATTCTCGCAAGTGGGTGCATTTTGGGGCACGGCTCTGTCCTCCGGCGTGCGGCGTGCGGCGTGCGGCGTGCGGCGTGCGGCGTGCGGCGTGCGGCGGTGGTGCCTGCACCCGCTGAAGTGGCCCGGGCATGTGGCCACTCGGCCGGGTTCCGACGTGATCCCGAACCCGGCTCCGCCGGGTCCGGTTCTAGGCTCCGCAGAGCGTCTGCTGCTTGGCGTAGTCGACGTACTTCCTCATGAGCTCGGTGAGCACCGGGCGCGACTCGCCGGCCTTCTTGCCCTGGACGGATCCGCTCAGCCACAGTTCCAGCTCGAAGGAGTCCGTGACCCCCTTGCACGAGATGCCGGCGGCCGCCCCCGTGTCCCAGACCTTGCCGTTCTCCACACCGGGGATCGGCTCGGGGCTCTTGTCGTCCAAGGGCCAGAAGAACCCCTGCCCGAGAGGCCGGCGTTCGGCTGTCGCGAGCACTCCGCTCTTGCCGTCGACGTAGACGTTGCAGGTCGCGCCACGGCGATTCGCGGTCAGCTTGAGGTCGGCGGGCGAATCCACCTTGACCTCGTCGGCGTTTCCCAACAGGGGCGCCAGATCGGACGGCGTGAAAGCGCCGAAGCACGTCGACTTCGGCAGCCGAGAGGCGGCCGAAGGCTTCTTCTCCTCGGCGCAGCCCGACAGGAGCACGACACCGGCGAGGACACCGACGAGAGCACGGGAGATGCCGGTACGGCACATTCAGGAGCCTCCATTGGCCGTGGCGACCTGGCCGCGGCCCACCGCTGGTGCAACTACAGGTCACCGCTGCCACCGCCACCGGGATCCACCGGGACGTGGTTGAGCCGCATGGAGACGTTGGCCGCGGCCGTGGCGCGCGCCGCCGACCATTCCTCGTCGAACGACATCGCGTGAACTCCCGTGGGGGGAGGAGGTCGGGGGAGGTGTGTCAGCGGTTCCGGCGTACGACGACCGCGGTGACGGCACCGCCGATCAACAGGCAGGCTCCCAGACCGAGGCCGATCCAGGGAAGGGGACTGCCGTCCTTCTTCTCGTCCGCCTGGGGGGCGGGTGAGGGGGCGGCCGAGTCGGGGGCCTTGCCGTCGGGGGACGCCGAGGGCTTCTTGCTCGCGTCCGCCGCCGCCAGGTCGGGCAGCGGGTAGACGTCCGCCGGACCGGGGTCGCCGGGGTTTTGCAGTGCCACGCGAGGGCGGACCACGCCGTAGCCGACGTAGTCGTTGCGCTGCGAACCGTCGAAGGGCTTGCCGGCGGTGTTCAGGAGGACGCGGAGGACCTGGTTGTTGGTCCAGTCGGGGTGGGCGGACCAGAGGAGGGCGGCGGAGGCGGAGGCGAGGGCGTTGGCGTCGCTCGTACCGTGCGTCTTACAGAGCCCCGTCTTCCCCTTGCAGGAGGAAACGATGTCAATGCCTGGCGCGGCCATGTCCACTTGGGGGCCGTTCATCGATTCCTTGGTCGGCTCGCCATTGGCATCCACGGCTCCGACCCCCACTACTCCGGGAGTCGCGGCGGGGTAGGCGAGCTCATTGGTCGAATCCCCGTAGTTTCCAACTGCGGCAAAGATCAACTTGCCTTTGGAGAGCGCATACTTCACGGCGGCCGCCCGCCCCGCGTCCTGCTCGGGCTTGCTTGCAAGACCCATGGAAATGTTGATGACCTTGGCGTCCGAGTCCGCCGCGTATCGAATAGCCGCGACGATCGATGGAGTATCCGCCCCTTCGAGCATGTCGGGCACGCGGATCGGAAGAATCTTGACACCGGGCGCAAGGCCATACGCGCCATCACCGCTTGGGTGCTTGCCTGTACCAGCAATCATTCCGGCCATGGCAGTGCCGTGGCCGTAATAATCGTTGTCCCTGCCAACCTCGGCATCGCCGGCAGGGAAGGCCTTACCTGGGAGAACCTGGCCTTCGAGTTCCGGGATCTGGTTAACACCCGTATCAATCACCGCGACGGTGATCCCCTTGCCCGTGCTGATCTTCCAGATCTCGCCGGCTTTCATGGCGTCGAGATGCCACTGCTGCGATCGAATGGTCTCCGCATGGGCAGGGGTCGCCGCGACCCCGGCCAGCAGCAGACCCACCAGGGCCGAGGTCGCCTTGCGCATGCGCATCCCGTACAACGTCCGTTCTGCTCAGTCGATCACCGGGGGAGCAACACGACGGTTGCCCTGCCAGGTCTCTTCGTCTTCGACCAGATAGTCGGGGCGTTCGCCCCCCTGGTCGTCCCGTCGCCTACCCGGAGTGTGCGTACCCGCGCCGACAGCGCCATTCCGAACCAGTCCCGAGCCGCCCTGGGTGAACGGCTTGCCGCCCGCAATCGGACGACCGGCCGCAGACTGGCGCCCACCGACGATGCCTCCCGGCTCGGAAGCAAGTCGGCGGCCCGCCGAAACTCCGCCCGCACCACCGCCGTGAGCACCGCCACCCATCGCGCCGCCCATGCCGCGGCCGCCCTGGGCTCCTTCACCGATGACCGTGCCCCGCGGGATGCCCGAGCCGAGACCCTTGGAGTTCACGGGACGACCGCCCATGATGCCGGTGTCACGCGGGGGCATGCCCGGCGGCATGCCGCCGACCCTGCCGCCACCCGGACCGCTGGGACCCGTCAGGCGCGGGTACGGGCCGAGTCCGGGGCCTGTGCCCGGGCCGGTCCCCTTCAGGCCACCGACCGGCGGGAGTCCCACGGGCGGGACGAACGGGCCGGGGGTGGGGACGCTGGGGCCCGGACCAGTGGGCAGCGGCCCAGTAGGCGGGGTCGTCAGCGGCGGCACCGTCCGGTCCGGGAGCGTGCCGACGGAGTCAAGGTCCACGTTCACGTTGCGGTCCGGGATTCCCGGCATGGGCACCGACGGGACCGGGTTGTCCGGCTGCTGCTGATGCCCGGGCACCAGCCCGGGCTCGTTCGAAGAGGGAACACCGCCAGAACTCGGCGGCGCGTACGAGTAACTGGCCGATCCGTATCCCCCACCAGACCCGCCTCCAGGCCTCGCCATATCCTGCCCACCGTCGTAACCCTGTGGCACGAGAACCCTCGGCGGCGGCGGGAACGTCGGGACAGTCGCCGCATCCATCTGCTGGGACGACTTGTCGTACGACCCGGCCAGCTTGGTCATCGCGTCCACGGCCCGCGCGTGGTCCCCGTTCAGCTTCGACCAGGCCTCCTGGCCCAGCTTCACCGCATCCGGGTCGTTGTGGTACTCGCGGGACGTCTCGAGGTTCTGCCTGAGGGTCGCCTCCGCAGACGCGTCGTACTTGGGCATGTTGCCCGCGCCGTAGTCGGTCGGCTTGACCTCGCGCATGATCTGGGCGGACTCCGCCATGTACTTGCCGCCGGCGGCGCTGTACTCGGCCAGCACCAGCGTGGCGCTGCCCGTCTGGTTCACCCAGTTCTGGAACGCCTCGGCCGCTTCGCCTTCCCAGCCCTCGACCTTGTGGTCCTTGAGCTTGTTTCCGATCTCCTCGATCGTCTTGGAGGCATCGGTGAGCTGCGTGGCGCAGTCATGGACCTTGTCCGGGTCCATCGCGGCGACCATGGCGTACAGCTGCGCGTGCGTGTAGCCCTCGAACTCACTCATGCGAGAGGAGCCCCCTTCTGCTTCCCGTTCGGCTGCGGCACGGCCGGCGCGTTCGGCGCGGCCGGCTGTCCGCCGTCGGCCGTCTTGTCCGCGTACGGGTCGCGCTTCGGGACGTACTGTTCATGGGCCTGCTTCGCGAGGAAGGCCATGCGCCGCTTCGTGTCCTCGTCCACCTGGCTGTAACCGCCGCTCGCGGACTGGATGGCGATGCCGAGCGCCTCGATCTGCACCGCCAGTCCCTTCGAGAGCTTCTGCAACTCCGTGTGGACGGTGCCGTACGCCTTGTAGAGCTTCTCGGCCTGAGTGAAGTTCTTGCCCAGGGCTCCCGCCGGCAGTGTGCCGTCGGCCAGTCTTCCGTCGTCCGCCGGGGACTCCTTGAGCTTCGTCAGGAGGTCGTTCACCAGGATTTGATAGCTCTTCAGGTCCTCGTACTGAACGCGCAGCGCCGCAGCGGTGGCCTGCGCGCCGATCGCAGCGCCGGCCACCGCCGCAGCGCCGATTCCGAACAGACCTACCCCGATGTCCTCTGCCACGATGGCCTCCCCGACTCCTCGTTTGATCACGGCGCCCGTCGGCGCCGCTCCCCATCCCCGTTCGCGCCCGTTCGCACGCGCGCGCAAACACTCTGACCGATCGTTCTAACGATCGGCTCCGGCAACCCCAAGTCCGGGTTGCATGTGCAATGCGGGTCACGCGGTCACGAGTTGGGCACCGCGACAGCCGCCGATGGCCGGATCGGGAGCCTGTTCACCGGGCGGCCCGTGGCAGCGCGTACTGCCGAGGCCACCGCCGCCGGGGCCGTCACCACAGGGACCGCGCTGGCCGCCTTCGCGCCGAACGGGGCCACCACGTCACGCTCCTCGACCAGTTTGACGATGCGGACCACCGGCGCGTCCAGCGCGGTCGGCAGGGCGTAGCCCGTCAGGTCGGGGTGGCGGACGAGGCCCGAGACCGTGCGGAGGTTCTCCGTCAGGGCCGCGCCCACGCCCTGCGTGACTCCCGCTTCGATACGGGCTTCCAGCTGGCGGGGGTTGAGGATGCGGCCCACGTCCTGGGCCACGGCGAGTTCGACCACGCGCACCGAGCCGAGTTCGATGTCCACGTCCACCACCGCGCGGATCGCGCAGAAGGCGAGGCCGACGAAGGCGTCGCCCTGGCCGTCGGCGTCCAGCGGTTCCGTGGGGTGGGGACGGCACTGGGCCGTCGCCCAGAGTTCCTTGCCTTCTATGGCCTCCGCGACCGTCATGGAGAAGGCCCCGTCGTACGACGTGATCCGGCCATCCGCGATCTGGAGGAGTTCGGTGGACATGCCGAGTTTGTGCGCCATCGGCTGGAGGAGCTGGGTGCGGACCATTTTGGCGGCCCGTTCGACGGCGCCGCCCGACACCCAGGTGTGGCGGCCGTGTGCCGACGGGCCCGCCGGCGGCTGGTCCGTGTCGACCGGGGCCGTCGTCACCACGTCGACGCCCAGGACCTCCTGGACGATCTGGCGGGCGAGGGTCGCGAAGCCCTGGCCGGTGTCCACGGCCGCGCAGATGACCGTCGCCGCGCCGTTCACCACCTTTACGGTGGCGGTGGAGACCTCGTCGGTGCCCTCGGCGCCGAGCATGTGCACCATGCCGACGCCGTAGCCGACGCCCCGCCGCACCGCGCCCGGCTCGCCCGCGCCCTCCGGGCCGCCCGGCAGCAGCCACTCGTCCTCCGGGGTGTCCTTCGGGAGGGCGGGGAGCTCGAAGTCGCGGACCGAGCGCAGGAGTTCGGCGACCGGGGCCGGGCAGGTGACCGTCTGGCCGGTGGGGAGCAGGTCGCCCGTCGCCAGGACGTTGCGCATGCGCAGTTCCGCGCCGTCGATGCCGAGGGCGGCCGCCAGTTTGTCCATCTGGCCTTCGTACGCCGCGCAGACCTGCATGGCGCCCTCGCCCCGGACGTGTCCCGAGGGGGGGTTGTTGGTGCGGACCGCCCAGCCTTCCACGAAGGCGTGCGGGACGACGTACGGGCCACAGGCGAATGCGACGGCGGCGGCCAGCGACTCGGAGGACGAGTCGGCGTACGCGCCGGCGTCCATCAGGATCTGCGCCTCGACCTTGACCAGCCGCCCCTCCGCGTCCGCGTGGTGGCGGTAGCGCAGCAGGGTCGGGTGGCGGTGGGTGTGGCCGAGGAAGGACTCCTCGCGGGTCGCGGCCAGCTTGACCGGGCAGCCCGTGCGCAGCGCGAGCAGGCCGAGCGGGAGCTGGAAGGCGGCGTCCTCCCGGTCGGCCGTGGCCCCCGGGACCCCGGTGACGACCACGCGTACGCGGTCCGGTTCGAGGCCGAAGCAGGCGGCGGCCAGGTCGCGGTCGGAGTGCGGGTCGGTGGAGGCGGTGTACAGCTCGACGCCGCCGTCGGGGCGCGGCACGGCCAGCCCGGCCTCGGCGCCGATGGGGGCGGGGTCCTGGCGGCCGATCCGGTAGAGGCCCTCGACGACGACCTCGCCGGTGATCTCCGGGTCGCCGTAGCGGAGCGGGATGTGCCGGATGAGGTTGCCGTCGGGGTGCAGCGGGGCGGCGCCGAAGGACTGCTCGGGGTCGGTGACCGCGTCGAGGAGCTCGTACTCGACGGCGATGGCGGCGGCGGCGAGGCGCGCGGTGTCGGGGTGGTCGGCGGCGACGGCGGCGATGGGCTCGCCGTGGTGGCGTACGACGTCGTGGGCGAAGACGGGCCGGTCCGCGATCCGGCGGCCGTGCGTGGTGGCGCCGGGGATGTCGGCGTGGGTGACGACGGCCCGGACGCCGGGCATGGCGGCGGCGGCCGTGGTGTCGATGGAGAGGATCCGGGCGTGGGCGTGCGGGGAGCGCAGCACGGCGGCCCACAGGAGGCCCTCGGCCCACAGGTCGGCGGCGTAGGGGAAGGTGCCCTCGGTCTTGGCCCGGGTGTCGGCGGAGGGGACGGAGGCGCCGATTCCGCGCGGGACCTGCTGGTCGGCGGGGTCCGTGGGTGCCGCCAGGGCGGTCACCATCGTGTTCAGCGTCGTCGTCGACGTCGCCGCGTCCTGCCCGCTCACGCCGTGCCTCCGTGGTGGATGCCGCCCTCGCCGGGCGCTGCCTGGTGCGGAATCCGCGGCTCCGGTGAAGACGCGGCCGCGGACTCGGCGGCCGCCTCGGCCGCAGCCGCCTCGCGCTCGGCCACGACCTCGCGCACGGCGTCGACGACTCCCGAGTAGCCGGAGCAGCGGCAGAGGTTGCCGCAGAGTGCCTGGCGGGTCTCCAGCTCGCTGGGGGCGTGGTTGCCCTCCAGCAGGTCGTGGATGGTCATCGCCATGCCGGGTACGCAGAACCCGCACTGCACCGCACCCGACCTGCACAACGCCTGCTGCACGTCCGAGAGTTCCCCGTCCGTCGCGAGACCTTCGACGGTGCGGACCTCGCTGCCGGCGGCTGTCGCCGCCGGGACCAGGCAGGACGCGACGAGCCGGCCGTCGACCTGCACGGCGCACGCACCGCATTCGCCCTGCGAGCAGCCGTCCTTGGCGCCGGCGAGCCCGAGGCGCTCGCGCAGCACGTAGAGCAGGGACTCGCCGATCCAGGCCCCGGTGACGGGACGGTCGGCGCCGTTCACGCGCAGGACGTAGGAGGCCTGGGGGTGCTCGTTCTCTTCTTCGTACGTCGGCCCCTCGGCCGGGACACCTCCGGTGGGGTCCGCGTCCGAGGGTGACAGGGCGGTGTCGGCGGCGTCCGCGTCCGGGGCGGGCGCGGCGGCGGCGTCCGCCGGGGCCGGGCCGGCTTCGGCGTCGGCGTCGGGATCGGGCTCGGGCTCGGGCCGGGATCCGGCGGCCTCCGCGAGGGCGTGCGGGTCCGCGTCGGCGCCGTCGGCCGCGGTTCGGGGTCCGGTGGTCTCCGGCCCGGCGACCGGCAGCGGGCCGGGCTCCACCGGGGCCGCCTCGGCCGCGTGCCCGAAGGCGTCGAAGCCGCGCCCGTCGGTACCGCCGGTACCGGCGGGCGGCACGAACGCACCGTGCGCGGTGTGGGTGGTGTGGTCGATGTGGCCGGTCAGGTCGGTGTGGCCGGTCAGGTCGGTGTGGCCGGTCTGGCCGGTCTGCTCCGCGTGCCCGGTGTGGCCGGCGTGATCCGCGTGCCCGGTGCCTTCCACGGGGCCGGTGTGCCCGGCGTGCCCGGCGTGCTGCTCGCCCTCCGCCCGCTCGCCGTGCCCGCCGTGCCCGGCGTGGGCCGGCTGCCCGTCGTGCCCCGCGTGGGCCTGCTCCGGGTGCCCGCCGAACTCGGCCTGCCCCGCGCTCCCCGCCTGCCCAGTGTGCCCGCCGAACTCGACGTGCCCCGCGTGGGCCGCAGGCTCGGGGTGGCCGCCGAACCCGGCGTGCCCCTCGAACCCCGCCTGCCCGGCATGCCCGGCATGCCCGGCATGCCCGCCGAACTCCGCGTGCCCACCGGGCCCGCCGAAGCCCGCGTGCCCCCCGAACTCCGCGTGCTCCGACGCCCGCGCCCCTTCGGCCGGGTCCTGCGCCGGGCCGTGGGCGGCCTCGATGTCGTGGGGGGTCGGGTGCGCCGGCTCGTCCTCCGGGAGCGGGGTGCCCACGCCCGGACCGCCCAGCACCCGCGGGCCGCGCGGCGCGGTGCCCACCCCGGGGCCGCCGAGCAGCCGTCCGGAGGTCGCCGCGGTGACGGCGGCAGCGGCGGCCGACGCGGCAGCGGCAGCGGCCTCGTCGGTGCCCGGCAGAGTGCCCGGCAGCGTGCCCGTGTCCTGCGTCAGGTACGCCCACGGCGCCGGGGCGCCGCCCGGCAGCGTCGCCGGGGCCTGGCTCCAGTCTGCGGCCGGTGCGCTCGACGCCGGCGGGGGCCTGAAGTCACCCTGCTGCTCGGGGAGTCCGGAGGTTCCGGCGAGTCCGGGAAGTCCGGCGGGTCCGGGAGATCCGGGTACCTCCGGCGTCCCCCCGTACTCCGCGTACTCCGAGTACGCCGGCACCGCCCACTGCCCCGTCGAGGACTCGTCCTGGAACCGCCACTCCGCCGTCGCCCCCGGGTCGTGCAGCGGCGGCTGCGCCTGCTCCGGCTCGGCCTCGGCGAACGCCGCCGCCACCGCGGCCGGGATCGGGACCGACGCCGGGATCGGCCCGCCCACCGGCGCGGGTGTGGGCGCGGGACCCGTGTCGGCCGGGGCGGAGCCCGCCGCCTCGGGCCACTGCACCGGCATCGTCCAGGTCCCGGTGGCGCTCGGATCCGTACTGGCCGAGCCCAGCGGCACGATCATCGGCGGCGGCACGTACCCGTGCCCGGGCGCCGCGAGGGGCTCCCCCGTGCCGAGCGCGTCCAGCATGTCCTGCGGCAGTTTCACGAAGGCCGTGGCGTCCGAGTCGTACTCGCCGCCCTGCGGGACGGGCTCCCAGCCCCAGCCCGCCGTGCCGTTCGCGCCGTTCCCGGCGTTCCCCTGGGTCACGTTCTCGTTCTCGTTCTCGCTCATGAGGTCAGCGCCCTCCCCAGGGCCCTCCGTGCCAGCACGGCCACCGTGCGCCGCAGGTGCAGCACACCGGGAGCCACCGGGTCCCCCTGGTCGGGCACGCAGGCGGCCCCGACGTACTCGCCGAAGGCCTCCAGCGCCTCGGGGGCCAGGCTCCGGTCCCCGTCCCAGTCGATCAGCGAGGCCACCCACTGCTCGGCCTCCAGCGGACGCAGCGGCATCGGGGCCACCGCTCCGATCGCGCACCGCACGCCCCTGCGCGCGGGATCCAGTACGAGCCCCACGGACGCCACCGCGCGCCCCGGCCCCGTACGTCCCGTGGCCTTGAGGAACACCTGCGGCGCGTGCAGCAGCGGCACCCGTACGAAGCCGATCAGTTCCCCGGGCCGGAGCATCTCGCGGCCCGCCAGCAGGTGCGAGACCGGGATCTCCCGCTGCCCGAGCGGCCCGACGACGAGGAGCACGGCCTCCAGCGCGGCCAGCACGGGCAGCGCGTCGCCCGTGGGCGCGGCCGTGGCGATGTTCCCGCCGAGGGTGCCCGCGTTGCGGATCTGCGGGGGCCCGGCGGCGCGTGCGGCGGCCGCCAGCGCGGGGATCAGGGCCGCGAAGTCCGGCCGTCCCATCCGCGCGTGGGTGAGGCCGGCGCCGAGGAGTGCGTGGCCGTCCTGGTACTGCCAGCCGCGGATTTCGTTGATCCGGCCCAGGCCGACCAGTGCGGCGGGCCGCAGCAGGCCGGCGTTCACGGCGGCCATGAGGTCGGTGCCTCCGGCGACGGGCACGGCGGCGGGCATGGCGGTGAGCGCCGCCACGGCCTCGTCGAGCGAGGTCGGCAACGTCACGGACTGCGCCGCGTGCGGGGCCTGCGCCGAATGCTGGCCCTGCGCGCCGTGAGGCGCATCCGACGCGTGCGGTGCTTGCGGTGCGTGCGTGGTCAACCCAGCTGCCCCTTCCCGATGTCCCGGTCCCGGCGCTCACGCCTGTCCGCCGTACGGTACGTGCTCACCGCCGGGACGTGGCAACTCTGGCACATCTTCCGGGCCGCCCGGCGCGAGGGTCGGCCGGGGCGGGGGTTGCCGGGCGGCCGGGCCGTCACCAGCCGCCTTCGGGTTCCCTCGCGGATGCCTCGGAGCCCCCTTCCCGACGGCCCGTTTTTCCCCGTATAGGAGGAAAACCAGACAGAGTTCCGATTCCCGGCGCCGGCGGCGGACCCACCGCCACACCCACCGCCACACCCACCGCCGCCGCCCCCGCCCCGCCGCCCGATGTCACACGATCGTCACGCGATCGGGGGCTCGCCCTCGATCGGACGCCCGAGCACCCCGGGCCGCCGCTGCCACGGCAACGGCCCGCCCGGCGGCCGGTAGTCGACGCCGAGCGCGTCCAGCCGCGCGTAGTGCGCCGTCGCCATCCGCCGCTCGAAGTCCGCGTAGTCCCGCTCGCCGGGCTCCGGCAGTCGGGACCACACCGCCTCCGCGAAGGCCGCCAGCCGGGGGAACGCCTGGTAGTCGACCCGGCTCTGGTTCTCCATCACCTCGGTCCACACGTTGGCCTGCGCGCCCAGCACCCGGGCGGCGGCCGCCTCGGACATCTTCGGCGGTACCGGGTCGAACCGGTACACGTCCTCCAATGAGCGGACGTACCCGATCGGCATCGGCTCGTCCCCGCCGGCCGCCTGACGGTGGTCCAGGTACACCTGCTGCTCGGGACACATCACCACGTCGTGTCCGGCCTCGGCGGCGGCGATCCCGCCCGCGTAGCCGCGCCACGAGGACACGGCCGCGCCGTCGGCGAGCCCGCCCTCCAGGATCTCGTCCCAGCCGATCAGCCGCCGGCCGCGCTCGGCGAGCCAGCCGTCGAAATGCCGGATGAACCAGGACTGCAGCCCGTCCTCCCCGTCCACCCCCAGCTCGCGGATCCGCTCCTGCGCGGCCGCCGAGGCCTTCCACTGCGCCTTGGGGCACTCGTCCCCGCCCACGTGCACGAAGGGCGAGACCTCCGCCGGGAAGAGCTCCAGCAGCTCCTCGAAGACGCCCTCGTAGAAGCGCAGCACGGCCTCGGTCGGCGCGAGCACGTTCTCGGCGATCCCCCAGTCGTCCCACACCCCCAGCGTCGAGGTGTCCACGACGTCGGTGTTGCCCAGCTCCGGGTACGCGGCGATCGCGGCCTGCGAATGCCCCGGCAGGTCGATCTCCGGAACCACCCGTACGTGCCGCTCGGCGGCGTACGCGACGATCTCGCGGATGTCGTCCTGGGTGTAGAAGCCGCCGTGCGGGGTCTCGTTCCACAACGGTGAGGCCCGGTGCCCCCACCGGCTGCGCGTCCGCCACGCGCCGACCTCGGTCAGCCTCGGGTGGCGCTTGATCTCGATCCGCCAACCCTGGTCGTCCGTCAGGTGCAGGTGCAGCACGTTGAGCTTGTGCGCGGCGATCAGGTCGATGTACCGCAGCACGCCCTCCTTGGGCATGAAGTGCCGGGCCACGTCGAGCATCAGCCCGCGCCACCCGAAGCGGGGGCTGTCGGCGATCCCGACGTGCGGCAGGCTCCACTCCCTCCCCGGCAGCGGCGCCTTGCGGTACGCGTCGGGCCCGAGCAGCTGACGCAGCGTCTGCGCCGCCCGGAACAGCCCCGGCGCCGCCCGGCCCGTCAGCTCCGCCCCGTCCGCGCCGATCTCGATGCGGTACGCCTCCGGCCCGAGGTCGCCCCATCCGTCGGGGTCGAGGCGCAGCCGCACGTCCGCCGCCGCCCCCGCCCCGGCGGCCGGCAGACCCCACCCGGTGGCCGCCCCCAGCTCCCGGCGCAGCCAGCGCGCCACGCCCTCCGCGCCGGGCCCGGCGTCGAGGACCGGCTCGGGCCCGAACGCGTACCGGCGCCCGCCCTCGTCGAAGACGGCAACCTGGGGTACGGGGATCAGGTCCATGCGGCGGCATCCCTTCGCGACAGCTCGTTGCACCCTGCGCAACACCTGTTCCACGGGGTGCTCGTCGGGCCGACCCTAGCCCTCCCCCGGGGCACGGCAAAGGCCCCCGGTCGCACCTGGGTGCGACCGGGGGCCCCGGTCCTGCTCGATCGTCCCGACCGGCCCGACCGGCCCGATCAGGGGCGGACTACTTGTCCTTGCCGCCCTTGTCCTTGTCCCCGCCGGGGCCCATGGACTCGTAGATCTCCTTGCACATGGGGCAGACCGGGTACTTCTTCGGGTCCCGGCCCGGCACCCAGACCTTGCCGCAGAGCGCGACGACGGGGGTGCCGTCGAGCGCGCTCGCCATGATCTTGTCCTTCTGGACGTAGTGGGCGAAGCGCTCGTGGTCGCCGTCGCCGTGGGACACCTGTGGCGTCGGTTCTACGAGGGTCCCCGTACCAGTCCCGCGCTCGGGCTCAAGAGTGCTCATAAAGCCAGGGTACCGATCCCCGCAGGGGTCAGTTGAGCGACGGGTCGTCCGGATAGGTGGCGACCATCGCGAGTTCGCTGCGCTGGCGGCGCAGCACCGCCCGCCAGAGCCGTTCGGGGTCCGGGAAGGACACGTCCCCGGGCTCCGACTCCACCACGTACCAGGCGCCGTCGCCCAGCTCGTCCTCCAGCTGGCCCGGGCCCCAGCCCGAGTAGCCGGCGAAGATCCGCAGCGAGCCCAGCGCCGAGGCGAGCAGCTCCGGCGGCGCCTCCAGGTCGACCAGACCTATGGCCCCGTGCACCCGGCGCCAGCCGAGCGGGCCCTCCTCACCGGGGATGACGGCCACTCCGAGCGCCGAGTCGAGCGCGACGGGCCCGCCCTGGAAGACCACGCCCGGATCACCCGCCAGCGGCGCCCAGGGCAGCAGTACGTCGCCGACGCCCACGGGCGTCGGCCGGTTGAGGACCACGCCGAGCGAGCCCTGCTCGTCGTGGTCGAGCAGGAGCACCACCGCGCGGTCGAAGTTCGGGTCCGCGAGGGCGGGGGTGGCCACGAGCAGCCGCCCTGTGAGGGAGGACACCTCGGTCATGCCGACATGATCCCGCACATTCGCCCGTAGCGGGGAGCCGAAGGCGAGATCGAATCGTACGCAGCTCAGGGCGCACGGCAGCAGCCGGGAGGGCGCGTGGGCGGCGCGGGCGGAACACAACACTCCGCCATGTGGTGGATACGGAGGGTGTTGTACCGAATTCATGACAGTCCTACGGCCACGTCACCCTTACGAACAAGGGGGTGGTGGCCCTTACCCTTGTCACTCGCCCCCCGCCCACTCCTCTCCGGAACGCGAGATTCATGACCGGCATCAGTGACGATGTACTGCTTGTCCACGGCGGCACCCCGCTCGAGGGCGAGATCCGAGTCCGCGGGGCGAAGAACCTCGTGCCCAAGGCCATGGTCGCCGCGCTGCTCGGCAGTGAACCCAGCCGGCTGCGCAACGTTCCCGACATCCGTGACGTCCGGGTCGTCCGCGGGCTGCTCCAGCTGCACGGGGTGACGGTCCGTCCCGGCGAGGAGCCGGGCGAGCTGGTGCTCGACCCGACCCACGTCGAGAGCGCGAACGTCGCCGACATCGACGCCCACGCGGGCTCGTCGCGCATCCCGATCCTGTTCTGCGGCCCGCTGCTGCACCGCCTCGGCCACGCCTTCATCCCGGGCCTGGGCGGCTGCGACATCGGCGGCCGGCCTATCGACTTCCACTTCGACGTGCTCCGCCAGTTCGGCGCGACCATCGAGAAGCGCGAGGGCGGCCAGTACCTGGAGGCCCCGCAGCGGCTGCGCGGCTGCAAGATCCGCCTGCCCTACCCCTCGGTCGGCTCGACCGAGCAGGTGCTGCTGACGGCCGTCCTGGCCGAGGGCGTCACCGAGCTCAGCAACGCCGCCGTGGAGCCGGAGATCGAGGACCTCATCTGCGTACTGCAGAAGATGGGCGCGATCATCTCCATGGACACCGACCGGACCATCCGGATCACCGGTGTGGAGCGTCTCGGCGGCTACAACCACAAGGCGCTCCCGGACCGCCTGGAGGCCGCCTCCTGGGCTTCCGCGGCCCTGGCCACCGGCGGCAACATCTACGTGCGCGGCGCCCAGCAGCGCTCGATGATGACCTTCCTGAACACGTACCGGAAGGTCGGCGGCGCCTTCGAGATCGACGACGACGGCATCCGCTTCTGGCACCCGGGCGGCCCGCTCAACGCGATCGCGCTGGAGACCGACGTCCACCCCGGCTTCCAGACCGACTGGCAGCAGCCGCTGGTCGTGGCCCTGACGCAGGCCTCCGGCCTCTCGATCGTCCACGAGACGGTCTACGAGTCCCGGCTCGGCTTCACCTCGGCGCTCAACCAGATGGGTGCTCACATCCAGCTGTACCGCGAGTGCCTGGGCGGCAGCGCCTGCCGGTTCGGGCAGCGCAACTTCCTGCACTCGGCGGTCGTCTCCGGCCCCACGAAGCTGCAGGGCGCCGACCTGGTCATCCCCGACCTGCGCGGCGGCTTCTCGTACCTGATCGCGGCGCTGGCGGCCGAGGGCACCTCGCGCGTCCACGGCATCGACCTGATCAACCGCGGCTACGAGAACTTCATGGAGAAGCTCGTCGAGCTCGGCGCGAAGGTCGAACTCCCGGGCGGCGACCTGGTCTGACCCGTACGGCCCAGCCGGTACGGACACGAAAGCCCCCCGGGCCCCGCAAGGGACCCGGGGGGCTTTCCCGTGCCCGGCACGGGGCCTGACGGCCCCTCACCGGTGCCGGGCCGCGGGAGGCGGCGGGAAGCGCGCGGTAGGGCCGGGAAGGGGACGGACGGAAGGGGAAGGGCCCGGAAGGGCCTGGAAGGGCGCGTGAGGGCGCGTGAGGGCGCGTGGGGGCCCCTGGGAAGGCCGAAGGGCGGCCGCCCCCGCTCGGGGGCGGCCGCCCTGGCCGTTCTGCGTACCACTGCCGTCCCGAGGGCCTGTGCGGACCTCGGCACAAGGGCGTACTACTTGCCCTTGGCGGCTTCCTTGAGCTTGGAGCCCGCGGAGACCTTCACGCTGTAGCCGGCCGGGATCTGGATGGGGTCGCCGGTCTGCGGGTTGCGCGCGGTGCGAGCGGCACGGTGGGTGCGCTCGAAGGTCAGGAAGCCGGGGATGGTGACCTTCTCGTCGCCCTTGGCGACAATCTCGCCGACGGTCTCGGCGAGCGCGGCCAGAACGGCGTCGGCGTCCTTGCGGGTCACCTCGGCGCGCTCGGACAGAGCGGCCACCAGCTCACTGCGGTTCATGTTGTACTCCCGTGTTCAACTTGCCTTAGAGGCGTGAGATCGAAGCCGATGCTGCCAGGGCCCTAGGACAGTCCCCGGACCCGGGTCTGAACGTCAGACCCTCTCGCCCGGTTACGCATCCTGCCCCCACCAGCGGCGGGAAAGCCAATCCGGCACCCGCCGGGGTCACACGAAAAGCGCCACAGTCACGCCTCGGTGACGCTCCGTCCACACCCTTGCGCACAGGCGGACGCGGACGGCGGAACCCGCGGGCATCCCCGCAACCCTAGAGGCGGCCCGCCGGGCCCGCATCTCGCGACGCGCCGGGAACGGCGGGCCGTGAGGGCCGTCACAGACGGCCCTCACGGGCCTCACCGCCCTCACGGTCCTTCGGCGGGATCGGCTCGACCCGCCCGGCGTGCTCAGGCGTTCGTGGCGGCCTTGCGGACGGCGCCCGCGACCGCGCCGGCGACCTTGTCGTTGAAGACCGACGGGATGATGTAGTTCGCGTTCAGCTCGTCCTGGCCGACGACGTCGGCGAGGGCGGTCGCGGCGGCCAGCATCATGTCGGTGTTGACCGTCCGGGACTGGGCGTCGAGCAGACCGCGGAAGACACCCGGGAAGACCAGCACGTTGTTGATCTGGTTCGGGAAGTCGGAGCGGCCGGTGGCGACGACGGCGGCGGTCTGGCGGGCGACCGCCGGGTCCACCTCCGGGTCCGGGTTCGCGAGCGCGAACACGATCGCGCCTTCCGCCATGGCGGCGACGTCCTCGCCGGAGAGCACGTTGGGGGCCGAGACGCCGATGAACACGTCGGCGCCGACCACGGCCTCCTTCAGGGTGCCCGTGTAGCCCTCGGGGTTGGTGTTGTCGGCGATCCAGCGCAGCGGGGAGTCGGTGGCCGCGTCGACGAGGTCGGGGCGGCCCGCGTGCACGACGCCGTGGATGTCGGCGCTGACGGCGTTCTTGACGCCCGCCGCGAGGAGCAGCTTGAGGATGGCCGTACCGGCCGCGCCGGCGCCGGACATGACGACCTTGATGTCGCCAACTGCCTTGCCCACCACGCGAAGTGCGTTCGTCAGGGCGGCGAGGACCACGATGGCGGTGCCGTGCTGGTCGTCGTGGAAGACGGGGATGTCCAGGGCCTCGCGCAGCCGGGCCTCGATCTCGAAGCAGCGCGGCGCGGAGATGTCCTCCAGGTTGATGCCGGCGAAGCCCGGGGCGATGGCCTTGACGATGGCGACGATCTCGTCGGCGTCCTGCGTGTCGAGGCAGATCGGCCAGGCGTCGATGCCCGCGAAGCGCTTGAAGAGGGCGGCCTTGCCCTCCATCACGGGCAGCGCGGCCATCGGGCCGATGTTGCCCAGGCCCAGCACGGCGGAGCCGTCCGTCACGACTGCGACGGAGTTGCGCTTGATGGTGAGGCGGCGCGCGTCCTCGGGGTTCTCGGCGATGGCCGTGCACACGCGGGCCACGCCCGGGGTGTAGATCATCGAGAGGTCGTCACGGTTGCGGATGGGGTGCTTGGACGACATCTCGATCTTGCCGCCGAGGTGCATCAGGAAGGTTCGGTCGGAGACCTTGCCGAGGCTGACGCCCTCGATCCCGCGGAGCTTCTCGACGATCTCGTCGGCGTGCGCGGTGGAGGTGGCGGCGATGGTGACGTCGATCCGGAGCTTCTCGTGGCCGGAGGCGGTCACGTCGAGGCCGGTGACCGAACCACCGGAGGACTCCACGGCGGTGGTGAGCTGGGAGACCGCGGTTCCGCTCGCGGGCACTTCCAGGCGGACCGTCATCGAATACGAGACGCTGGGCGCCGTTGCCATGGCCGTGTTTCCTCTTCTGTCCCTGGTTCGCTGTACACACAGGGTCCCGCGCTGCACCGGCCGATGCACTGACAGGTGCGGCAGGACCTGTTGTCCGATCGTCCCACCTACCAGCCGGTACAAGGTAACCAGCTACAAACTTCGGAAAGACACTTCCACCATACGAGATAACAGATGGGGTTTGGAATGGGGGGTCCATACAAAACAGGTCCGCGCCCTCCACTCGTGGAGGGCGCGGACCTGGTGATTCATACGTCTGTGACACCGACCCGCCATGCTCGCCTCGCGGCAAGTGGTCGCTCTAAGCGACGAAGGTTGGGCCCGGGGGCTTGGATCGAGTCGGTGCCGTACCCAGGCTAACAAAGGATCGCCCGATGTCATCCCCGGTGCGGAAGTCGGTTCAAAAGCACCACGCTCCTGGCCGCGGCCCATACGGCCCTACGAACCGGGCCGGCACCTCCAGGCCGCCCGGCCCGCACATACAGGCCCACGCCGGCCACATCCAGCCCCGCCGGCGATTGAGGCGCGGGGTCCGGGGCGGAGCCCCGGGGGGCCGCCAGGCCCCTAGCCCCGCTCCGAGCCCCGCAGGAGCGCCGGCACCCCGTCCGCGTCCGGCTCGTCCCGGTCCGCCGCCGAGACCACCGTCAGCTGCTGCGTCGCGCGCGTCAGCGCCACGTACAGCACCCGCAGGCCCGCCGGGGACTCGTCCGCGATCTCCGCCGGGGAAACGACCACCGTGGCGTCGTACTCCAGGCCCTTGGCCTCCAGGCTGCCCAGCGCCACCGCCCGCTCGCCGAGATCCGCGAGCCAGCCCGCGGCCTCCGCGCGCCGGTCCATCGCCACGACCACGCCGACGGTGCCGTCCACCTGCTCCAGGAGCCTGCGCGTCTCCTCCCGGACCACGGAGCCCAGATCGCCGTCCGCGGCCGTGAAACGGGGTTCCAGGCCCGTGGAACGCACCGCCGACGGCGGCTCCATCCCCGGCATCGCCAGCCGCAGCACCCGCGCCGCGACCTCGGCGACCTCCGCCGGGTTGCGGTAGTTGACCGTCAGCGTGAACCGCCGGCGCGGCCGGCTGCCCAGGGCCTCGTCGCGGGCCGCCGCCGCCTCGTCCGGGTCGGTCCACGAGGACTGCGCCGGGTCGCCCACGACCGTCCACGTGCCGGTACGGCCCCGCCGGCCCACCATCCGCCACTGCATCGGCGTCAGGTCCTGGGCCTCGTCGACGATGACGTGCGCGTACTCGGTGCGCTCCGCCGCGAGCCGCTCGGCCCGCTCCCACTGGGTCTCCTCGCGGGTCGGCATCAGCTCCTCCAGCCCGCTGAGCTGGTCGAGGGGATCCATCTCCCGCTTGCGCTTGGGCCGGGCCGGGGCGCCCAGCAGCTGCTGGAGCTCGTCGAGCAGCGCCACGTCGTGCACCGACAGCGGGCCCTTGCCGTCCGGGCCGACGCGGCGCAGCGAGCGGGCGAGCCGGCGGACCTCGCGGGGGTTGAGGTCCCGGCGCGACCAGCGGCCGAGCCGCCGCTCGTCGGCCATCGCGGCGAGGACGCCGCGCGGGGTCAGCTCCGGCCACCACGCGTTCAGGAAGTCGATGAACACGTCCTCCGTCGAGATGTCCTCGTCGAAGGCGGACCGCAGCTCGGCGGCCAGCTCCGGGTCGCTGTGCCGGCTCGCGCCGCCGGTCTTCGCGTACAGCGCGTCGAGCAGCAGCTTGCGGGCGCGCGGGCGCAGCAGGTTCACGGGCGCGCTGCCGCCGAGGACGTTCTGCCGGATCCGGTTCAGCTCGTCGGCCTCCAGCTCCTGGCGCCGCCCGAAGGCCACCACGCGCAGCCGCTCCGGCGCCTGACCCAGCTCCAGGGTTCCCCGTACGGCCTTGCGCAGCACCTTGAGCATGCGCGAGGAGCCCTTGATGCGGGCCACGGCCGGATCGTCGTACGTGCTCGCCTCCGCGCCGTCGACGAGCGAGCCGAGTGCGCGGATGGCGACCTGGCCCTCCTCGCCGAGCGAGGGCAGGACGCCCTCGGTGTACGCGACGAGCAGCGGGGTCGGCGAGACGATCAGGATGCCGCCGGAGTAGCGGCGGCGGTCCTGGTAGAGCAGGTAGGCGGCGCGGTGCAGGGCGACGGCCGTCTTGCCGGTGCCCGGCCCGCCCGCGACCTCGGCGACCGAGGCGGCGGGGGCGCGGATGACCAGGTCCTGCTCGGCCTGGATGGAGGAGACGATGTCCCGCATGGAGTGCGTACGGGCCCGTCCGAGCGCGGCCATCAGCGCGCCGTCGCCGATCGCGGGCAGCTCGCTGCCGTCGAGGAAGGCGGTGAGCTCCGGGCGCATCAGGTCGTCCTCGACGCCCAGCACCTTGCGGCCCTTGGACCGGATCACGCGCCGCCGTACGACGCGTCCCGGGTCCTTCGGGGTGGAGCGGTAGAACGGCGCGGCTGCCGGCGCCCGCCAGTCGATGACCAGGGGCGAGTAGTCGGAGTCCAGGACCCCGATCCGGCCGATGTGCAGGGTCTCGGCGATCTCGGCGGTCAGGTCCTCGCGGATCGCGTCGTCGGCGGGCTCGATGGAGGTGTACGCGCCGTCCGGGCCGCGCTCCCCGTCCTTGCCGAGGACCAGGTCGATCCGCCCGAAGAGGAAGTCCTCGAACTCGTTGTTCAGCCGGTTCAGGTGGATACCGGCCCGGAAGACCTGCGCGTCCCGCTCGGCCAGTGCGCCGGGAGTGCCGACCTGGCCGCGCTTGGCGGCGTCGTTCATGAGGAACTCGGCCTCGTGGATCTTCTCCTCGAGGCGCCGGTACACCTGGTCGAGATGCGTCTGCTCGACCGCGATCTCCCGATCGCGGACGGAATCCGCCGTGTTGTCGACAGCGGCATTCTGCGCGGCCACCAAGGCCCCCTTCTGACGTGCATGGGCGACCGTCAACCGTACGCGAACCGGCCCCCTGTCCGCACGCCGGATCCGGTACGGGTCGGGCGGGGGCGTACGGGTCCACGCGCGAGCCCGCCTTCTCTCCCCCCTCGACCCCCGCCCCGGGTCGGCGGCTGCCCACCCGCCCCCTCGGGTGCGGGTGGGGTGTGGGCGGGCGTCCTGGCGGGAGGGGGCTTCGACCGTTCGGGCCACGCTCGCGGGGTGGCGTTCACGCATCGGGGCCTGACGGCGGGGGCGGGGGTGGGGCAAGGCGGTGCCTCGGCCGGTCGGCCGCGAGAAGGGTTGGGGGTTTCCCGTCAGTCCCATCGTCTTTCCGCGTCGGGCCGGCCTGTCAAGGGCGCTCCCTTCGGTCGCGTCGCTGCGCGACGGCCTTCGGCCGCCCTTGACAGACCGTCCCGCCACGGAAAGACAAGGACTGCCGGGAACCCCCCAAAGGAACGGGCCGGGCCAGAGATTCCAACACGGGCCAACCGGAATGCCCGACCCGGCGACCACCCTCCCCCAAAGGTCGACCACAAGAGCCCCGGCAGGGGGATGGGCGCGTCAAATCGCTACGCGCTCCTCACGTCTCGGCGTCTGCGACCCGTCCGGGGCTGGTCACGCACCGGATCGCTGCGCGCTTCTCCCTGACGGCGTCCACGGCCTCTTCGGGCTGGTCATAAGCCGCCAACGATCGCTACGCGCTTCTCGACGACCGCGACTGACCCCCGTCCGGGGCTGATACTCGCTGTGACCCGAAGGCAGCCCTAAATGGCCGCCGTCCGGCTCCTGCTCTCCTCTCGACAGCCGTCGGACGCCGTCACGGAGGACGATTCAAGGGTGTAGGCGGCTTATGTCCAGCCCACGGCAGCTGTCGGACGCCGTCAAAGAGGAGCGCGTAGCGATCTGGGGCGAGACCAGCCCCAGACGGTCGTCAGACGCCGTCGTCGAGGAGCGCGTAGCGATTTGTGGCGCCCTTCCTCCCGCTCAGGCTCTTGTGGTGGGGGTTTCGGGGGGTGTGGCCGTCTGCCCGGCCTGGCCGGTGCTCTGGAGGGGCCGAGGAGGGGTGAGTCCTCGACCGGGTCGGGCATTCCGGTTGGCCCGTGTTGGAATCTCTGGCCCGGCCCGTTCCTTTGGGGGGTTCCCGGCAGTCCTTGTCTTTCCGTGGCGGGACGGTCTGTCAAGGGCGGCCGAAGGCCGTCGCGCAGCGACGCGACGACGAAGGAGGAGCGCCCTTGACAGGCCGGCCCGACGCGGAAGGACGATGGGACTGACGGGAAACCCCCAACCCCTTTCACCTCCGACCGACCGGGGCACCGCCACCACACGTCCCGGCCGACTGTTCCCCTCCGCCCCGCCCAGGCTCCCCGCCACCACCGTCCCGAAGGGTTCAGCCCCCGGCGGGCTGAAACGGCGTACCGATCCCCACCCGCACCCGGGGGCGGGTGGGCAGCCACCGACTGGCCCAGCGGGGTCGAGGGGGAGATGGGCGGCCCGCATCGTGGCGAAGCCCGTCGCGAAGCCCGTCGCGAAGCCTCCGCCCTACCCCCCGCCCGCAGCCATCGCCCGGCGCCGGTGCCGGGCCACGCGTTCGCGGTTGCCGCACAGTTCGCTCGAGCACCAGCGGCGGCGGTGGCCGCGGGAGGTGTCGAGGTAGACCCGGGCGCAGCCGTCGCCCGCGCAGGCCCGCAGGAGTGCGAGGTCGCCGGGGTCGGTCAGCAGTTCCACGGCGTCGCGGGCGACCGCCGCGAGCAGCGCCCCGCATTCCACTCCGCCGCACAACTCCCGTACGAGGTGCCCGTCCTGGTCCCGTACGGCGCACAGCCCGGGGGGTGGTCCCGCGGCCAGGGCGTTGACCCGGGCGAGGGCTGCCTCTGTCGGTTCGGTGCCGTCGAGTTCGGCCCGTACGAGTGCCTCCACGTCCCGGCGCAGGGCCTGGAAGGCCGCCACCCAGTCGGGGCCGACGCGGGCGAGTGGCGTCCTGTCGGGCACCAGCCCGGCCCCGGCGAGCCATGTCCGCAGCCCGTCGCCGTCCCGGATGCAGTCAGTGGCCAGCAGGTCCAGGCAGACCCGCCCTGAGTCGAACCGCATGCACGTCACCGCCTCGCGTCGTGGGGCGTCCCACCAGATTGCCGCCCCGCGCGTGCATGCGGAAGCCCCCGAACCGGTCCGTCGCGCGTGCGCAGCCGCTGCGTGCGCCCCCGGTCGGAGCCCCGCTACGCTCCCGGCGGGTCGTCGTGCAGCAGTCGCTGGAAGAGGCGGTGGTCGCGCCAGACCCCGTTGACGTGGAGGTAGCCCGGGGCGAGGCCGTACTCCTCGAAGCCCGCCTTCTGCAGGACCCGCTGCGAGGCCGTGTTGTCGACCAGCGTTCCGGCCTCCACCCGGTGCAGCCCGACCTCCTCACGGGCGACCCGGAGGACCTCCGCCAGGGCGGCCGACGCCAGCCCCTTCCCGTGCCAGGCGGTGTCGACCCAGTAGCCGACCCCGCCGCTGCACAGCGGTCCCAGCACGATGGACCCCAGGTTGATCGCGCCGACGACCGCACCGGCGGCCGTGTCGACGAGCACCCAGGGGACCAGCCGGCCCCCGTCCCGGTCGTCGAGCATGCCCTCGATGCGGTCCCGCTGCCCGGCCTCCGTGAAGTAGACGTCGGGCCTGATCGGTTCGTACGCCTGCATGTACGCCCGGTTGCGCGCGAACGCCTCGGCCAGCGCGGCGGCGTCGCCGAGCTCCAGGCCCCTCATCTCAACCCCGTTGAAGATCACCCGGGCACGCTAACGGACCCCGGGCGACCGGAACACCCCCACGGCCGCTAACCCACGCGCTCCTCCCCGTACTTGACCTCCCCGCCCGCGTCCAACGACAGCCGGTACCCCCGCTTGACCACCGTCTGGATCAGCTTCGGTGCCCCCAGCGCCACCCGCAGCCGGGCCATCGCGGTCTCCACGGCGTGTTCGTCGCGGCCCGCCCCCGGCAGCGCCCGCAGCAGGTCCGCGCGGGACACCACCCACCCCGGCCGCCGTGCGAGCATCCGCAGCAGTGCCATCCCGGCCGGCGGTACGGGTCGCAGCTCCGCGTCGACCAGCACGGCGTGCCCGCGGATCTCCACCCGGTGCCCGGCCACCGGCAGGACCTTCGCGCGGCCCGGCAGCTCCTGGCACAGCAGCTGGACGAGCGGGCCGAGGCGGAAGCGTTCCGGCTGCACGGTGTCGACCCCGGCGGCCTGGAGCGGCAGTGCGGTCACCGGGCCCACGCACGCGGACACCACTCCGCCCCGCAGCGCCCGCAGCAGGGTTTCCCGTACGCCCCGCTCCTCGGCCCGGGACAGCAGGGAGGCCGCGGCCGGGGCGGAGGTGAAGCTGACCGCGTCGACCGCGCCGCCGATCACCGCGTCGAGCAGCCGGTCCAGCGGTGCCAGGTCCTCCGGCGCCATCCACCGGTATACGGGGACCACCACCACCTCGGCCCCGCCCGCCCGCAGCGCCTCGACGAAGCCGGGCAGCGGTTCGCCGTGCAGCTGGAGCGCGATGCGCCGGCCGGCGACCCCGGCCGACAGCAGGCGTTCCAGTACCTCGGCGAGTGATTCGGAGTCCGGGGACCAGGTCTCCACGAGCCCGGCGGCGCGGATGGCGCCCTTCACCTTCGGTCCGCGCGCGAGCAGTTCGGCGGCTCGCAGCCGCTCCAGCAGTTCCTCGCCGATCCCCCACCCGTCGGCGGCCTCGATCCAGCCGCGGAAGCCGATGGCGGTGGTGGCGACCACGACGTCCGGTGCGCAGCCGATGAGTTCCTTCGTGGAGGCGAGCAGTTCGCTGTCGTCGGCCAGCGGCACGATCCGCAGCGCCGGCGCGTGCACGACGGCGGCCCCGCGGCGGCGCAGCAGGGCGATGAGTTCGTCCGCCCGCCGGGCGGCGGTGACGCCGACGGTGAAGCCCGCGAGCGGGCCGGTCTTGGTGTCGTCCATCGTGACCTGCCTCGTGACACGTGGGGGCGGTGCGGGTGAACCGAGCCTGCCAAGGTGGCGTGTCAGGCTCGGTTCACCCGTATTTCACCCCGGTTACACCGACGTGAGCTGCGGCTTCGCCTCGACCCCGGCCGCCGGGAGCACCGCGGGCGCCGGCCGGCGAAGGTATACCGCCCAGGTCACCGCGCAGCACGCGGCGTAGAAGCCGAGGAAGGTGACGAAGGCCGCCGTGCCCGATCCGGAGCTGAGGAAGGCCTCGCGGAAGACCAGGTTGATGCCGAGCCCGCCCAGTGCGCCGACGGCTCCGATCAGCCCCATGGAGGCCCCGGAGAGCCGTCGCCCGTAGGCGGCCGCGGCCTCGCCGCTCATGCCCCGCGCCAGGGCCTTGGCCTGGAAGATGCCGGGGATCATCTTGTACGTGGAGCCGTTGCCGAGGCCGCTGAGTACGAACAGCGCCACGAACCCGACGAGGAAGACGGGGAGCGAGTGCCGCTGCGAGGCGAACACGACGACGCCGGTCGCCGCCGCCATCGCCACGAACGTCCCCAGGGTGATCCGGGCCCCGCCGAAGCGGTCCGCGAGCGCGCCGCCCACGGGCCGGATCAGCGAGCCGAGCAGCGGTCCGATGAAGGTCAGCGAGGCGGCCTGGAGCGGGGTGCGGCCGAACTGGGTCTGCAGGACGAGCCCGAAGGCGAAGCTGTATCCGATGAAGGACCCGAAGGTGCCGATGTAGAGGAAGGACATGATCCAGGTGTGCGGGTCCTTGACCGCCTCGCGGACCGCGCCGGTGTCGTTGCTCACGGGCGCCAGGTTGTCCATGCGTGCGTACGCCAGGGCCGCCGCGATCACGATCAGCGGGACGTAGGCGCCGAGCAGGATCCGCGGGTGCGTGGCCCCTGCGGTGGCGATGACCAGCAGTCCGGCGAGCTGGACCACGGGCACGCCGATGTTGCCGCCGCCGGCGTTCAGGCCGAGCGCCCAGCCCTTCTTGCGCAGCGGGAAGAAGGCGTTGATGTTCGTCATCGAGGAGGCGAAGTTGCCGCCGCCGACGCCGGTGAGGGCGGCGACGAGGAGGAAGGTGCCGTAGGAGGTGCCGGGCTCCATGACCACCAGCGCGGCCACGGTCGGGGCGAGCAGCAGCAGGGCGCTGAAGACGGTCCAGTTCCGGCCGCCGAAGCGGGCGACGGCGAAGGTGTACGGCACCCGGACGAACGCGCCCACGAAGGTGGCTGTGGCGATCAGGAAGAACTTCCCGGCCGGGTCGATCCCGTACTTGGGGCTCATGAAGAGGACCATCACGGACCAGAGCGACCAGATGGAGAACCCGATGTGCTCGGAGAACACGGAGTAGACCAGGTTGCGGCGGGCGGTCCGCTCTCCGGTCTCCTTCCAGAAGTTCTCGTCCTCGGGATCCCACCGCTCGATCCAGCGGCCCCCCTTGCGCGGTGCGGTCGTACCGGTCATCACACGCCTCCACAGCTGTCGCGTCCGTGGTGACGACCGTAGGAACGGCGCGTTTCGGCCCCGGTCCCCGCCGGATGACCGCCGGGAAACCTTGCTCTCACCCGCCGCCGGGGCGGGGTGTGAGTCCCTGGGGGAGCCAGGTGCCGGGCGCCGGATCCAGCCATCCGTGGTCGGCCGCGAGTCCCGCGGCCGTGGCGCGCAGGGCGTCCAGCCCGGGATGGGTCAGGCCCCTGCGCCACACCATGGACAGCGGGGACAGCGGTACCGGGTCGGTCAGCGGCCGCTTCGCGCAGCCCGGCATGTCGAGGAAGTCCACGGTCACCAGCACCGGGTTTCGGGTCTTGGCCATGACCCGGCGGAACTCCTCCTTGCCCATCGCGACCGGTGCGGGCGGCGCGAGTTCGATGCCCCGTCCGGCGAACAGTTCGCGCGCCAGCCCCGTCCACTCGGCGGTCCGCGGGTTCCCGGCGCCCGCGTACACGGTCTCCCCGGCCAGCGCGTCCAGCGGTACGGCTTCCCGCGCGGCCAGCGGGTGCCCGTCGGGCAGCAGCACGGCGAGCGGCTCGTACCGTACGGGCATCACGGCGAGCCCCGCGCGCAGCGCCGGGTCGAGTCCGTCCGCGTACCCGAAGGCCACGTCGAGGCGGCCCGCGGCGAGCTCTCCGGCGGCGTAGGTGAGCCCGCTCTCGAAGCGGGCCATCAGCTCGCAGTCCGGGGCGAGTTCGCGGGCCCGCTCCAGCACGGTCCTGGGGGTGCAGGGTCCGTCGGTGTTGAGGTCGACGAGGAGGGCGCGGGGGGCGGCGAAGGCGGCGGCCAGTTCCTCGTGCGCGGCGAGGACCCGCCGGGCCGGGGCCAGCAGCCGCTCCCCGTCGGGGGTCAGCTCGACGGCGCGGGTGGTCCGTACGAACAGGGTGGCTCCCAGGGTCCGTTCGAGCCGGCGCACGTCCCGGCTCAGGGCCTGCTGGGCGACGTAGAGGCGGGCGGCGGCGCGGGTGAAGTGCAGTTCCTCGGCGACGGCGACGAACCCGCGCAGCAGGCGGGGTTCCACATCACGGGGCATCACCCCCGGAGACTAACAACATGATGATGTGAATGGGTCCCGAACAGGTGTTGGACCGCGGGGGCCGCCCGGCGCGAGGCTCTTCCCATGCCCGCCACCACCGCCACTGCCGGCTCCTCCGCCACCGCCGCAGCTCCCACTGCCGCCGCCCGCTCCCCCCGTATGACCGTCACCGGCACGACCCTCGTCATCACCACCCCGGCCGCGGCCCCGGCCCGGCGCCGGCCGCGCGGGCCGTACGGCCGGCTCTTCGCCCTCCCGGGCACCCGCGCCTTCACCGCCGGGAACCTCATCGCGCGGCTTCCCATGGGCATGTTCGGGGTCAGCGCGGTCATGATGATCGCGGGCCAGCGCGGCTCGTACGCCCTCGCGGGCGCGGTCACCGCGACCGGCCTGGCCGCGACCGCGCTGGTCGCGCCGTGGACAGCCCGGCTCGTCGACCGCCACGGGCAGGCCCGGATCGCCCTCCCCGCGACGCTGATCGCGGTGCTCGGCTCGCTCTCCCTGATCGTGTGCGTCCGTACCGGCGCCCCCGCCTGGACCCTCTTCGCCTCCTACGCCGCGACCGCGACCACCCCCAACATCGGCGGGCTGTCCCGCGCCCGCTGGACGCACCTGCTGCGCGGCTCCCCCGCCGCCCACCACACGGCGATGTCCTTCGAACAGGCCGCCGACGAGCTCTCCTTCATGCTCGGCCCGGTCCTGGCGGCCCTGCTCTGCACCTCCGTCTTCCCCGAGGCGGGCACCCTCACCGGGGCGGCCCTGCTCCTCACCGGCATGCTGGTCTTCGTCTCCCAGCGCTCCACGGAGCCCCCGGTGGCGGCAGCGCCCCGGCTCGGCTCCCCGCTGCGCGCCCTGGCCCCGCTGCTGCTCCTCTTCGTGAGCCTCGGCGTGGTCTTCGGCTCGATGGAGGTCTCCTCCATCGCCCACCTCGAACAGCGGGGGCTGGGCGCGGCCTCCGGCCTGGTACTGGCCTTGCAGGCGGCGGGTTCCTGCGCCGCCGGCCTGCTCTACGGCACCCTGCGCCCGCGCTCGCTGCGGGCCTGCGTGTCGGTGTTGGCCACGCTGATGACCCTGCCGTGGGCCGCGGCGAACAGCGGATCCCTGGCCGCTCTTTGCGCCGCCCTGCTCCTGGCCGGGATGGCGACGGCCCCGACGATGGTCACCGCGATGTCCCGGGTCCACGCGCTCACGCCGGAGGGCCGGCTGAACGAGGGCATGACCCTCGCGGTCACCGCCATCTTCGCCGGGATCGCGGTCGGTTCGGCCTGTGCGGGTCTGACGGTCGACCACGCCGGTCCGGTGACGGCGTACCTGCTGCCCGCGGCGGCCGCGGCGACGGCGCTGGGCGCCGCGGCGAAAGGGCAGGCGGAAGGGCGGGCGAAGGGGCGGGCGAAGAATCATATTTGATCCGGCGGCCGGGTGATCGTGCCCGCGTGGTACTCACCGGCGCCGCTCATGATCCGCAATAACTGGGATGTCTTCCCCCCAACGCCCTTCCCTGTGCGGAGGAACACCCCTTGCTGTCTGCTTCCCGCTCCGTGTCCTCGGCCCTGATCGTCGCGGCCGTCACCGCGACCGCTCTGGTGCCGGCCGTTCCGGCTCTGGCCGACTCGTCGAACATCCGGTTCTCCCAGCCGTACCTCCCCTCGATCGCCCCCGGCAAGACGGGCCGCGTCGTCATCGCGGCCCTCGGTGGGTCGCAACCGGCCCTGAGCAGCACCTTCCGGATCACCGCTCCGGACCGGACGACCTTCCCCGAGGCCCGCTTCTACTGGGACGGCAAGCGCGCCGCGACCTCTTGCACGCGGTCGGCCGATGCCCGACAGCTGACCTGCAACGCGGGCACCCGCGCCGGCTTCCGCTTCCCGGCGAAGGCCCAGACCCAGCTCGGCGTGGCCGTACGGGTGGACAGGAACGCTCCGGAAGGCACGACGCTGGTCGGCGGCGAGTGGGCGACCGGCACCGAGGCCCCCGCCCTCTTCGCCGTCTCCACCCCGGTGTCCGGCCCGAAGGGCCCCAAGGGCGACAAGGGAGACAAGGGCGACGACGGCCACCACGGCCACGACGGGAAGCCCGGCCACGACGGCCACCACGGCAAGCCCGGCAAGCCCGGCCCGACGGGACCGACCGGCCCCCAGGGCCCGAAGGGCGACACCGGACCCCAGGGACCGACCGGCGACACCGGACCCCAGGGCCCCAGCGGCGACACCGGACCCCAGGGACCGACGGGCGACACCGGCCCGCAGGGCCCCAGCGGCGACACCGGCCCCCAGGGACCCACCGGCGAAACCGGCCCGCAGGGACCGACGGGCGACACCGGCCCGACCGGCCCGTCCGGCGGCCCGCAGGGACCGACCGGCGACACCGGCCCGACCGGTCCCACCGGCCCGACGGGACCCACCGGCCCCAAGGGTGACCACGGCAAGCCCGGCCACTGCAAGAAGTGCGGCGGCCACCACGACGACAAGCCCAAGCCGCCCCACCACGGCAACAAGCCCCCGAAGCCCACGCACGGGCCGAAGGCCCGCATCGTGAAGCCGGGCGGGACCCTGGGCGTCCGCTCCGGCCCCGGCACCCAGTACGCGAAGACCGGCAAGGTCGGCGACGGCGCGGTGGTCTACCTGCAGTGCAAGGTCAACGGCCAGAAGGTCGAGGGCAATTCGATCTGGTACAAGCTCGCCGACGGTTCCGGCTGGATCGCGGCCCGCTACGCCCAGAACCTGAACAAGGTCCCGTACTGCTCCTGACACCCGGCCCCGCATGACGAAGGCCCCGCATGACAAAGGCCCCGCAGCCGAGAGGCTGCGGGGCCTTTGCCCACATGGGATGAGTGGAGATGGCGGGAATCGAACCCGCGTCCAACGGTGCAGAAGCAGGGCTTCTCCGAGCGCATTCCGCTGCGCTTTTCTCGGCCCCGGAGATCACACGGACAAGTCTCCGACGGGCTCAGTCACTGTTTGGTTTCCCCCTACCCCCCGTGACCGGGGCTAGAGGTTTAGATCCCTAATTGACGCCAGGATCCGGACCGGGACCACTTCCGGGCTGACGCTCCTCACAGAGGCTTCAGCTCACTGTTATTAGGCAGCGAGGGTGAAGCGGGAGTTATCGCTCTTGGAGTTGGCGATTATTTTTTGCGACAGGTGGTTTACGAGATCATTGCCGCTTCCTCGGCTCGCTTCCCCTGCATCGACATCCGCTGTCGAAACCGATCATCCCCATGTTGATTTATCAAGCTGCGCCGCCCCCGAGGGGGTGGTGCTGCCGCCATGGTACGCGAAGTGGACCACCGCGTGCCAGGAGGTTAAACAGTGCCCCGCTGCTTGCGGCGGATCGCCGAGATCGTGCGCTGGGTCTCGCGGGTGTCCTGCTTCTCGCGGAGCGTCTGGCGCTTGTCGTACTCCTTCTTGCCCTTCGCCAGCGCGATCTCCACCTTCGCCCGGCCGTCCTTGAAGTACAGGGACAGCGGCACGACCGTGTGACCGGCCTCCTCCGCCTTGCGCGCCAGCTTGTCGATCTCCTCGCGGTGCATGAGGAGCTTGCGCTTGCGGCGGGCGCTGTGGTTGGTCCAGGTGCCCTGGCTGTACTCCGGCACGTGGACGTTGTAGAGCCACGCCTCGTTGCTCTCCACCGACACGAAGCCGTCGACCAGCGAGGCCCGGCCCTGGCGCAGGGACTTGACCTCGGTGCCCGTGAGCACGAGACCGCACTCGTAGGTGTCGAGGATCGCGTAGTCGTGCCGCGCCTTCTTGTTCTGGGCGATCAGCTTGCGCCCTTTTTCCTTAGCCATAGTGCGGTCATTTTCGCACTACGGACCCACCCCGAGGCCACCCAATACCGCGGCCGCCCGCTCCTCGACCCGTTCGCCCGCCGCCACGTCGGGGGTGATCCCCGCGCCGTCCAGGCTGCGGCCCCCCGGCGTGCGGTACGTCCCGACCGTCAGTTCGGCGACCGAGCCGTCCGGGAGTTCCGTCGGCATCTGGACGGAGCCCTTGCCGAAGGTGCGGCTGCCCACGGCCACGGCCCGGCCGCGGTCCTGGAGGGCGCCGGTGACCAGTTCGGCCGCACTCATCGTGCCGCCGTCGACGAGGGTGACCAGCGGCCGCGCCGTGTCCCCGCCCGGGGCCGCGTAGAGGGCGCGCTGGTCCCCCCGTACGTCGTAGGTGGCCACCAGCCCGCCGTCGAGGAAGGCGGAAGCGGCGGTCACCGCCTCGGTGACCAGCCCGCCCGGGTTGCCGCGCAGGTCGAGCATGACCCCGCCGCCGGGCGGGGCGTCGTGGACGGCGGCCTTGACCCGGTCCCCGGCGCCGCGGGTGAAGGTGGCCACCTTGATGACGGTGATGCCGCCCGGGAGCTGCCGTACGGTCACCGGCTCGGTCTGCAATTGCTCTCGGCGCACGGTCTCGGTGAGGTCCGCGCCGTCGCGGCTCAGGTTCAGTACGACGGGGGTGCCGGCCTCGCCGCGCAGCAGGGAGATCACGTCGCCCACGGCCAGGCCGGTCACGGCGTGCCCGTCGACGCTCAGCAGCCGGTCCCCGGCGCGCAGGCCGGCGCGGGCGGCGGGGCTGTCGGGCTGGACCTTGTCGACCTGGATCCGGCCGTCGCGGGCCCGCTGGGCCCACAGCCCGACGCCGGTCCAGTGGCCGTCGAGGCCCTCGGCGAAGGCCGCGTACTCGCCGTGGTCGTAGACGGTGCCCCAGCGGTCCCCGCTGCGGCTGACCACCTCCTGGGCGGCGTTCTTGCCGGACTTGCCCTCGGCCACGGCCTCGGCGACGGCCCGGGCCACGGCCTCGCGGTCGGCGGTGCCCGTCGTGCGGGGCGGCTCGACGTCCGCCACCAGCGCGGCGGCGGTGCTCTCCCCGCGGTCCCAGCAGCCCGTGCCCGCGGCCGCGGTGACGGACGCGAGGAAGGCCAACGTCAAGACGGCCCCGCGACGCAGGTCGCGGGGCCGGAGACTGGAGGCGGGAATACTCGGCAAGCCCAGCATGGCGCCGAGTCTAGGACAAGCCCCGCCGCGGTACGGGTGGTTGCCCGGACCGCTCACGGGGCGCTTGTCACACCTTCAGGTACTTGCGCAGAGCCACGAAGGCCGCAACGGAGGGCATCAGCAGCCCGATGAAGAGGACGTACGGGAGCTTGCCGATCACCGCGGACCAGCCCAGGAAGTCGATGAGCTGGATCTTGTAGCGCAGGCCCACACCGTGGTCGATCACGAAGTACTGGCCGGAGACGAGCATGCCGCACGCGAAGAGCGCGCCGATGAGCCCGGCGACGGCGGCCTCCATGATGAACGGGACCTGGATGTAGAAGCTGGACGCGCCGACCAGCCGCATGATCCCGGTCTCGCGCCTGCGACTGAAGGCGGAGACGCGCACGGTGTTGACGATCAGCAGCAGCGCCACGATCAGCATGATCAGCATGATGGCGAGCGCGCCGATGTTGAGGTAGTTCAGGATCCGGAAGAGGTCGTCGATGGCCTGGCGCTGGTCGTCGACGGTGTGGATGCCGTCGCGGCCGACGAAGGCGGAGGTGACGACCTTGTACTTCTCCGGGTCCTTCAGCTTGACCCGGAAGGACTCCTGCATCTGGTCCGGGGTGATGGAGGAGGCGAGGGGCGTGTTGCCGAACCGCTCCTGGTAGTGCTTGTAGGCCTCGTCCGCCGATTCGTAGGCGACGGACTTCACCAGGGACATCTGCTTGAGCTCGGACTCGATCTGCTTCTTCTGGTCCTCGGTCACCGCGCCCTTGGCGCAGGTGGCGACGCCCGTGGCGGCCGCCGCCGAACCGTCCGGCTTCTTGGCGGCGGCCTCGCTCGCCTCCTGGGCGTCCTGCTTGTTGCAGAGGTAGAGCGTGACGTTGGCCTTGTCGTACCAGTAGCCCTTCATCTTGCTCACCTGCTCGCGCATGAGCAGGGAGCTGCCGAAGAGGGCCAGCGAAAGGGCCACGGAGATGATGACCGCGAAGGTCATGGTGAGATTGCGCCGGAGACCGACGCCGATCTCCGACATGACGAACTGGGCGCGCATGACGTCTCAAGGGCCTTTCAGTGCTGGTAGCCGTAGACGCCGCGCGACTGGTCGCGTACGAGTCGGCCCTGTTCGAGTTCGATGACGCGCTTGCGCATCTGGTCCACGATCTGCTGGTCGTGCGTGGCCATGATCACGGTGGTGCCGGTCCGGTTGATCCGGTCCAGCAGCTTCATGATCCCGACCGAGGTCTGGGGGTCGAGGTTGCCGGTGGGCTCGTCCGCGATGAGGAGCGCCGGCCGGTTGACGAAGGCACGGGCGATGGCCACGCGCTGCTGCTCACCGCCGGAGAGCTCGCCTGGCATGCGGTCCTCCTTGCCGCCGAGGCCCACGAGCTCCAGGACCTGGGGTACGGCCTTGCGGATCTCGCCCCTCGGCTTGCCGATGACCTCCTGCGCGAAGGCGACGTTCTCGGCCACCGTCTTGTTGGGGAGCAGGCGGAAGTCCTGGAAGACGGTCCCCAGCTGGCGCCGCATCTGCGGGACCTTCCAGTTGGAGAGCTTGGCGAGGTCCTTGCCCAGGACGTGCACCTGGCCGTGGCTCGCCCGCTCCTCGCGCAGGATCAGGCGCAGGAAGGTGGACTTGCCGGAGCCGGAGGAGCCGACGAGGAAGACGAACTCGCCCTTCGCGATGTCGAGGGAGACTTCCCTGAGTGCGGGACGGCTCTGCTTCGGGTAGGACTTGGAGACACTGTCGAATCGGATCACGGGTGCACCACGGTCGCCGGGAGTAGGTGTGCGTGACCATACGCGAACGGGCGCGAGGTGTGGACCCGGCAACCGGAGTTGCCCCATATGTCCCCGGGTCCGGGGGGTCTGTGACCGCGATTGCCCGGACGGGCCGCGCCGAATGTCTTCGAAGCCGGCACAGTGGTAGGGGGAACGGACTGGTTCCCCGTGCCGTTGTACACGAGTAAGAGGACCGAGAGGACGAGAGGAGGAGCGCATGACATATGACCGGCTCGTGTGCGCGAACTGCGCCGCACCCGTCAGCCAGGGCCGCTGCCCGGTGTGCCGGGCGAACAGGGAGCGCCTCCAGCAGCAGGAAGGCCCCTTCTCCGGCCTGAATCCGGCGACGCTCATCGTGCTCATGGTGATCCTCGTGGCGGCGCTCGTGCTGGTGGCCCAGCAGACCGCGTAGGCGCGGCGCTCACATGCCGTGATCGACGGAAGGGCCCGGACACCAGTGGTGTCCGGGCCCTTCCGCCTGTTCCATGCCGCTCACGCGTTACGCGGTCTGCTCCTGCTGCTTGCGCCAGCGGATTCCGGCCTCCAGGAAGCCGTCGATCTCGCCGTCGAGCACCGCCTGCGGGTTGCCGACCTCGAACTCCGTCCGCAGGTCCTTGACCATCTGGTACGGGTGCAGGACGTACGAGCGCATCTGGTTGCCCCAGGAGCTGCCGCCGTCCTTGAGGGCGTCCATCTTGGCCTGCTCCTCCTGGCGGCGCCGCTCCAGCAGCTTGGCCTGGAGGACGTTCATCGCGCTGGCCTTGTTCTGGATCTGCGAGCGCTCGTTCTGGCAGGAGACCACGATGCCGGTCGGGATGTGCGTGATGCGCACCGCCGAGTCGGTCGTGTTGACGCCCTGGCCGCCGGGGCCGGAGGCGCGGTAGACGTCGACGCGCAGCTCGGACTCGTCGATCTCGACGTGGTCACTGGTCTCGACGACCGGCAGCACCTCGACGCCCGCGAAGGAGGTCTGGCGGCGGCCCTGGTTGTCGAAGGGCGAGATGCGCACGAGGCGGTGGGTGCCCTGCTCGACGGAGAGGGTGCCGTAGGCGTAGGGGGCCTTGACGACGAAGGTGGTCGACTTGATGCCGGCCTCTTCCGCGTACGAGGTCTCGTAGATCTCCGTGGAGTAGCCGTGGCGCTCGGCCCAGCGCAGGTACATGCGCTGGAGGCGCTCGGCGAAGTCGGAGGCGTCGACGCCACCGGCCTCGGCGCGGATGTTGACCAGGGCCTCGCGCTCGGCGTACTCGCCGGAGAGCAGGGTCCGGACCTCCATCTCGTCCAGCGCCTTGCGGACGGAGACCAGCTCGGTCTCGGCCTCGGCGAGGGTGTCCGCGTCGTCCATCTCCTGGGCGAGCTCGAACAGCACCGCGAGGTCGTCGATGCGCCCGCGCAGGGTCTCGGCCTTGCGGACCTCCGCCTGGAGGTGCGAAAGCTTGCTCGTGATCTTCTGGGCGGCCTCCGGGTCGTCCCACAGGGACGGCGCGGCGGCCTGCTCCTCGAGCACGGCGATATCTGCCCTCAGCTTGTCGAGGTCCAGGACGGCCTCGATCGACCCCATGGTCGAGGAGAGGGACTTCAGCTCTTCGGAAACATCGACGACTGCCACGGGTCCAGCGTAGCCGGTCCTCGGGCGAGGCCGTCCGGGCAGGCCGAATCACCCGTTCTGACGGCCGGTCGCCCAGGCGTACGCTCAGCGTATGACCGTTCTCCTCGTCAAGCGCCGCCATGTGGACCACATGCGTGTCACGACGTCGAGCTGTCTGCCGCCGGACCTGTCCCAAGCCTGATCCACCCCGATCCGACTTGGTCCTGTACGCGGCCCAGCGGTCCCGGCGCCATCCCTGCCGGCGGCCCACCCCACCCGCGGCCCCCGCCACCCGAAGGGGAACAGGACCCCGTGACATCCCGAAACGGAGCCGTCATGCCGTCCGCGCACTCCCATATCTCCTCGACTTCCTCGACGCCCTCCCTCCCCGTCCTGGACCTCTCCCAGGCCGACGATCCCGCCCTGCGGCCCGACTTCCTGAAGCAGCTGCACGCCGCGGCCAGGGACACCGGGTTCCTGCACCTGACCGGGCACGGCGTCACCGCCGCGGAGAGCGCCCGCATCCTGGAGCTGACCAGGGCTTTCTTCGCCCTCCCGGAGGCCGACCGGCTCGCCGTGAGCAACCTGAACTCGCCGCACTTCCGCGGCTACACCCGGATCGGCCACGAGCTGACCGGCGGGGCCTCCGACTGGCGGGACCAGCTGGACGTCGGCGCGGAGCGGCCGGCGCCGGTGCTGCGGCCGGGCGACCCGGCGTACCTGTGGCTGGAGGGCCCGAACCAGTGGCCGGTCGCGCTCCCGGAGCTGCGCACGGTCGTCCTGGACTGGCAGTCCCGCCTCGCGGCGGTGGCCCACCGGCTGCTCAAGGAGCTCCTCGCCTCGATCGGCGCCCCGGCGGACTTCTTCGACGCGGCCTTCGCCGACCGCCCCCACCTGCACACGAAGCTGATCCGCTACCCGGGGTCGGCGCCGTCCGGGGCGGACCAGGGGGTCGGCGCGCACAAGGACTACGGCTTCCTCACGCTGCTCCTCCAGGACTCGGTGGGCGGCCTCCAGGTGGTCCGGGGCGGGGGCTACCTCGACGTCCCGCCGCTCCCGGGGGCCTTCGTGGTCAACCTGGGCGAGCTGCTGGAGATCGCCACGGAGGGCTACCTGACGGCGACGGACCACCGGGTGGTCAGCCCGCCGGGGGCGGTGGAGCGGTACTCGGTGCCGTTCTTCTACAACCCGCGGCTGGACGCGGTGATCGACACGGTGCCGGGCGAGTACCTGCGCACGGCGCCGGGCGTCGTGCACGACGCGTCGAACCCGCTGCACGCCGAGTACGGCCGCAACGAGCTGAAGGGCTGGATCCGCGCCCACCCGGCCGTGGCGCGGCGCTGGCACCCCGAGCTGGTGGTCCCGGCGTAGCCGTACCCGGGGGCGCGGGGCCGCCACCCGCTGCGCGGGGCTCCCGGGCTCCGCCCGGACCCCGCGCCTCAAACGCCGGCGGGGCTGGATCCGGCTGGTGCCGCCCTGTCGGCGCGGCTCAAAGATCCGGGGCTCCGCCCCGTACCCCGCTCCTCAAACGCCGGAGGGGCTGGTTTTCGCTCCTGCCGTCCGCCAAGCGAGGCTGGATTTCGGCCGCGCCGGAGCCAAAATCCAGCCTCGCCGGCTTTTGAGGCTCCGCCGGAGGCAGATCCGGCCCCGCCGGCGTTCGAGCGCCGCCGGAGGCAACTCCAGCCCCGCCGGCGTTTGAGGCGCGGGGTCCGGGGCGTAGCCCCGGGAGACGGGCCGCAGGTTACGGCGTGCGGGGGCTGGAGTGTTTGTTGTCCTGGCGGGCCGGCGGGGCGTCCTCGCCCGATACGGCGAGCCACGTGCCCACGCCGACCACCGCGGCCAGCGCCACGGCCGCACCCGACAGCGCCAGCCGCCGCTTGCGGGCGGCCTCCGCGCGGTGGCGGGCCGAGCCTGGCCGGTGGCCGCCGGCAGGCCTCGGCACGCGGGCCGTGCCCAGCGCGCCGCCCGCCAGCTCGTCCGGCCCCGGTACCCGCATCGAGGTGTGGGTGTCCCGGTTGGAGTCCGTCGCGGACCCGGGGACCAGCGGGACCACACCCCGGCGCCGGACGGGATCGGCGGCCGCGGCCGGCTCCTCCGAGGGATCCGGCTCCGGCTCCGCGTCGTCCGGCTCGTCCACGTCCAGCGGCGGCATCCCGGCCAGCAGCGGCAGCAGGTCCCGCAGGCGGACCGACAGCTCCGAGGCACGGAGCCTGGACGCGGGGGCCTTCGCCAGGCACTGCACCATCAGCTGCCACAGCTCGTCGGGGATCCCGGGCAGTGGGACGACGGTCTCCGTGACGTGCCGGCGGAGCACCGCTCCCGGGTGGCCCCCGCCGAACGGCGTGAAGCCGGCCAGCAGCTCGTACAGGACCGTGGCCAGGGCGTATATGTCGACCGCCGCCCGCGGGGGCAGGCCCTCGACGATCTCCGGGGCCAGGTAGTCCGGGGTCCCGATGATCCGGGTGGTGGGGGCCGACGCCCGCACCCCGGCGGCCCGCTTCGGCGAGTCGATCAGCTTGGCCACGCCGAAGTCGGTGAGCAGCGCCGGATGCGAGCCGCCCGGGCCGAGCGGGCCCTGCATGTCGAGCAGGACGTTCTCCGGCTTGACGTCCCGGTGGACGACCCCCGCCGCGTGCGCGGCCGCCAGCGCGTCGGCCACGTCCGCGACGATCGCGACGGCCGCCTCGGGGGCGAGCCTCCGCTCGCGGTCGAGGCGCGTGCGCAGGTCCGTACCGCGTACGAGGTCCATGACGAGCGCGAGGTCGTTGCCGTCGACGACGAGGTCCCGGACGGAGACCACGTGCGGATGTTCCAGGCCGAGCAGCGCGCTGCGCTCCTGGACGAACCGTCCGACCAGTTCCTGGTCGGACGCGAGGTCCTCGCGCAGCAGTTTGACGGCGACGGGCCCGTCAGGCCCCTCGCCGAGCCACACCGTGCCCGCGCTGCCGCGCCCCAGGATCTGGTGCGCGGTGTACCGGCTGCCGATCTTCCGTGCCACGACTGCTCCCTCAGCGGCTGGCGTACGCACCAAAGCTACGCGTCCGGGTGGGGGTTGGAGGCCGGCAGGGGCCCCGATTCGCGGTGACCTTCACTTCTGCGGGCGAAAACACGCCCCAGAAGTCGACAAATCCACGAACTCGGCGCTACAAGGGTCCGCTTCAGGGCTGGTTGGACCCCGCGGAGCCGGCGGCGTCCCCGATCGTGCCGATCCAGTCGACGACTTCGGAGCCCCAGGTCCACAGCTGGTCGAACCAGCCCTTGCCGGTGCCGACCCACTCCTGGAGCGGGGTGAACTCCCAGATCAGCCAGCCCGCGACGAAGAACAGCACGATCAGGACCAGGCACCCCTTGAGGCAGCCGAGGCCGGGGATCTTCACCGGGTTGGCGCTGCGGCGGCGCGGCTCGCGGGGCTCCCGCGGGGGCTGCTGCTGCGGCGGGGCCTGCGGGGGCTGCTGCTGCGGCTGGCGGTACTGCGGCTGCTGCGGCGCCTGCGGCTGCTGGTACGGCTGCGGCTGGCGCTGCTGCTGGGCCTGGGGCTGGTAGTGCTGCGGCGGCGGAGGCGCGTACTGCTGGTGCTGGGGCTGCTGCGGCTGCTGCCGGTACTGGGGAGGCTGCTGCGGCGGCGGAGCCTGGCGGTACTGCTGCTGCGGGGGCTGCTGGGGCCGGTGCTGCGGCGGCGGGGGCGCCTGGCGCTGCGGACGGCGGCGCAGGGGGTCCTCGCTCGGGTCGAGGTAGTGCATCTGCGTCTGCTCGTTGCGGTCGCGGGCGGCCTGCAGCTGCGACTGCCACGGGTGCGGCTGGTCCGGCCGCTGCACGGGCGGCATGACCGAGGTCGGGTCGGCGCCCGGGCCGCCCGTGCTCGGCAGCACCGTGGTCGCGTCGGCGGCGCCGACCGGCGGCATGACGCTGGTCATCGCGTTCGGGTCGTACGCCCCCATGGGCGCGGCGGCGCCCGTCGGCAGCACCTGGGTGGCGTCTGCGGCGCCCGGGGTCTCGGGGACCGGCGCCGGCGAGGGGTCGGGGGCGAGCAGCGCGCCGACGCCGAGCGCGGCCTCGACCTCGGCGGCCGAGGAGTGCACGCCGATGCCGGAGGCGACCACGCGCAGGGCGCGGGCCAGGCTCACGGCGCTGGGGCGCTCGTTCGGCTCCTTGCGCAGGCAGCGCTCGACGACCGTCCACAGCGGTTCGGGCACGGTCGAGGGGCGCTGCGGCTCCTCGCTGAGGTGGCGGTGCAGCACTTCGAGGGCGGTGCCGCCGGCGAACGGCGGGCGGCCGGTGAGCAGCTCGTAGAGCAGGATCCCGGCGCCGTAGATGTCGACGGCGGAGGTCTGCGGACGGCCCTCGGCGGACTCGGGGGCGACGTAGGCCGGGGTGCCGACGAACTCGTGGGTGCGGGTCAGGCCCGGGGAGTCCGCGAGGCGGGCGATGCCGAAGTCGGTGAGCATCGGCTTCATCTGGCCGCCGCGCTCGTCGAGCAGCACGTTCGCGGGCTTCAGGTCGCGGTGGACGACGCCGTCGGCGTGGCTGGCGGCGAGCGCGTCCGCGATCTGGGCGGTCAGCAGGCTCGCGGCGACCGGGCTGAAGGGGCCGTTCTCGCGGAGGTACTTGTGCAGGTCCGGGCCGTCGATCAGGTCCATGACGAGAGCGAGCAGGTCACCTTCGACGACGAGGTCGCGGGTGCGGACGATGTTGGGGTGGGTCAGGCGCAGCAGGACCGAGCGCTCCCGCAGGAAGCGCATGACGATGTCGGGGTCCTGGGCCAGCTCCTCCTTGAGGACCTTGATGGCCACGGTCTCGCCGGGCTGGCCGGCCACGGCCGCCTCGGCGCCCGCGGCCTCCCTCTGGCGGGCACGCCAGACAGTGCCCGTGGCGCCGCGCCCGAGCGGCTCCTCGAGCAGGTACTTGCTGCCGACTGGCCGCACGTCTCGCGCTCCCCTGCTGCTGTGTCGATCTGCGTGTCGATCTGCTGTGCCGATCTGATGTCCCGATCGGTTTTCCGGCCCACTCTAGGGGGTGTCCCTGTGCAAGACGCGGGTCACGTGAGGTTGGTTGCCGCACGTATGTACGAAGGGTGACGTTCCGGGCGTATGCCGCTGGCGTTTTTGCTCTGCATTCGGCCAGGTCGGGCCCGCCCGCTGATCGAACAAGATCATTTGTCGGCGGGTGCCGGGCGTGTTGTCCGTAACAGGTGCGAGGATGCACACGTACGGAAGGCACGGGACGGGAGCCCGCCTTCCGGCAGACCTGACCGGACGACGCGTCCGTGCCGGGCGGGGGGCGACGTACGGGCAGCCATGCCCGTCCCGTCATTCCCCTGCCGGGCGCACACACCGCGCCCACCGCGCAGAAGGGACCGCTGACGGCGATGCAGATCCGGCTGACCGTCCTCGGGTCGCGCAGCGGCCACCAGACCGCGAGCGCCCCCGCCGGCTGTGACGTGCTCGTCACCGCGCCCGTCGGCACCGTGCTGGCCGCGGTGGCCTCCGGGCTGGCGGCGACCGTGGGCGGACCCGACACCGGGGGCACGGTCGTGCTCTACGCGGGTGCGGAACGGCTCGACCTCCAGCGGCGGGTCCTGGGCGAGCCGCCGCTCGTCGACGGGGCGGTGCTCTCGCTGAACGTGCCGGTGCCGGACGTCCTGCCGGAGGAGAGCCTCGGCGCCCCCGAACTGCACGTGGTCGCCGGACCCGACGCGGGCGGGGTGCACCTGCTGCACAGCGGGCAGATCCGGGTCGGCCGCTCCGCCGACGCCGACGTCCCGCTGGACGACCCGGACGTCTCGCGGCTGCACTGCGCGGTGACGGTGCTGCGGGACGGGCGGGTCGCCGTGGCCGACCTGGACTCCACGAACGGCACCACGTTGGACGGCACCCCGGTGGGCCCGCAGCCGGTCGCCCTGACCCCGGGAGCCCTGCTCCGGGTCGGCGAGTCCACCCTCCGCCTGGCCCCTCCGGCCACGGCCGCCCCCCGCCCGGTCGCCCCGGACCTGGAGGGCCACCTCTCCCTCTCGGCCGGCACCCCGGACCGCGGAGGCCCGTCGGGCACCCCCGACGGAACGCCCCCGAACGCCCCGGGCGCGAACGGCCCGGCGTACCCCGGCGGCACGCCGGACGGTACGGACGCCGCCGGCACCCCCGGTCGGCCCGCGGGCCAGGGCGCCGGAACCCACGGCGGCACGCCGCGCGGTGCGGCCGTGCACGGCGCGGCCGGCACGGACACCCCCGGCAATGCCGGGCGCGCCGCGGGCCAGGGCGCCGGAACCCACGGCGAGGCGCCGCACGGTGCGGCCGGGCACGGCGCGGTCGGTGCGGCCGGGTGGACCGGGACCGGCGGGGCGTCGGACGGCAGCACGGGGGCCAACGGCCCCGGGACACCCCCCGCCCCCGACAAGGCACGCCGCAAGGGGATAGGCGCCTGGGCGCGGAAGTGGGTGCGCGGGGAGGACGCCGTCGAGGAGCCGCAGGAGCCGGCCGCGGCGGCCGCCGTGCCCGACGCCGACGACCCCGCCGCACTGCTGCTGGCCGCGCTCGCGCCCACCGAGCGCCTGTGGTCGCGCACGGCCGACCACCCCCGGCATCTGGAGGTCGGGCTCGGCGCCGGGTGCCGGGTGTCGCTGCCCGCCGTCGGCGGGCTCGGCGTGGCCGGGCCGCGGGCCCGGCTGACCGGGGTCGCGCGCTGGGTGGTGGCCCAGCTCGCCGCACTGCACGCGCCCGGGCAGCTGGAGATCGTACTGCTGTCCACCGACCGCGCCCGCGGCCTCGCCGACCGCCGCCGCGACTGGGGATGGCTCGGCTGGCTGCCCCACGTACGGCCCGCGCACGGCCAGGACTGCCGGCTGCTCCTGGCGTACGACCGCGATCAGGCGGCCGCGCGCACGGGCGAGCTGACCCGGCGCCTCGACGACGGTCCCCTCGGCACGCACTGGGCCGCCGCCGACGCCGACCAGGTCCGGCGGGCCGCCGCCGTCTACGAGGGTCCGTACACGCTGGTCGTCCTCGACGGTGACCCCGGCGCGGGCCCGCTCCGCGATCTCACGGGGCGGCTCGCCTCGCACGGGCCGGCCGCCGGGATCCACGTCCTCGCGCTCGCCGAGGCCCCGGCCTCGACCCCCGCCTCCCCGGTCGCCGAGACGTACGAGGCCGCCTGCGCGGCCTCCCCCGCGTTCCGCGACTGCGGCGCGGTCGCCCTGCTCAGCGGGGACGTGGCCACGGCCGTACGGACCTTCACCACCGGCGACGGCCGGCCGGTGCCCGCCGGAGCCACCGCCACCGCCGACGCCGTCTCCGCCGCCTGGGCCGAGCGCTTCGCCCGGGCGCTGGCACCCCTGCGCACCACCGAGGGCTCCGCGGAGACCTACCGCCCGGCCGCCGCCGCCCTGCCGGCCACCGCGCGGCTGCTGGACGAGCTGGGGCTGGCCCGGGCCACCCCGGCCTCCCTGATGGCCCGCTGGGCCGCCTCGACGGACCAGGGGCAGGGCGTGGGCGGCCTCGCCGAGATCGTGCTGGGCGGCGGCCGGCGCGGGCCCGTGGGCGCCGAGCTGGTGCACGACGGGCCGCACCTGCTCATCGAGGGGCCCGCCGGGAGCGGCCGCACGGAGCTGCTGCGTTCGGTGGCGGCCTCGCTGTCGGCGGCGGCCCGGCCCGACCGGCTCGCGCTGGTCCTGCTCGACGGGGCCGGCGGCGAGCGCGGGGACGGCCTGCTGCCGTGCACCGAGCTCCCGCACGTCTCCGCCCATCTGGTGGCCTCCGATCCGCTGCGCATGCGGGAGTTCGCCCAGGCGCTGGGCGCGGAGCTCAAGCGCCGCGCCGAACTGCTGGACGGGGTGCCGTTCGCGGAGTGGCACGCGGGCCGGGAGCAGATCGGCCGGGAGTACGCGGGCCGGGAGCTCGCCGACCGGATGGTCTCCCCCCGCCAGCCCAGCGCGGGCGAGCTGCGCGGCGACCTCGACCCCCAGCGCTCGGGGACGCTGCGGCTGCGCTCGTCCGCCACCCGCACCGATCCGGCGGGGCCCAGTCCGCTGCCCCGGCTGGTGGTGCTGGTCGACGACTTCGACGCGCTGGTCGCGCCGGGGCTCGGCGCCACGGGCCGGCCCGCCGCCGGTTCGGTGGTGCGGGCGCTGGAGGCGGTGGCCCGCGAGGGCGCCCGGCTCGGCGTGCACCTGGTGGCCACGAGCGCCCGCCCGGACCGGACGGCCGACACCCTCCTCGCCCGGCTGACCACCCTTCGGGTGGAGTTGGACGCGCCCGACCAGCCGGGGCCGGGCCGCGGTCTGCTGCGGCACGCGGACGGGCGGACGGTGCCCTTCCAGGCGGGCAGGGTGACCGGCCGGATCCCCCGGACGGCGACCTTGCGGCCCACTGTGGTCCCGGTGGAATGGGAGCGGATGGGCGACCCTCCGGCCCGCCGTCCGGTGCGTGAACTGGGCAACGGGCCGACCGACCTCGCGCTGCTGGCCAGCGCCCTGGACCGGGCCTCACACCTGGTCTCGGCGGTGCCCGTGCTGTTCCCGCCGGCCCCGTAGACGCGGCCGCGCCCCCCGCGAGGCGGTATTGCGCGGGGTGCGCGGGTCGGCGTAGACCTTGTGGTCCAGGACACACCACGGGCATCCACGGGCATCGGGGGCAGAACCATGCGCAAGCACGGAACGGGCCGTACGACACTCACCTGGGCGGCACTGGCCGCGGCGGGCGCGCTCGTGCTCGGCGCGTGCGGGGACGGCGGCGGGTCCGGGACCAAGGACGGGTCTTCGGAGCCGCCCCAGGGCGGGACGGCCTCGCCGCGGGTGCAGTTACCCAAGCTGACCGGCGAGAAGCTGGAGGTCGCGGCCGTCTGGACCGGCCCGGAGCAGGCGAACTTCACGAAGGTCCTGAAGGAGTTCGAGAAGCGGACGGGTGCGACGGTCACCTTCGTCCCGGCCCAGGACCCGATCGTCACCTTCCTCGGCACGAAGATCGCGGGCGGCGCCCCGCCGGACGTGGCGCTGCTCCCCCAGGTCGGGGCTCTGGTCTCGGCCGTGCAGAACAAGTGGGCGCAGCCGGTGGGCCCGGAGGCGCAGGCGCAGCTCGACGCGAACTACTCGGCGGGCTGGAAGAAGCTCGGCGCGGTCGACGGCACCCAGTACGGCGTGTACTACAAGGCCGCCAACAAGTCGCTGATCTGGTACAACGCGAAGGCCTTCGAGGCGGCCGGCGTGCAGCCGCCGAAGACGTGGAAGGAGCTGCTGACGGCGGCGGACACGCTCTCGGCTTCCGGTACCCCGGCCGTTTCCGTGGCCGGCGCGGACGGCTGGACCCTCACCGACTGGTTCGAGAACGTCTACCTCTCGCAGGCGGGGCCGGAGAAGTACGACCAGTTGGCGAAGCACCAGATCAAGTGGACGGACGACAGCGTCAAGCAGGCGCTGACCACGCTCGCCGAGCTCTTCGGGCGCAAGGACTTCCTGGCGGGCGGGCCGAGCGGGGCCCTCGCGACGGAGTTCCCGAAGTCGGTGACGCAGACGTTCACCGGCGGGGACCGGCCGGCGGCCGCGATGGTCTACGAGGGCGACTTCGTGGCGGTGAACATCGCGCAGACGGAAGCGAAGGTGGGCAAGGACGCCCTCGTCTTCCCCTTCCCGGCGGTCGGCGCGAAGGCTCCGGTTGTGTCGGGCGGTGACGTGGCGGTCGTGCTGAAGCCCTCGAAGGGCGCGCAGGCGCTGCTGACCTTCCTGGCCTCGCCGGACGCGGCGGAGATCCAGGCCCGCGAGGGCGGGTTCGTCTCCCCGAACCGGGCGGTGAACCCGGGCGCCTACCCCAATGAGATCCAGCGCGACATCGCCAAGGCCCTGCTCGCGGCGGGCGACGACTTCCGCTTCGACATGTCGGACCAGGCCCCGTCCGCCTTCGGCGGGACCCCGGGCGCGGGCGAGTGGAAGGCCCTCCAGGACTTCCTCGCGAACCCGTCGGACGTGGCGGGCACGCAGGCGAAACTGGAGGCCGACGCGGCCAAGGCCTACGGGAACTGATTCCCGTGGCGGCCACCTCCCGGGAGGCCCGGCGCCGCCGCCTGATCGCGGCGGCGTTCCTCCTCCCGGCGCTCGTGCTGCTGGGCGCGCTCGTCGTGCACCCGATCGGCTACTCGGTCTACCGCAGCCTCTTCGACCGCTCCGGGGACACCTTCGTGGGCGCCGGCAACTACCGCGAGATCCTCGGCGACGGCACGATCCGCACCGCCCTGAAGAACACGGCGGTGTGGGTGGTGCTGGCGCCGACGACGGCCACCGCCCTCGGCCTGATCTTCGCGGTGCTGACCGAACGGGTGCGCTGGGGAACGGCGTTCAAGTTGCTGGTCTTCATGCCGATGGCGATCTCGATGCTGGCGGCGGGCATCATCTTCCGGCTGGTCTACGACCACGACCCGGAGCGGGGCATCGCCAACGCGGTCTGGGTCGGGGTCCACGACACGTTCGCGGAGTCCTCGGCGTTCCCCAAGGCCCGCCCGGGCCGGGACTCCCCGCTGGTCCCGGCCGACGGGGGCGCCTTCGTGACCCGCGATCCGGTCAGGGCGGGCACCCCGGCCGTGCTCCCGCTGGTCGGCGTGGCTCCGGAGGCCCTGCCCGAGGGCACCCGCACGGCGAAGGCCGCGGCCGCCGAGCCGGGCAAGGTCACCGGTACGGCCTGGCAGGACTTCACCCGGGGCGGCGGCGGCCGGACGAACGCGGTCGACCCGAGCGAGTCGGCGTTCTCCGGCATGCGGATCGAGGCGGTCAAGGACGGGAAGGTCGTGGCCTCGGCGACGACCCGCGCCGACGGCACCTTCACCCTGCCCGCGTCGGCCGACGGCGCCCTGCTGCGCCTGCCCGCGTCGAACTTCCGGGAGGCGTACGCGGGGGTGGAGTGGCTGGGCCCGGCGCTCGTCACCCCGTCGGTCATCGGGGCGTACGTGTGGATGTGGGCCGGGTTCGCGATGGTGCTGATCGGGGCCGGGCTGGCGGCCGTACCGCGGGAGCTGCTGGAGGCCGCGCGGGTGGACGGGGCGAACGAGTGGCAGGTGTTCCGCCGGATCACCGTCCCGGTGTTGGCGCCCGTACTGGTGGTCGTGCTCGTCACCCTGGTCATCAACGTCATGAAGGTCTTCGACCTGGTCTTCGTGATCGCACCCGGAGCGGTGCAGGACGACGCGAACGTCCTCGCGCTCCAGCTGTACCGCACCTCCTTCGGCACGGACGCCGACCCGGGCCTGGGCAGTGCGATCGCCGTCCTGCTGCTGGTGCTGGTGGTGCCGGTGATGCTCGTGAACATCCGCCGGCTCCGCAAGGAGGGATCCCGATGACCCGTTCCGGCCAGGCACCGGACCCGACCGACCCGCCTGCCGAGCCCGCCGCAGGCGGCACCGTACGAGCCAAGCTCGCCGCAAGAGGCCCGGCCCGGGTCGCCGCAGGCGCCACGCACGTGTTCCTCGTCGCGGCCGCGCTGTTCTGGCTGCTGCCGACACTCGGCCTGCTGATCTCCTCCTTCCTCTCCCCCACCGACCTCAACAAGGGCGGCTGGTGGCAGGTGCTGACCGCACCCGCACGGCTGACGGCCGACAACTACGAGCGGCTGCTGGCCAACGACACCATCACCGACTCCCTCCTCAGCACCGTCGCGATCGCGGTACCGGCCACCCTGCTCGTGGTCGCCCTCGGCGCCTTCGCCGGATACGCCTTCGCCTGGCTGGAGTTCCCCGGCCGGGACTGGCTGTTCCTCGTCGTCGTCGGGCTGCTGGTCGTCCCCGTACAGGTGGCGCTGATCCCGGTCTCCGAACTCTTCGGCTCCATCGGCCTGTTCGAGACCACCGCGGGCGTGGTCCTCTTCCACACGGCCTTCGGACTGCCCTTCGCGATCTTCCTCCTGCGCAACTTCTTCGCCGAGATCCCGCGCGAGCTGCTGGAGGCGGCCCGCCTCGACGGAGCGGGCGAACTGCGTTTGTTCGCCCGGGTGGTGCTGCCGCTGGGCGGCCCGGCGATCGCCTCGCTCGGAATCTTCCAGTTCCTGTGGGTGTGGAACGACATGCTGGTCGCGCTGGTCTTCGCGGACTCGGCGAACCCGCCGGTGACGGTCGCGCTCCAGCAGCAGGTACGGCAGTTCGGGAACAACATCGACGTACTGGCGCCCGGCGCGTTCCTGTCCATGGTGGTGCCGCTCGTCGTCTTCTTCGCCTTCCAGCGGCAGTTCGTCTCGGGGGTGATGGCGGGCGCGGTCAAGTAGCCGCCGCCGTCGGCCGGGGCGCCCTGAAGACAGCGGTTGACGTGGGGCGTTGACGCTCCGTAACCCGAATGCCGCACTCTGCGTAACCCGATCGCCACGCCGGGGGTTCCTGGGCAATATGCCCGCGCCGACCCCTGGATGTGCCGTGCCCCGGTTCAGCGTCATCGTGCCCGCGTACAAGGTCCAGGCCTATCTGCAGGAAAGTCTGGACTCGGTCCTGACGCAGTCGTACCCGGATCTGGAACTGATCGCGGTCGACGACGCGTCCCCGGACGCCTGCGGTTCGATCATCGACGAGTACGCGGCCCGGGACCCGCGCGTAACCGCCGTGCACCTGCCGCACAACGTCGGGCTGGGGCCCGCCCGCAACGCGGGCCTGGCCCGGGCCACCGGCGACTACCTGGTCTTCCTCGACGGCGACGACGTCCTCGTCCCCGGTTCCCTGCAGGCCATCACCGACCGGCTGAAGGCCACCGGATCCCCCGACGTCCTGGTCTACGACTACGCGCGCACCTACTGGACGGGCGAGCCGGTCCGCAACAGCCTCGCGCACCGCCTCTGCGAGGAGGGCCCGGCCAGCTTCCGCCTCGCCGACCGCCCGGCCCTCCTCGGTCTGCTGATGGTGGTGTGGAACAAGACCTACCGCCGCGAATACGTGGAGCGCGAGGGCCTGCGGTTCCCGCCCGGCTTCTACGAGGACACCCCCTGGACCTACCCGGCGCTGCTGGCCGCCGAGTCCGTCGCCGTCCTGGACCGGGTCTGCGTGCACTACCGCCAGCGGCGCACCGGCTCGATCCTGACCACGCCCAGCCGCCGCCACCTCGACCTCTTCGACCAGTACGACCGGGTCTTCGGCTACCTCTCCGGCCGCCCCGAACTGGAGCGCTGGCGCCCCGCCCTGCACCGGCGGATGGCGGAGCACTTCTGCTCCGTCTACGCCAACCCGGTCCGCCTCCCGCGCGCCGGCCGCCCCGAGTTCTTCAAGCGGGCCTCGACCCTCCTGCGCCGCTACCGGGCCCCCGGCCGTGGCGGCGCTCTGCCCCTGTCCCTGTCCCGCACCGAGCAGCTGCGCCACGCCCTGATGCGGCTGGGCCTGCGGCGCACGTACCGGCTGCTGTCGGTGCTGCGCTCGGCCGCCCGGGCGACGGGCCGCGGCGGCGCCGCCCTGGGGCGGGGGCTGCGCGAGAGCGCCCTGCGCCTGCACTACCGCACCCAGCGCCTGCTCCCGCTCCGCCCGGAGCTGGCGGTGTTCTCGGCGTACTGGCACGGCGGCTACGCCTGCAACCCGGCGGCGATCGAGGCGAAGCTGCGGGAGCTGGCGCCGCGGATGCGGACGGCGTGGATCTGCGACCCGGAGCACGCGGCGACGCTGCCCCGGGAGACGACCGCGCTGCGGCCGGGCTCCGCTGCGTACTGGACGGCCCTGGCCAGGGCCACCTACCTCACCACGAACGTCAACTTCGAGCGCGCCCTGGTCAAACGCCCGGGCCAGGTCCTGCTCCAGACCCAGCACGGCACCCCGCTCAAGCGGGTCGGCCTGGACCTCCAGGACCGCCCGGCGGCCGCCCCGACGACGGACTTCGCGGGCCTGCTGCGGGGCGCCGACCAGTGGGACTACCTGCTCTCGGCGAACCGGCACTCCACCCTGGTGTGGGAGAAGGCGGTCCCCGCCTCCTACACCACACTCGAATACGGCTACCCCCGCAACGACCCCTTCCACCGGGCCACCCGGGCCGAGGTCCTGGAGCTGCGCGAACGCCTCGGCATCCCGGCCGGCTCGACGGCGATCCTGTACGCCCCCACGCACCGCGACTACCGGCGCAGCCGCCCCGACCACCTCGACTTCGAGCGGGTCCTGCGCGATCTGGGTCCGCGCTTCGTCCTGCTGGCCCGCACCCACCTCACCTACGCGGACGCCCCGGCGACGGCGGAGCCCCACCCCCGGCTCATCGACGTCTCCGCCCACCCCTCGGTGGAGGAACTCTGCCTGGCCTCGGACGCGCTCGTCACCGACTACTCGTCCCTGATGTTCGACTACGCCTCGCTGGACCGGCCGATCGTGATCCACGCGGACGACTGGGAGGCGTACGAGGCGGCCCGCGGCACCTACTTCGACCTGCGGGCCTGCCCGCCGGGTGCGATCGCCCGCACGGAGGACGAACTGGTCGACATCTTCGGCACGGGCCACTGGCAGGGCTCGCGTTCGGCGCAGCTGCGCTCGGCGTTCCGCGCCCGCTTCTGCTCGTACGACGACGGGCACGCGGCGGAGCGCGTGGTCCGCCGCGTGTTCTTCGGCCAGTCCTCCCCCGTGCCGGCCGTCGTCCCCCTGGAGGAACGGCGGCCGGCCCCGGGGGCCGCTTCGGTGTCCCCTTCGCTGCTCCCCGAGCCGGCGTCGGCCGGGCTGTGGCCGTAGGGCCGCCGGCACCTCGGCTCCGACGTACTAGCAGCTGCCGGTCGTGTCGCCCGGGTCGGTGGTGCAGGTGTCGGTGCCGCTCCCGCCGGCGGCCGAGTCGTTGCCGTTGACGCCGTCGGCGGTGTTCAGCCTGTCGTTCCCCGGCCCGCCGTTCAGCGAGTCGTTGCCCTGCCCGCCGTTCAGTACGTCGCCTCCGCTCGAACCGTTCAGTGTGTCGTTGCCGGGGCCGCCGAGCAGGATGTCCGCGCCGCTCGCGCCGTCGACGGTGTCGTTTCCGGAGCCGCCGTAGACGGTGTCGTCGGCGCCGCGTGCGTCGACGATGTCGTTGCCGCCGAGAGCGCAGATCACGTCGTTGCGGGGGGTGCCGGTGAGGTTGTCGGCGCCGGCGGTGCCGATGAGGGTGCAGCCGTGGGCGTTGTTCACGATGGCGGGCGCCGTGCCGGTGTTGTTGCCCGGCGCCGGGTCGGGCTCCGTGGCGGCGGCCGTGGCGGTGTTGGTGAGCGGGCCGGTGGCCGTGGGTTCCACGGTCACGGTGACCGTGGCGAGGGCGCCGGGGGCGAGGGTGCCCAGGGAGCAGTTCGCACCGGACGCCGTGGTGGTGCAGGTGCCTTGGGTGGACGTGGCACTGAGGACCTGGCCGGATCCGGTGAGCTGGTCGGTCAGGGTGACGTTGGTGGCCGGCGTGGTGGCGCCGGCGTTGGTCACCGTCACGGTGTAGGAGGCCTGGTCGCCGAGGCTGACCGTGGCCGGCCCGCTCTTGGCCACGGACAGGTCGGGTCCGGTCGGGCCGCTCTGGTCGCCGAGGTAGCGGGCCAGCGCGTAGTCGTCGTTGGCGCTGCCGACGGCGATGGCCTTGCCGTCGGGCTGCAGCGCGATGTTGAAGGCACCGTCGCTGAAGAAGCCGAGCTCGGTGAGCACCTTGCCGTTGCCGTCGGGGCCGAAGGTGGTGTCCAGGCTGCCGTTGGCGTTGTAGCGGGCCAGCGCGAAGTCGGAGTCGTTCTGCAGGAGGCTGTAGCCGGCGGTGACGATCTTGCCGTCGGCCTGCAGCGCCACGCCGCCCGCGAAGTCGCTGTTGCCGTTGTTGAAGTCGGTGGTCACCAGGCCGTTGCCGCTGTTGCCGAAGGTGGCGTCGGGGGTGCCGTCGGCGGCGTAGCGGACCAGTGTGAAGTCGGACAGGTTGTTGCTCGCGCGGCTGTCCCCGGCGGTGACGATCTTGCCGTCGGACTGCACCGCCACGCTCATCGCTTCGTCGTTGCCGCTGCTCACGTCGGTGGTCGCCCGGCCGTTGGCGCCGAAGGTGCCGTCCAGGGTGCCGTCGGAGTCGTAGCGGGCCACCGCGATGTAGGGGTTGTTCAGCGGGCCGCCCTGGCCGGCCGCGACGATCTTGCCGTCGGGCTGCTGCGCCAGGTCGAGGACGACGTCGACGGCGCCGCCCGCGAAGTCGGTGAGCACCTTGCCGTTGCCGTTGGTGCCGAAGGTGGTGTCCGGGGTCCCGTTGGCGTTGTAGCGGACCAGAGCAAAATCGTAGAAGCCGCCCGACCCGCTGCGACCGGCGACAATGATCTTGTCGTCGGCCTGCACCAGTACCGCCCGGCCCCAGTCGCTGCTGATGCCGCCGCCGAAGTCGGTGACGACCCGGCCGTTGGCGTTGGCGCCGAAGGTGGTGTCCAGGGTGCCGTCGGTGTTGTAGCGGGCCACCGCGAAGTCGTCGTCACTCTGGCCGGCGGCGACGATCTTGCCGTCGTGCTGCAGCGCCACGTCGATATCGGCATCGCCGGTGCCGTTGCCGAAGCCGGTGGTCACCTTGCCGGTGCCGTTGCTGCCGAAGGTGGTGTCCAGGCCGCCGTCGGCGTTGTAGCGCACCAGCCCGAAGTCGGCGTTGCCGCTCACGGTGGGGCCCACGGCGACGATCTTGCCGTCGCCCTGCACGACTGCCGCTCGGCCCTGGTCGATGCTTCCGCTGCCGAAGCCGGTGAGCACCACCCCGCCGGAGCCGAAGCCGGTGTCCAGGTCCCCCGCCGCCGCCCACGCGGCGCCTGGAGAGGACAGTACGAGCACCCCGCTCAGGGCCGCTGCCGCCCCGACCCGGCCGAGCCCCGTCCACCGGCGGCCCGCCGGCCGTACGGGTGGTCGTCTCCGCGCGAGGGGCGCGTGCGGAAGGAGCATGGGCATGGCCATCGAGCCGCCTTTCGTCCGTGCCGCCACTCGCCCTCGCGCGTGCAGCCGGCGTCGGGACGGCAGCCATTCCCCACGGGCGCCGCTCGCACCCGCCGGGCACGGATCCCGGGAGGACGGCACGTCGGCCCGGGGCATCCGCAGCCGCAGCGTCTCGCGCCTTCTCCTCGCCCCCGCGAAGGCGCTCCCTGCGTTCGGCCAAGCGTGGTCCGGCGGCGCCTGATCAGCCCAGCTCCCGGTCAGCCCGCGGTGACCGTCAGACCCGCCACGACCGAGCGGGCCAGGTCGTCCAGGTAGTCGGCCGGGACGGGCTCGCGTACGACGACCTGGCGCCAGTACAAGGGGCCGATCGCGAGGTCGAGAGCCCGGCCCGGGTCGGTGCCGGGGGCCAGCTCACCGCGCGCGACGGCCTCCGAGACGATGCTCTGCGCCATCCGCCGCTCGCCCTCCAGCAGGGCGCCGCGCACCGCGTCGGCGATCTCCGGATTACGGGCGGCCTCGACCAGCAGGTCGGGGATCACCGCCGACGCGACCGGGTGCCGCAGCACGTGCGCCATGACCTCCAGCAGGGCCCGTACGTCCCCGTACAGCGACCCCGTCGCCGGCACCGGCAGCCCGTCCACCGCGAAGGCCCCCACCAGGTCCAGCACCAGGTGCAGCTTCGACTTCCACCGCCGGTACACCGCCGTCTTGCCGACGCCCGCGCGTCGCGCGATGCCCTCGATCGACATCCGCGCGAAGCCCACCGCGGCCAGTTCCTCCACCACCGCGGCCTGGATCGCCTCGGTCACGTCCTCCCGCAGGACGGCGGCCCCGGCGGGGGCACGGCGCGGGGCGGAGGCGGGAGCGGCGGCAGGATCCGTGGTCATGCACAGAGCATAACCGCGCCACGTAACGACGAAACGGTTGCGTTCCGACGTGTCGCGCCCTACCCTCGCCGTAGCGACGATACGGACCCGTCCCGTCGTCGGCGACGCCCCGACCCCGGCGAAAGCGACCCTCGTGACCACCTCGACGGCACCCGCGCACCCTGAATCCCCGAAGGCTTCCCCGCCCACCTCCGCCCAGCTCGCGGAGCTCGCGGCCGCCCACGGCCTGACCCTCAGCGGCGCCCGCCCCACCCTCCCCCGCTACGTCGCGGAGCTCTGGGACCGCCGCCACTTCGTGACGGCGTACGCAACCGCCCGCATGCAGGCGCAGTACAGCAACGCGAAGCTCGGCCAGGTCTGGCACCTGGTGACCCCGCTCCTGAACGCGGCGGTCTACTACTTCATCTTCGGCATCGTGATGCGCGCCAGCCACGGCGTGGCCGACTACGTACCGTTCCTGATCACCGGCGTGTTCGTCTGGGACTTCATCGGCAGCTCCATCAACGCCGGCACCCGCTCCGTCCACAGCAACCTCGGCCTGGTCCGCGCCCTGCACTTCCCCCGCGCGAGCCTGCCGATCTCCACCGTCGCACAGCTCTTCCAGCAGCTGCTCGTCACCATGGGCGCCCTGGTCATCCTGCTGCTCGCCTTCGGTCAGACCCCCGGCCCGGCCTGGCTGCTGGCGGTCCCCACCCTCTTCCTGATGGCCGTCTTCGCCGCCGGCGTCGCCATGGTCATGGCCCGGATCGGCAGCAAGAGCCCGGACGTCAGCCAGCTGATGCCCTTCGTCCTGCGGACGTGGATGTACTCCTCGGGCGTCATGTGGTCCATCGACTCGATGCTCAAGTCGGACCAGCTGCCGCACTGGGTGTCGATGATGCTCAAGCTCAACCCGGCGGCCGTCTACATCGACCTGATGCGCTTCTCGCTGATCGACAGCTTCCAGGCGCACTCGCTCCCCCACCACGCGTGGCTCGTCGCCATCGGCTGGGCCCTGCTCGCCGGAGTCGGCGGGTTCATCTACTTCTGGAAGGCCGAGGAGGAGTACGGCCGTGGCTGAGCTCACCACCACCCCCACCGACACCCGCGTGCCCACCGTCATCGCGGACGGGGTCCACGTCGTCTACAAGGTCAACGGCGGAGGCCGCAAGGGCGCCGCCACCGCGGCCCTGAGCCGGATCTTCTCCCGCAAGCCGGCCCCCGGCATCCGCGAGGTGCACGCCGTCAAGGGCGTCACCTTCACCGCGTACAAGGGCGAGGCCATCGGCCTCATCGGCACCAACGGCTCGGGCAAGTCCACCCTCCTGGCCGCGATCGCCGGCCTCCAGCCGGTGGCCCGGGGCCGGATCTACTCGCACGGCCAGCCGTCCCTGCTCGGCGTGAACGCCGCCCTGATGAACGACCTGACGGGCGAGCGCAACGTCGTCCTCGGCGGCCTCGCCATGGGCATGACCCGGGAGCAGATCAAGGAGCGCTACCAGGGCATCGTCGACTTCTCCGGCATCAACGAGAAGGGCGACTTCATCTCCCTGCCCATGCGCACGTACTCCTCCGGCATGGGCGCCCGCCTGCGGTTCTCCATCGCCGCCGCCAAGGACCACGACGTCCTGATGATCGACGAAGCCCTGGCGACCGGCGACGCCGCCTTCCAGCGGCGCAGCCAGGCCCGCATCGAGGAACTGCGCGAACACGCCGGCACGGTCTTCCTGGTCAGCCACGGCATCGGCACCGTCCGAGAGACCTGCGACCGCGCGATCTGGCTGGAGGCGGGTGTGCTCCGCATGGACGGCCCGGCCGCGGAGGTCTGCGACGCGTACGAGGCCTTCACCGCGGGCCGCCACTAGGCAGGGCGGCACCCGGCTGAAGGATCGAGGCTCCGCCCCGGCCCCCGCGCCCCCAAACCCCCCCCCGGCAAACCCCCCCCCCCCCCGGTTGGGGGGGGGGGGGCCCCCACCCCCCCCCCCCGGGGGGGGGTAGGGAGATGCACCCGC
>NZ_JBIWFI010000049.1:0-56894 GCF_044762985.1 Streptomyces sp. NPDC096339 | reverse complement strand
GGGGTTTGTTGGGCCCGGGGGGGGGGGGGGGGGGGGGGGGGGGGGGGGGGGGGGGGGGGGGGGGGTCCGGGGGGGGGGGGGGGGGGCCCCCCCCCCCCCCCCCACCACCCTGGGCCGAGCGGGCCGTACGCGTACGTGTCGCGGGTGTACGGGTACGGGTTACGCGATGGAGAAGGTGACCACCGACTGGTAGGTGTCGGCGAACATGAACGGCGGGAGCTGGATCATGCCCGCGCCGCCGACGGCGAACTCACCGCCGGTCAGCTCGTCCCCGCCGGCGCTCTGCGAGGCGACCTTCATCGGGACGTCGGTGATGGCTCCCGGAGCGCCCGCGGTGCAGGTGCTCGGGCTGTCCGGGTTGGTGACGGTGCAGGACGGCTGGATGCCGATCTGCGCCTTCGCCATCGAGTGGCCGGTGGTCGCGTTCAGGAACGGGGTACGGGTCGCCGTCACGTCCCAGCCGAGCGAGCCGCCGCGGAAGTCCTGGACGGTCGCGGCGTTGAACATGCCGACCACCGACTGGGACTTGCCGTTGATGGTGACCGCGCCGAAGCTGACGGCCGGCTGGCCGTCCTTCGGGCCGAGCGCCAGCGGTCCGGGCAGGACCTCCACGTCGACCGGGTTCTTCACCCCGGTCGCCTTCTCGACGAAGACGAACGACTTGGAGGTCGTCGCACCGTCGATCTTGATCGCGTCGGCCTTCTTGGTGACCGTGATGTTGCAGGTGGCGACACCGGCGGCGTCCGCCGTGCCCGATCCGGTGTCACCGGTCGCCGCGCCCGCGAGCAGGGCGGAGCAGGTGACGGCGCCGGCCGGGAAGTTGGCGCCGGTGGCGACGACGGCGGTGCCCGCCTCACCGCTGTTGGGCGTCAGCTTCGTGGTGACCGGGTCCTTGGGCAGGGCCTCGACCGCCACCGAGCCGACCGTGGCGCTCGGGCGCGGCTTCGGGGTGCAGACGGTGGTGAAGATCGAGCCGCCGAGGTTGGCGTCCGTGACCATCTGGTCGATCTTGACGTCGACCGTCGTGCCCTCGGTGCCGTCGGGGATCTTGATGGTTCCGTCGACCGGACCCGGGTCGAGCGGCACGCCCGGCTGGACGGTGACCGTCTCGGGTGCGCCGGTCACGGTCTGCGGGGCCCCGTTGACCAGCAGGGCGACCTTGGTGGTGTTCACCGTGGTCACCGCGAAGGCGGGGATGAGCGGGCTGGCGCCCGGGTCGATCTTGATCGGGACGACGTCCCCGGCCTTGGCGCCGTCGGGGAGGGTGACAGTGAAGTTCTGGTTGCCGGATCCGTCGGCCTGCGGCGCGGGGGCGTCGCACTCCACGAAAACGGCTGTGGTCTTGGTCGCGGCCTGAGCCGTCCCCGCCAGGCCCACGACGCCACCGGTGAGGGCCAGGGACAATGCGCCCGCCCCGGCCAGGACTCTTCGTCGGAACGTTGTACTCACTGGGTCGCGACTCCTTCGTCAGACGAACCCTCCCCCCACCCGCTGTGTGGGGGAGGTCGAGCCGGTGCGGTGGCCGATATTGACGCGTCGTCGTGATGAGAAGTCAATGGATTGTTTTCGTGCGAAGCACACAGAAATTGATGGGCCATCAGGGAGAGTCTGATGGCCCGTCGGATACCGACCGGTCGGGGTGCGGAGTCGGCTAGCGGTCGGTGGGGGTGTGCAGCAGCAGGTTGGGGGTGCTCGCCGGGAGGCCGGCCAGGCGGTCCGGGACGGCCGAGTGGAGCAGGGCCGCGGAGACCTGGGCCGGGGTCCTCGCCACGCCCTCCGCCAGGATCAGGGCGGCCACCCCCGCCGCGTGCGGAGCCGCCATCGAAGTGCCCGAGGCCCGGGCCGTGGCGGTGGGGGAGCCCTTCCACGCCGAGACGACGGCCACGCCCGGAGCGGCGAGGTCCACGCAGGAGCCGTGGCTGGAGAACGGGGCCCACCGGTCGCCGTCGTCGCTCGCGCCGACCGTGATGACCTCGGGCACGGCGCCGGGCGAGCTGGTGCACGCGTCCTCGGCGTCGTTGCCGGCGGCCGCGGTGAAGGTGATACCGGAGGCCACGGCGCGGGCCGCCGCCTTGTCGAGGGCGCGGCTGCGGGAGCCGCCCATGCTCATGTTGGCCACCGCCGGGGTCCCCGGGTGCCGGGCGGCGTCCTTCACCATCCACTCCACGCCCTTGAGCATCTCGGAAAGCCGCCCGGAGCCACGGCAGTCGGCGATCTTCACCGAGACCAGCGAAACGCCCTTCGCGACCCCGAAGGTCTTGCCGCCCACCGTCCCCGCGACGTGCGTGCCGTGGCCGTTGCAGTCGCCGGAGCGCTCCAGGAACACCGCGTTGTAGCCGTGGCGGGCGCGGCCGTCGAACTCCTGGTGGCCCAGGTTGATCCCGGTGTCCAGGACGTAGACGGTGACGCCCCGCCCGTCCGTCGCGTACGTGTACGAGCCGTCGAGCGGCAGCTCGCGCTGGTCGATCCGGTCCAGTGCCCAGGGCGGCCGCTGCTGGGTGTCGGAGACGCGGAACTCCGCATCCGGCTCCACCGAAGCCACCCGGGGGTCGGCGGCCAGGGCGGCGGCGCGGGCGGGGGTGGTGCGGAGGGCGAAGCCGCTCAGGGCCGCGTCGTATACGGCGTCGACCTCGTCACCCGCCTCCGCCGCCTCGGCGGCCAGGGCGCCGGCACGGGCGGGGGTGCGCGGGGTGGCGTCCTTCAGGACGACGACGTAGGTGGCGGTGGCGGTGGCGTCGGAGCGCAGTGTCTGGGCGGGGGCCGTGGCGGTCCCCGCGAGGAGTGCGGCGGCGGGCAGGAGGGCGGCGAATGGGGTCATGCCGCCGATGCTCGGCGAGCCGTGGCAGGGGCGCGCGGAGGGTGCGCCGACTGGCGGCACGACACGCCGCCGCGAGGGGTCTATGGCGGAGCCCCGGCCGTTCCGCCACCGGCAGTCTCACCCTCGCCGGCGTCCGAGACCCGGGCCCCCCTCCAGCCTCGCCGGCGTTTGGGTACCGGGCCCCCCATCCAGCCTCGCCGGCGTTTGAGGCGCGGGGTCTGGGGCGGAGCCCCAGGGCGGGTCCGGGCGGAGCCCCGGGGAACGGTGGAAGGGCGGGTAGGGGACTGCTCCGCGCAGCGGTACCCCGGGGCGGCCCGCGCGCGAGGGGCCGGCGGGGTCGGGCGTGCGCCGGGGCACCTCCTCGGGCGTCGAACGTGCGGAGGCAGCGGACATGCGCGGCGTGGTTGTGTTCGACGCCCTGCGGGGGCGCGCCCCACCGCACGCCCGACCCCGACGGCGCGGGGGCGCCCCACCGCACGCCCGACCCCGGCAGCGCGGGAGTGCGGGGACTCCGCGCCGGGCACGCGCGTTCGACGCCCTGCGGGGGCGCCCCACCGCACGCCCGACCCCGGCGGTGCGGGGGTGTCACTCGGCGGACCCGCAGCGCACCGCGTTCGACGCCCTGCGGGGCCCCACCGCACGCCCGACCCCGGCGGCGCGGGAGTGCGGGGACTCCGCGCCGGGCACGCGCGTTCGGCGCCCGGGTCTGCCCGTCAGCGTGCCAGGGGCCAGCCGCGCATCGAGAAGGTGCCCTCGTCCACCGCGCCGGCGGCGTCGTAGGTGGCCAGGGCGGCGTCGTTGTCGGTGTCCACGCCCACCCACATGCCGTAACAGCCGCGCGCCTTCGCCTCGTCGGCCAGGGCGAGCGTCAGCGCGCGGCCGATCCCGCGGCGGCGGTAGCCCTCGTCCACGGAGAGCTCGTACAGGCACATCTCGGTGCCCTTGTCGGGGTGGGTCATCTCCATGCCCGAGACCATTCCGGCGGGCACGCCGTCCACGTAGGCGATGAGCATCAGGTGGCCCGGGGCGGCGAGGAACCGCTCCGACCACTCGGGGCGGGCCGGCGCGTCGAAGAGGGACTCGGCGGCGGTGAGCTCGGCGGGGCTCGTGGCCCGGCGGATGTCCATGGCGGCCACGATAACGGCGGTGTGACGGATGGTGAGGGGGATTACGGCCCGGCGCGGCGGACCACACCCCGGCGGCCGGTCGGCCGGATTTCGGTCCGGGCCCGCTACGTGCGCACGGCGAGGGCGGCGGCGTAGCCGGGTGGGGACGGGAGGTCCGTCAGGTGCCAGTTCGGGACCGGGGCGGGGGAGGGGCCGGTGCCCACGTACGGCTCGACGAGGCCGAGGCCGATCCCGGTGCCGATCCCCTTCAGGCAGGCCTCCTTGCGGGACCACACGCGGGCCAGCGCGGCCCGTCGGTCCGCCTCCGGCAGGGCGGTCAGCTCGGCGGTCTCCGCCGGGTGCAGGGTGTCCAGTACGTCGGCCACGGCCTGCGCGGCCGGTACCTCCTCGACGTCGACGCCCACCGGCACCGGTGCGAGGGCGACGTACGCCACGTCGCCGCTGTGCGAGAGGGAGAAGTGCACCCCGCCCCCGGCCACCGCGGGCCGGCCGTGCGGGCCGCCGCAGCCCGGGCAGTCCTCCCGGACCAGGACGACCTCGCCCGGAGCCAGCCCCAGCCGGCCGCCGAGCAGCAGCCGCAGCCCGAGGTGCGAGGCGATGTACTGCTGCCGGTCGGCGGGCCGCAACTTGCGGCCGGCCTGCTCCCGTTCGGCCGCGTCGAGCACCTGCGCCGCCTCGGCGACGGGGAGCCCGCCGACCACGTCCAGCCGGGTGTCCAGGGACCACACCGCCACCGCCGGGCCCCCGGGCGCGGGTGTGTCGCCGCCGAGCTGCCTCATGTAATCGATCACCCGCCCGAGAGTAGAGGACGGGGTCGAGCGGCCGCCTGGTCTTGGCCCGACCGAACGTTCAGAGGGGGAGCGAGATGCGAAGTGCGTCCGTGGCGGGGCGAGATGAGCGGATCCGGTGGGTCGAACTGCCGGGGGGAGGAACCGGCGCGCGTGTACGTGCACTGACTCGGGACCACTCCCTCTAGCGTGCGCTCACCGGGGTGCCGGCCTGGGGGTTCGCGACCGGGGAGGGGGTGCCGTCGGTCCAGGCGTAGACGCGCTTGCCGCGCACGGCGACCTGGTACTGGTGGTGGTCCCGGCACTCCGACCGGACCTCGGCCCGGAGGTGCTGCGGCCACCACTTGGCGCCCAGATCCGGATCCCGCACCCGGTTCGGCGTGCCCGCCGTGCACTGCGGGCCGTCGAGCGGGGTCGCCCCGAGGTCGAAGCGGATCAGGCGGGCGTCCCCGGTGGTGCGCACCCGTATGCGGACGTCCTTGGCGTCCTTCGGTATCCACGAGGGCAGGGCGAAGGCCGCGTCACCACGGGTCGGGGCGTCGGCCGCGGTGGCGAACCGCTTGCCCTTCTCCTTGTACAGGTGGTCGTCGATCGTTTCGGACAGCGGGTTGGGCGGGAGGTTGGGCAGCGCGAAGGCTGCGGTGGCGAGGACTCCCACGGTGGCGGCGGCGATGACGAGCGGGCGTCGGTTCATGCCGTTCAGTCTCGGTGGCGGGACCCCTCCCGCGCGTCCCTCCCCAGGACGAACCGGATCGCTGCCGCAGGTCCCACAGGGCGTCATACCTGAGAGGGATCCGGATCAGAAGTAACCGGATCCCGCTCCGAGCAGTTGGCCGGGATGACCCGTGGTCCCCTTCCCCCACCTGCGAGGAATGCCATGCACCGCCGTCTCGCCCCCGTGCTCGCCGCCGCCGCGGCCGCGTTGCTCGCCCTCGCCCCCTCCGCCGTCGCGGCCCCCGCGGCGCCGGCCGACAAGCCGCAGGTGCTGAGCCGCTGGACGCAGACGAGCGCCGCCAGCCACCAGGAGTGGGTCGACGCGCGCGAACACCGGAGCGCGTGGGAGCCGTACGGCTTCGACTGGTCGACGGACTACTGCACGGGCGCTCCGGAGAGCCCCTTCGGCTTCCCCTTCGCGACGGCCTGCGCCCGCCACGACTTCGGCTACCGCAACCACCGTGCGGCGGGCCTGTTCCCGGCCGCCAAGGACCGTCTGGACGAGGCCTTCCACGCCGACCTCGGCAGGGTCTGCGCCCAGTACGCGGGCGCCCGCAAGGTCTCCTGCGACAGCACCGCGTGGCTCTACTACCAGGCGGTCAAGGGCTTCGGCGGTACCGGAGGCGTCATCGGCGACCTCTCCGGCGCGGTCGCCGGCTCCTGAATACACCTCCAAAATTCAACGGAATTCACCGAAATGGAATCGGACTTCCAGATTCCGCGCAAAGAGAGGCGAATTCGAGCAACGCCGGCCGGTTCTGTTCTGTGAATTACATGTCATGTCGGAGGTTTCCGGCACGGCAAGTCACGCTCCAACCCCTGTTGCCCTGGCGGAAATCCAGGATGGGAGGATAAACAACGCGCCACTCGCTTTTGCGCTGGTGGCGGCGTTTCCCGTTCCCGCTGGAAGGGCAAATCGAAAACGATGTACGCACGTCCCGACGAGGTCCGTCATCTGCACACGCTCGGTCCGCACGGCACCAATCTGGAAGCCGCGTCGCACGAATGGTTAAGGCGGCGCGGTGTCGAGGGGACCGTCGAACTGCACTCGTCGATAGAGGCCGCGCTGGAGGCCGTACCCGACGACGGGCGGCACGCGCTGACCGCCTGCGCCGTCTACCCGGCCCTGCACACCCTGGTCTTCTCCAACCTGCACCGGCTGCACATGATCGACAGCTTCGTCATGCCGACCCACAACATGGTGTTCGCCAGCAGCGGTACGCGGGTCCCCGCCACCGTCGCCTCCCACCCGGCACCCAAGGGCCTCGTGCCCGCCACCGCCGAGATCCACGAGGTGCTGAGCAACTCGCAGGCCGCCATCGACTGCGCCGAGGGCCGCGTCGAGGGCTGCATCACCACCATCGTCGCGGCCGAGAAGCGCGGTCTGCGGGTCCTGCGGGACTTCGGCGCCGTCCCGATGGTCTTCACCGTCCACCAGGTGCTGGCCGTCGAGACCGACTCCGCCCTGCAGCTCTCCGCGGGGGCCGCCCGATGACCGCCGCTGCCGCCTTCGTACCCGCTGCCGCCCCCGTCCCGGCCGGACTCCTCGCCGAAGCCGACCTGTTGACGCGGTCACTCGTCCCCCTGGTGAACCGCTTCCGCACCCGCCAGCAGGACGACGGCACCGTCACCGACCCGACCGCCGACGACGCCGCCCTGCTGGGCCGGATACGCGACCTGGCGGCCGCCTGGTACCGGCGCAGCGGACGCGACGGCCAGGCCGACGCGCTCGCCCGGGACGTCGACGCCTGGCTGGAGGCCGGACTCGGCTCCCGCCCCCACTTCGCCCGCTCCCGCGACGCCCTGCGGGCCCCGGCCGACGGCGAAACGGTCTTCTTCCTCGCCCCCGTCCAGACCACCAACAGCGCCCCGCCCGTGGGCAAGCGCCTCGAATGCTTCCTCGCCCTGCGCAAGGAGCCCGAAGCCCTGGCCCAGATGGCGGGCGACTTCCCGCACCCGAAGAACAACTGCCAGGCCCTCGTCCTCATCACGGGCAGCGAGGGCTTCGCCCGCGGCGCCTGCCTCGTCTTCTTCCCCGAGAACGTGGCGGCGCACGACAAGGTGACCGAGCAGCCGTACGCCATGTTCTTCTTCGGCAAGATGCGGAAGATCCACGAGACGTACGCGCTGCCCGCCGCCGCGGCCGTCCTGACCCCGGACTCGCTGCCGCGCGCCTCCACGGGCCTGGCCGCCGACGTCTGTTACGAGGCCCGCGCCATCTGGGGCTACCTCCACGACTCGATGCACTACCAGGGTCTGTGGCCGTTCGACGAGAACATCTCCCTGAAGATGAACTGGTTCGTCGGACTCCTGGAGGAGATCAAGGTCGACGCCAAGACCGTGCTCGCCTGCGCCGACAGCGGCCTCGTGCCCTTCGCCGACGAGCAGATCGACATGGTCCTGCTGGAACGGGTCTTCCGCTACCCGCAGGCCGACGACGCCACCCGCAACTTCGACTCCGGCACCGGTGTCTTCCTCTACTCCTGGTTCCGAGAGCACGGAGCCCTCCTCGGCTCCCCCGAGGACGGCGGGCTCCTGCGGCTCGACCGGGCCCGGGCCCTGGAGGCGCTGCGCACGTACGTGACCACCATGGAGAAGCTGGAGGCCGAGGTCACCACCGACGACGAATACCGCGCCAGGGCCAAGGAAATGGTCCGCCGGTACCTCCCCGAGGGCGAGCCCGGGCAGCGGTACTCCTTCACCGAGGACCAGCGCGTACTGCTCCGGGCCAAGGCCGACCTGGACCGGCTGCCGCCGCTGGAGTTCGCTCGGGCGGAATGGTGACCCCGGACGCCTCCGGCCACGCACCCGGCGGCGGGGGCGGCCGCGCGGTCGTACCCGCCCTCGCCGTCGGCATGGTCGTACTGCTCTCCGCGGGCTGGCTGCTCTCCGGGCACCTGGTGGCCGGGGTGCCGCCGCTCGCGGTGGCCGCCGGGCGCACCGCCACGGCCTTCGTGGCCATCACCCTGTTCGCCGTGCTGACCCCGCGCGGCCGTAGCGGCGTCCGTACCGCCGCCGCCCGGCCCCGGACCGTACTGGTCCTGGCGTTCCTCGGGTTCTTCGCGTACTACACGGGGACCCTGCTCGGGACCCGGTACGTCGGCGCCTCGCGGGTCGGGCTGATCGTCTCGTTGCTGCCCTGCATCACCTTCGTCGTCGGCGTCCTCGCCTTCCGCGAGTCGAACTCCCGCCGCAAGGTGCTGGGTACGGTACTCGCCGGCTGCGGCGCGGTCGGCTTCCTGCTGGCCGACGGCGCCGCGGCCGCCGGGGGAGGCCCCGGGGCCGGAGCCCTCCTCTCCGGGGGGATGCTCGCCTTCGGCGGGACCTTCACGTACGCGTTCTACGGCTACGTCTACCGGCAGCGCATGTCGGACGTACCGGCGCTCGCGGCCCTGCCCGCGGTCACCGGGGCGGGCACGCTCATGCTCGGCCTCACGGCGCTGCTGTTCGTGCCGCTCGGCGGGGTGTCCGCCGCGGACTGGGGAGGCGTGGCCGTACTCGGCGGGGTCCTCACCGCCCCCGTGTTCCTCATCTCCCACGAGCTGATCCTGCGCAAGGGGCCGCTGTTCACCTCGGCCCTGGGGCTCGCCGTTCCCTTCCTGGTGCGGCTCGGCGAATGGGCCCTGGGCTCGGCCGCCGCGCCGGGAGCGCCGTCCGTGCTGCTGATCGCCGCGTCGGCCGCCGGGGTGTGGCTCACGGTGGGAGGTCCCCGGCCACACCCCCCGACCCCGCAGCCGCCCACCCCGGCCTCCGACCCCTCCAGCTGTTCCGATCCCTCCACCCCCTCCGCCGTCGCGGCGGAGAACACCGCGCCAAGGAACCCGTCGTGACCGACTCCCGCCCCACCCTCGTCCTGCTCCACCAGCGCGCCGGCCTGCCCTGGGTCTTCGAAGCCGCCGAGCGCGCCGGCATCGACCTGGTCCTCGTCCCGCGCCCGGACGAGCGGGTGGACCCGGATCGACTGCCCCCGGCCGTGGTCGAGCTGCTGCCCCTGGACCTGCCCGCGGACCCCGCCGGAGCCCTGGAGGTCCTGCGCAAGCGGCACGCCGACGCCCCCTTCGACGGCGTCGTCACCCTCTACGACCCCCTCGTGCCCTTCGCCGCGGAGGCAGCCGAGCTCCTCGGGCTGCCCGGCATCGGCGTGGAGGTCGCGCGCAGCGCCCAGGACAAGAGGGTCATGCGCGAGCGCCTCGCGGCGGCGGGGCTGAACGTGCCCCGCTTCGTCCGCCTCGACCCGGCCGACGATCCCGCCGCGACCGTGGAGTCGGCCGGCCTGACCTTCCCGGTCGTGGTCAAGCCCGCGCTCGGCATGTCCAGCCTCGGTGTGACCCGCGCCGACTCCTCCGCCGCGCTCGGCGCGGTGGTGGCGGAGGTCCGCCGGGTCTCCGCCGGCACCGCCGACGGGGGCGCGGGCCTCATCGTCGAGGAGTACCTGGACGGGCCCGAGTACGCCGTCGAGTCCCTGGTGCACGAGGGCCGGGTGCAGGTCCTCTCCATCGGCTACAAGGGCGACCCGAAGGGCCCGTACTTCGAGGAGAGCGTCTACCGGGCGCCCGCCCCGCTGCCCGAAGCCGTCCGGGCCGACGTCGTGCGCGAGGTCATCGCCGCGCACGCCGCGCTCGGCGTCTCGTACGGCCCCACCCACACCGAGCTGCGCCTGCGCGGCGGTTCCACCCCGTACCTGCTGGAGATGGGGGCGCGGATCGGCGGCTCCGGAGTCTCCCACTACATCGCCGGACACGTCACCGGCATCGACTTCGCCGCTCAGGCGCTGCGCCTCGCGGCGGGCCTGCCGCCCACCGTCACGCTCCGGGAGGGCCTCGCCGAGGCCGTCGCGGCGGCGGCCAACTACATCGTGCCGTGCGGCGGCCACGGCACGATCACGGCCGTCCACGGGCTCGACGGGGTACGGGCCGATCGGCGGGTCGACCACGTCGTGCAGATGCTCGCCCCGGGCGATGTGGTGCGCCCCTACCCGGACTTCACCGGCTACCCGGCCTTCGTGCTGTCCCGGCACGAGGACACCGCCGAGGCGGAGGAGTTCCACGCGCACCTGGAGCGGGCCGTCCGCATCGACTACGCCCCCGCGACCACCGAAGGAGCCGCCTCGTGACCGGTCCCGTGGCCCCCTTCGACGACCGCGACGGCACCATCTGGCTGGACGGGCGGTTCGTGCCCTGGCGCGAGGGCCGGCTGCACGTGCTCTCCCACGGACTGCACTACGGCGGCGCCGTCTTCGAGGGCATCCGCGTCTACGGCGGCCGCATGTTCAAGTCCGCGGAGCACGCCGAGCGACTGTGCGCCTCGGCCCGGGAGCTGAACTACTCGCTCCCGTTCACGGCGGACGCCCTCGACGCCGCCGCGCGGGAACTCGTACGGCGCGAGGGCATCGTGGACGGCTACGTCCGGCCGGTGGCCTGGCGGGGCAGCGAGCAGATCAGCGTGTCCGGGGCCGGCACCAGCGCGCACGTCGCCGTGGCGGCGTGGGAATGGCCGCACGTGTTCTCCGCCGAAGCGGCGAGCCGGGGGATACGGCTGCGGACCTCGAAGTGGCGGCGCCCCGACCCGGCGACGGCGCCCGTCCGGGCCAAGGCCGCGTCCTTGTACAACATCTGCACCCTGGCCCGCGACGAGGCGGAGGCGGCGGGCTACGACGACGCCCTGCTCCTCGACCTCCGGGGCCGCCTCGCCGAGGCCACCGGCGCCAACCTCTTCCTGGTGATCGACGGCGCCCTGCACACCCCCACACCGGACTGCTTCCTCGACGGCATCACCCGGCAGACGGTCATCGCGCTCGCCGCCGGCCTCGGCATCGAGGTGGTCGTGCGCGGGATCGACCCGGCCGAACTCGACCGCGCCGAGGAGGTCTTCCTCACGGGGACGGCGTACGAGGTGCAGCCGGTCAGGGCCGTCGACGACCGCACGTACCCGGTGGGCAAGGTGACCTCGGCACTGGCGGAGGCGTACGGACGGCTCGTCCGGGCGGAGTGAAGCCGGACCGGCCCCACCCGTTGGCCGGACGGTCCCGGCGGGTGGGTGCACGCCAGGTGCTCCCACCCGCCGACGCGCCGCGACGGGGCGATCAAATGACCGGCGATACGCACCCGGACCCGCCGCACGGTCGCCGATGACACCGGTCCCGGCTTCCCTCCGAACGTTCGAACGGTGCCCGTTCTCGATCCCCGGATCGCTCCCTAGGCTCACCCCGCGTGGTCTGGACAGGCGCGGCTCCCGGCCTCGGCAGGGAGCCGCGCCCTAGGGGAAGGGGAACGCCCGTGCACGGGGGACGTCTGGGGCTGGGGCAGGGCACCGCCCTGTACATGGGGGCCGTGCTGGGGCCGGGGGTGCTGGCCCTGCCCGCGCTGGCGGCGGCCGCCGCGGGCCCCGCTTCGATGATCTCGTGGGCGATCCTGCTGCTGCTCAGCGTTCCCGTCGCCCTCACGTTCGCCGCCCTGGGCGCCCGGTACCCCGACGGCGGCGGAGTGTCGTCCTTCGTCGCCCGGGCGTACGGCCCCCGGGCCTCGGCCTGCGTCGGCTGGCTGTTCTACGCCGCGGTCCCGGTGGGGGTCCTGGCCGGCGCGCTGGCCGGGGGCAACTACCTGGCCGTGGTCCTCGGTCTGCCGCAGGGCGCCGAGTACGGGGCGGCCGCGCTCATCCTGGCCGTGGCCGTCGCCGCCAACTACGCGGGGCTCCAGGTGTCGGGCCGGCTCCAACTGGTGCTCGCCGGCCTCCTGGTGCTGCTGCTCGCGAGTGCGACCGTGTTCGCGCTTCCGCACGTCTCCGCGGACCGCTTCACCCCCTTCATGCCGGACGGGTGGCTCTCCGTGGGATCCGCCGCCCTGGTGCTCTTCTACGCGTTCAGCGGCTGGGAGGCGGCCAGCCACCTCTCCGCCGAGTTCACCGATCCCCGAAGGCACCTGCCGCGCGCCACGGCCATCACCCTGTCGACCGTCGGCGCGCTCTACCTCGGACTGTCGTTCGTCACGATCGGCGTGCTCGGCGACGGCGCCCGCACCTCCGCGGTGCCCCTGATGGACCTGCTGGTGACGGGGCTCGGGGACGGCGCCCGCGGGCTGACCGCCGCGGCCGCGCTGTGTCTGAGCCTGGGCGCGGTGAACACCTTCATCGCCGGGGCGGCCCGACTCGGGGCCGCCCTCGGCCGGGACGGAGCGCTGCCGGGCCGGCTGGCGAAGGGCGGCGGCGCCGGGCAGGTCCCACGGCGCAGCCTGACCGTGCAGGCCGTGCTGACCGGGGCGTGCACGCTCGTCGCGTGGCTGCTGCCGCTGGCGATCGATCCGCTGATGCGCGTGACGTCCGCGTTCCTGGCCGCGGTCACGGCCGCCGGGATGGCCGCCTCGCTGCGGCTGCTGCGCCGCGGCACGCCGATGTGGTGGGCCGCGCTCGTCGCGACCGTATTCACCGTCGTGGTCATGGCGTTCAGCGGATGGCTGCTGGTCCTGCCGCTGCTGGTGGCCGGCGGCGCGATGCTGTACATGCGCTCCGGGAGCCGACGCGGACGCGGACGCCCGCGCCCGGTGGACGGGCGCCACGCGGGGTCGGGGACCGGGGAGGGGGCGGGAACCCGTTCAGGGGAAGGGGAATTCGCCGCAGAAGGCACCTCGGTGGATCACTGACCCGGTGTCAGCCGTCCAGTCCCGCTTCCTTGATCGCGCGGGTCTGACGCCCCCTGCGGCCGCGCACGTCCTCGCCGGCACGCTTCGGCTCCGTGTCGGGCAGGGCGGAGATCGGCACCGGGGACGAATGCCGGAAGATCACGATCGTTCTGAATCCGACGATCTCGCGCCGCTGGCTGAGCCGGTCCATCAGAAAGGCGTGCAGGGCCTCGTTGTTCTGGACCGCGACGTGGATCAGGAAGTCGTCGCTGCCCGCGACCACGAAGACGCCCAGGACTTCCGGGAGTTTGCCGACCGACTCCTCGAACGCGCTGATCACCGCCCGGTTGAGGGGGCGTACCTGCGCGGCGACGAAGGCCTGGTAGTCCCGGTTCAGCGCGGCGAGGTCGACTTCGGCCCGATAGCCGGTGATGACGCCCCGCTCCTCCAGGATCCTGACGCGTTCGAGCGAGGTGGAAGGCGCCACCCCGACGCGGCGGGCCAACTCCCTGTTGGACTGCCGTGCGTTCAGCTGCAAATGCCTGATGATCGCCGCATCGAGTTCGTCCATGAACGGCATTGTGCCCGTCAGGCGGTCAAACGTTCGGCGGTTCTCCGAACCGGGCACCCATCGGTCCGGTGCCGAGCCGGAACGCGCGCGGAACGATTCCTCATGAGGTGCGTGGCCGCGCCGCCGCGATGACCTCCAGGCCGCTGCCGGCACCTGGAATCCCGCCCTCGTGCGGCAGCGACGCCGGGTACCGTGGAAAACGGTCTCGGACGAAGCCATGGGACACGGGCTCGCGGTGGTCGGGGGTGTCCCGGCGGATCTCCGTCACCAAGGCGGTGGCGGTGGCCACTGCCGGCTGATTCGGTGGAGAAGGTGTGCCCCCGGCAGGACTCGAACCTGCGGCCAAGTGCTTAGAAGGCACCTGCTCTATCCACTGAGCTACGGGGGCCGGAAGGTGGCCGTGGTGGGCCGCGCCGGGTCAAGGATAGGGCTCCGGCTGCCTTGTCCCGGTTGCTTCACCCGCGTGCCACGATGTGTAGGTTCGGTGAAGCGGTCCCGATAATCGCAGGCAGGTGCGATTCCCGCATCGCTTTTGCGCCGCCGCGCCCTGGGTGTTGTGCACTCGTTATGCCTGCGCCCCACTCGTCCACTGTGTCCAGGATGTCTCCTGAGGTGGCGCTCGGCGCGCAGAGGACTTATAAGCTTCAAAAATGGTCCTAAATTGGGCATTCTTCGCATGTGGTGACCTTGGATGTTCGGCCTCAGCTGCTCGATGCCCTGTCCGCCCTGCGCGACCGGGTCGCGTCCGTGCGTCTGCCGCTGCCCCTGCCCGGCGCCCCACGCGCCCGCCAGACCAGAGCCGAGCTGCTCGCGCAGCTCGACGACTACCTCGTACCCCGGCTGAAGGCGCCCGAGGCGCCGATGCTCGCCGTCGTCGGCGGGTCCACCGGAGCCGGTAAGTCCACCCTCGTCAACTCCCTGGTCGGCCGCCAGGTGAGTGAAGCCGGGGTGCTCCGGCCCACGACGCGCATCCCGGTGCTCGTCTGCCACCCGGACGACCACCACTGGTTCGCGGGGATGCGCGTACTGCCCGACCTGATGCGGGTCTGGGTGCCGCACGAAGAGGACGAGGGACCGCCCGTCCCCCGCAAGTCCCCCCGCGACCCGGGACGCGGCCCCGTCGCCGGCCGACTGGTCCGCGAGATGCGCGTCGAGACCGTGTCCACCCTGCCCCGGGGCCTCGCCATCCTCGACGCCCCCGACATCGACTCCCTCGTCGTCGAGAACCGCAACCTCGCCGCCCAGCTCATCTGCGCCGCCGACGTCTGGGTGATGGTCACCACCGCCTCGCGGTACGCCGACGCCGTCCCCTGGCACCTGCTGCGCACCGCCAAGCAGTACAAGGCCACGCTCATCACCGTCCTGGACCGCGTCCCGCACCAGGTGCTCGCCGAGGTCTCACGCCAGTACGCCGCGCTCCTCACCCGGGCCGGGCTGGGAGACGTACCGCGCTTCACCGTGCCGGAGCTGCCCGAATCGGCGGGCGGCGGCGGGCTGCTCCCCGCCAGCGCCGTCGCGCCCCTCTTCGGCTGGCTCGCCCACCACGCGCAGGATCCGGCCGCCCGCCAGTACGCCGTCGGGCGGACCGCCCTCGGCGCGCTCGACTCCCTCGCGCGGCGGATGCCGGAGCTCGCCTCGGCCGTCGCCGCCCAGCACGCAGCCGCCGTACGGCTGACCGCCGCCGTCGAGGACGCGTACAAGAAAGAGGGGAAGCGGATCCAGGGCCGCCTCGACCGGGGCGCCGTACTGGCCGGTGACGCACTCACCCGCTGGCGCGGCTACCCCCTCGACACCAGCGCCGCCGAACTGCTCGACTCCCTCGCCGACTCCCTCGCCGCGCTCGTCCAGTGCGCCGTCGCCGCCGCCGACGAGCGCATCGCCGAGGCCTGGAAGCGCGAACCCGCCTCCGGGGCCGTGCCCCTGTCCGCCCCCGACAGGGAAGCGGGCGAACGCATCGGCATGGCCGTCCGGCGCTGGCGGCGCGTACTGGAGGAGCTCGTCGAGGAAGAGGTCTCCGCCCTCGACCGGCAGCCCGCCCCCGAGCCCGAGGGCGTCGCGGCCCTGCTTGCCGCCGCGCTCCTCGGTGGCAAGCGGGCCCGCCCCGCGGGGGAGCGGCTCGCCGAACGGATCGGAGCCCAGGCCGCCCTGCGGCTGCGCGACCGGGGCACGGAACTGGTCGGCGACCACCTCGACCAGGTGCTGCGCGCCGAACGCGACCGCCGGCTCGCCCCCCTGGAAGCACTCGAAGTGACCCCCGAACCACAGGCCGAGCTCATCGCCGCACTGTCCGTACTGCAGAAGGAGAGGTGACGCGGTGAACGCCCTGACCGACCCGGACCGCGACCGCACCGACGACCGCTGGGACGACGGACTGATCGCGCGCTCGCGCCGGGCGGAGGCGGACGAGGGCGAAGAGGACACCGGCGAGGAAGGCGACGACGCACTCGTACGGGCCGTCTCCGGCGCCGGCAGCGACGGCGGCAAATCGGCCGCGCCGCCGCTCAGCCCCGAGGCCCGGGCCCTGAGGGCGCGCCTCGACGCACTGCGCCAGCTCGTCGGCCTGTCCCGGACCCGCATCCTCGACGGCAAGACCCTCGCCGAGGCCGGCCGGGTCCTGGACGAAGCGGCCGCACGCCGCGGCCTGTCACCGCAGCACACGGTCGTCGCGATCGCCGGAGCCACCGGAAGCGGCAAGTCCACGCTGTTCAATTCACTCGCCGGAGTGCAGATCTCCGAAACCGGGCTGCGCAGGCCGACCACCGCCGCACCCATCGCGTGCAGTTGGTCGGACGGAGCCGCCGGCCTCCTGGACCGGCTGGAGATCCCGGGCCGTCTGCGCCGCAGGCCCCGCGAGACCTCCGAGGCGGAGGCCCTGCGCGGCATGGTCCTCGTGGACCTGCCCGACCTGGACTCCGCGGTCGGCGCGCACCGCGACCACGTGGACCGCGTGCTGGCCCTCGTCGACGCCGTGGTGTGGGTGGTCGACCCGGAGAAGTACGCGGACGCCGTCCTGCACGAGCGCTACCTGCGGCCGCTCGCCGGGCACGCGGAGGTGACCTTCGTCGTGCTGAACCAGGTCGACAGACTGGCCGGCGAGTCCGCGGACCTCGTACTGGACGATCTGCGGCGGCTGCTCGACGAGGACGGGATCGCCCTCGGCGAGCACGGGGAGCCGGGGGCCACGGTCCTCGGACTTTCCGCCCTGACGGGTGAAGGCGTCGGGGAACTGCGAGAGCTCCTGGCGCAGTTCACCCAGGAGAAGGGCGCCGCGACCAGACGGATCTCCGCCGATGTGGACCGCGCCGCCGCGCGCCTGAGGCCGCTGTACGTGGCCGACGGGCACCCGGGGCCGGAGATCGGGGAGGCCGCGCGCACCGAGTTCGAGGACCGGCTCGCCGAGGCCGTCGGGGCGTACGCGGCCGGCCTGGCCGCCGAGCGGGCCTGGCGGCGCAACGCCGGGCGGGCGTGCGGGACGCCGTGGCTGCGGCTGTGGCGGTGGTACGAGAGCCGCCGCGCGCCCCGCACCCTGGCGGGCCTGGCCGCGCTGGCCGTGATCGGCGGCAGGGGCGCCAGTGCGGTGCAGGCCCCCGTCGAGGAGGAGGTGACCGCGCGCCAGCGCGTGGAGCAGGCCGTGCGGGCCGTCGCGGACGAGGCGGTCACCGGCCTGCCCGAGCCGTGGGCGCAGGCGGTGCGGGAGACGGCGGTGCGCGGCGGCGACCTGCTCCCGGAGGCCCTCGACGAGATCGCGGTGACCCTGGGCGCGGCGGTCGCGGTGCCGAACGCCAAGCCCCCGCGGCCCGCGTGGTGGCCGGCGGCCGTACTGGGCCAGGCGGCCATGACGCTGCTCCAGATCTTCGGCGGGCTGTGGCTGGTCGGACAGATCGTCGGGGTCCTGGAGCCGAAGCTGATGCCGCCCGTGCTGCTGATGGTGGCGGGCATCATCGGCGGGCCGCTGGTGGAGTGGGCCTGCTCGATCGCGGCCAGGGGCCCGGCGCGACGCTACGGGCAGGACGCGGAACGCAAGCTGCGCCAGGCCGCCGCCGGATGCGGGAGGGCCCGGGTGCTGGAACCGGTGGCGGCGGAACTGCTGCGCTACCGCGAGGTGCGCGAGCAGTACGCCACGGTCGCCGCAGGGGGGACGAAGTTGTCCACAACCCGTCAGTAGTCCACAGGCCCCGGCGGGTGTCGGCGCTCCGCCCCAGCATGGTGCGTAGCCCGTACGGATGGTCCGCGCGGGCACCGTACGAGGGGGAGGGCGGCCGGGATGAACGACACCCAGGTGACGCTGGTGGGCTGCGTGGCGACGCGCATCGACTTCAGGGAGACGCCGGGCGGCCCGTCGGCCAGGTTCCGGTTCGCGGTGACGCCGAGGTACTTCGACCGCCGCACGGACGCCTGGACCGATGGGGCGACCAGCTTCTACACGGTGTGGGCTCGGCGCTCGCTCGCGGTGAACCTGGCCGGTTCCGTATCGGTCGGCGAACCACTGGTGGTGCACGGGCGGCTGCGGGTGCGGGACGCCCCCGCCGACGGGGAGCGCGACCGGTGGTTCTCGGCGGACATCGAGGCGACGGCCATCGGGCACGACCTCAACCGGGGGACCGCGGCCTTCCGGCGCGTGGTGAAGACCGAGACTCCGCTGATGCCCAATCAGAACGCGGCGGTGGTCTGAGTGTTCGAGGCGGATAGGATTCCCCGGTACTCACGGGCACCTGGGTCTATTTCGGCCCGAAGGGGAAGACTGTGTCGATTGCCGTTCCCGCATCCTCCGCTCCTGATCCCGCTCCTGCCGTACGGGGGTCCACACGACGCCCGCTGGCAGTGGCCCTGCTGGCCGCGGCGCTCACCGCCGCGCCCGGCGCCCGGGCGGCCGCCGACTCCGGCCCGGTGACGCCCCGGGCCCCGGAGGGCGCGAGCGCGGTGCTGGACGGGCTGAAGACGTACGGGCAGGCGGTCCTGCGCGCCGGCGACGGATCCGTACGGCAGATTCCGGCCGGGCTCTACGAGATGCGGGTCGACGGCGGCGGCATGCTCCAGACCTACGGGGTGGGGGTGGCGGGCAACGCGCAGCCCCAGGCCCGGTACACGGAGAGCGGCTGGAGCGGCAGCCCGCTCGCCGGAAACGGCGACGCGGGGCGGATCCGCTGGGTCCTGGAGCACTCCTACCCCCAGCTGAACGACCTGGCCGGGCTCGCCAAGGCGGCCGGGGCCGGGACGCTCACCGCGGAGAGCGCGGCGGCCGGCACCCAGGTGGCTATCTGGCGGCTGGCCGACCAGGTGCAGGTCGAGGCGGCGGACCCGGCTGCGGAGAAGCTCGCCGACTACCTCCAGAAGGCGGCCGCGCGGCTGCCGGAGCCGCCGGCTTCGCTCGCACTGGACCCGGGCGAGGTGTCGGGGGCGGTGGGCACCCGGATCGGCCCGGTGACCGTGCACACCGGGGCGCGGAGCGTCTCCGTCGTGCCCGACGCCGCGGCGGTCGCGATGGGGGTGCGGGTGGTGGACGCCGAGGGGCGGCCGCTGGGCACCGCAGTCCACGGGACGCGGCTGTACTTCGAGGTGCCCGCGGGCACGCCCGACGGGGCGGCCACGGTCACCGTCCACGGGGCGACGAAGGTGCCGGTCGGCCGGGTCTTCACCAGCGAGGTGCCGGCCCAGGCGCAGGTCGTGGCCGGCTCCAGCGAGTCCGCGTCCACGGCCACCGCCCACGCGCAGTGGCCGCAGCCTCCGGCCTCCGGGTCGGGCGCCACCGCCGAGCCGGCGGACCTGACGGCCCTGGGCACCCGCGCGGCCCCCGTCTCCCAGGCCACCCCCGACGAGGAACGCCTGGCGACGAGCGGCAGCTCGGCGGCCACCCCGGTCATCGCCTCCCTGGCGGTGGGCCTGGTGGTCCTGGGCGGCCTGGTGGTCCTCCTGCTCCGCAAGCGCCCCCAGGACGAGGAGGAGGGCGGAGCCTCCTGAGGAGTGCCGAGCCCGTCCGCCCGGTACCGGCCCGGCAGGGCCACATCCACCAGCCCCGGGCGGAGATCTGCGCCGCCCCGCCCGTCGGGGGCCGATCAGCGGGCGGGTGGGGTTCCACCTCGCCGAGCGGCTCCGCCGCGGCCGACCGGTAGGGCCGCGGCAGGGCCTCAGGGGCCGACGGGGGTCCGGCCCGCGGGGGCCGGGCCGGGGTCCACTCCCAGGTCGGTGCGCATCGCGGTGCGCATGGCCGTCCACTGGCCGCTCATGCTCCGCAGCTCGTCATGGATCTCCTGGAACGACCCGGAGGGCGCGGGTCGCCCCTCTTCCAGGCGCAGGGTGCGGGCGTACGCGGTGGCGAGGCGCTGCGTCATGCCGTCCAGTTCCGCCAGGACCACGTCCGAGGCGATCATCTGGGCCTCGGCGAAGGCGGTGTGCATCCCGTGCCGGGCCTCCCCCAGCTCCGCCCGGGCCTCCGGGGTGGCCTCTCCCTTGTGGACCAGCCACAGGTAGGTCATCAGCTCGATGCGGTAGCGGCGGTAGCCGGAGTTCGCCGTCACGTAGCAGGCGCGCCGCTTGTGCACCTCGGCCAGGCGCTGCTCCCGCGCCCACTGGGCCTCGGCCACCCGCTGCTGCCGCTCGAACTGCTCCGCCTGGACACGGCCCAGGACGCGCTGGGACAGGATCGGCGCGAGCAGGGTTCCCGTCACCGCGACGACCGCGCCGGCGAGGGCGAGCAAGGCGTTCTCCATCAAGCCTCCGTACGTCACTGTCCGAGAGGCCGTGGCCCCGGGTCCGGGCCATCCTGCCTGTTGATCATGCTCCTCGGGCCGGATTCGGGGCCCATCACCCTCGTTCTTGACCTGTACCTGCCCTGCGCTACATTTCCGGCCATGAACACGGGTGGGGATCAAGACATGGACACGGCCGCCGAGACCACGGCCGCCGAGACCACGGCCGCCGAGACCACGGCCGCCGAGACCACGGCCGCCGAGGCCGCGGCGGTCGAGCTGGTGTACCGGCCGACCCCTGCGGACGTGGCGGCGGGCATCAGGGCGCGGTGGCGTTTCGCCCCCTCGGCGCGCAGGCAACGGTGGACCCTGCCTCTGCTGGCCGTGATCCTCTTCGCGATGGCCGCGAACAAGATGCAGCACGGGATGACCCTGGGTGACCGGGGCGTGTACCTGCAGCTGGTGATCGGTACGACCCTGCTCGCGATGCTCTTCCTCGCTCCGCGGCTGGGCGCCAGGAGGGTGCACAAGGCGCTGGTCGAGAAGCAGGGCGAGTTCCGTGCCGTGGTGACGGAGACGGGCGCCACCGTCGGCTCCACCTCCTTCTCGCAGAGCCTGACCTGGGCGATGGTGCCGCGGTACACGGAGACCCCCGAGGCGTTCGTGCTGCTGAGCGCCGACAAGTACGGCGCGGGCATCACCGTCCTGCCCAAGCGGGGCGCGCAGGACCCCGCCGACGTGGACCGGCTGCGGACCCTGCTGGACCGGCACATCGAGCGGGTCGGCAAGGCCCCCGCGCAGCCCGTGTGACCGACGGCGGCCCAGGCCGCCGGCCGCCTCCGCGGCGGGAGCCCGGTTCAGGGGCCCTGACCATACGGGTTTCCCCCGGGGGATGGACGTACGGCAGTATGGGGTGTATCTGCCCACCATCGATCTGCCGGACGGTTTCTCTTGGCTGAGTACATCTACACCATGCGCAAGACGCGCAAGGCGCACGGTGACAAGGTGATCCTCGACGACGTCTTCCTGAACTTCCTGCCGGGGGCCAAGATCGGCGTGGTCGGCCCGAACGGCGCCGGTAAGTCCACCGTTCTGAAGATCATGGCGGGCATCGAGCAGCCGTCCAACGGTGACGCCTTCCTGTCGCCCGGCTACTCCGTCGGCATCCTCATGCAGGAGCCGAAGCTCGACGAGTCCAAGACCGTCCTGGAGAACGTCGAGGACGGCGTCGGCCCGATCAAGCAGAAGCTCAACCGGTTCAACGCGATCGCCGAGGAAATGGCGACGAACTACACCGATGAGCTGATGGAGGAGATGGGCAAGCTCCAGGACGACCTGGACCACGCCAACGCGTGGGACCTCGACGCCCAGCTGGAGCAGGCCATGGACGCCCTGGGCTGCCCGCCCGGCGACTGGCCCGTCACCAACCTCTCCGGTGGTGAGAAGCGCCGCGTGGCCCTCTGCAAGCTGCTGCTGGAGGCCCCCGACCTGCTGCTCCTCGACGAGCCCACCAACCACCTCGACGCCGAGTCCGTGAACTGGCTGGAGCAGCACCTGGCCCAGTACAAGGGCGCCGTCGTGGCCGTGACCCACGACCGCTACTTCCTCGACAACGTCGCCGAGTGGATCCTCGAGCTCGACCGCGGCCGCGCCCACCCCTACGAGGGCAACTACTCCACCTACCTGGAGAAGAAGGCCGAGCGCCTCAAGGTCGAGGGCAAGAAGGACGAGAAGCGCGCCAAGCGCCTCAAGGAAGAGCTGGAGTGGGTCCGCTCCAACGCCAAGGGCCGCCAGGCCAAGTCCAAGGCCCGCCTCGCCCGCTACGAGGAGATGGCGGCCGAGGCCGACAAGATGCGCAAGCTGGACTTCGAGGAGATCCAGATCCCGCCGGGCCCGCGTCTGGGCTCGATCGTGGTCGAGGTCAACAACCTCTCCAAGGCGTTCGGTGACAAGGTCCTCATCGACGACCTGTCCTTCACGCTGCCGCGCAACGGCATCGTCGGCATCATCGGCCCCAACGGCGCCGGCAAGACCACGCTCTTCAAGATGATCCAGGGCCTGGAGGCCCCGGATTCCGGCGACATCAAGGTCGGCGAGACCGTCAAGATCTCGTACGTCGACCAGGGCCGCGCCAACATCGACCCCAAGAAGTCCCTCTGGGCGGTCGTGTCGGACGAGCTGGACTACATCAACGTCGGAAACGTCGAGATGCCGTCCCGCGCCTACGTCAGCGCCTTCGGCTTCAAGGGCCCGGACCAGCAGAAGCCGGCCGGCGTGCTCTCCGGCGGTGAGCGCAACCGCCTGAACCTCGCGCTCACCCTCAAGCAGGGCGGCAACCTGCTGCTCCTCGACGAGCCCACCAACGACCTCGACGTCGAGACCCTGGGTTCGCTGGAGAACGCCCTGCTGGAGTTCCCCGGTGCGGCCGTGGTCGTCTCCCACGACCGCTGGTTCCTGGACCGAGTGGCCACGCACATCCTGGCGTACGAGGGCGACTCGAAGTGGTTCTGGTTCGAGGGCAACTTCGAGTCCTACGAGAAGAACAAGATCGAGCGGCTCGGCCCGGACGCCACCCGTCCGCACCGCGCCACCTACAAGAAGCTCACCCGAGGCTGAGGCCGGCGACCATCATGGCCAGACACCACTACCGGTGCCCCCTGCGCTGGGCGGACATGGATGCCTTCGGGCACGTCAACAACGTCGTCTTCCTCCGCTACCTGGAGGAGGCGCGGATCGACTTCATGTTCCGCCTCGCGCCGGGGGAGGGCAGTGAGTCCTTCACGGGCGGCTCCGTCGTGGCCCGCCACGAGATCGACTACAAGCTGCCCCTCGTGCACCGTCACGAGCCGGTCCTCATCGAATCCTGGGTGACCCGGATAGGCGCCGCGTCCCTGACCATCCGCTACGAGGTCAAGGACGAGGCGACCGAGGACGCGCCCGAGACGGTGTACGTGCGCGCCGAGACCGTGGTCGTCCCGTACAACCTCGCCGAGGGGCGGCCCCGCCGCATCACGGCCGAGGAGAGGCACTTCCTGGAGGAGTACCTCGACAAGCCGAAGGCACCCGAAACGGCTTCCGAAGGGCGCCTCGCGGCATGAACGAGCAGTTGCGCTTCGCCGACTCCGGGGAGGCGGCGGACCTCGCCGCCTTCCTGGGCCGGCTGGTGCACTACGACCGCGCCGCCGCGGTCCGCCTCCAGGCGGGCGGCGGCGCGCTCGCCGTCTTCGGACGGCCGCCGTCCTTCGACGTCCTGGCCATCCGCACGGTGCGGCTCGCCGTGCCCGTCGCGACGCCGCTGGACCTGACGGTCTCCGCCGGTGAGCTCCTGGAGCACGTCGATGAGGCCCTGGCCACCGCCACCGTGCCCGGCGCGGTCACCGGCCCGCCCTGGACCGGTGTGCTCCCGCCCCGCGGCGGCTGGCAGCAGGTACCCGGGCTGCCCGCCCCCGAGGCGATGAGGGCGGCCGTCGCGTCGGCCGTCGCCGAGTTCCGGGCCCGTGACGAGGCGCTGCCCCCGCAGCACCGCACCCGCTCGGAGCGCGACCGCATCGGCCGCGACATCTGGTCCCGGACGCTGGGCGACACCGAACTCCCGCTGCGCGCCGTCCACGCCGCGCAGTCCCTGGGCTTCCTGCGGCCCGTCCGGTCCGCGGTGCCCGCCGGTGGACCCGCTCCCGAAGCCCCCGCCCCGGTGGCACTGCTGGCCGCCGGGAGCTGGCTGCGGCTGCGCACCCCGTACGGCTCCGTCGCCATGCGCCGCCCCGGCGCGTCCGGCGGCCTGGGCGCCCTCCAGGTCCGCCCGGTCTAGGGTCTGCCGTCAAACTCCCGTCTGCCCTGCGGGCGACGACGGGAGTTTGACGACAGACCCCAGCCCGTCCCCCGGTCACCGTCCCGCACCCCCTCGCGTTCCGCTTGGGGGTGCGCCTCCGCGTCCGGATCAGCCCGCGGTGTTGATCATCGAGGCGGCCGCGTACGTCAGGTACTTCCACAGCTGGGCCTCGTGCTCCGGCGCCAGCCCGAGCTCGTCCAGCGCGACCCGCATGTGCCGCAGCCAGGCGTCGTGTGCCGCCGAGTCGACCTGGAACGGGGCGTGCCGCATCCGCAGCCGAGGGTGGCCGCGGTGTTGGCTGTAGGTGGTCGGACCACCCCAGTACTGCATCAGGAACAGCGCGAACCGCTCCTCGGCGGGGCCGAGGTCCTCCTCCGGGTACATCGGGCGCAGCAGCGGGTCCTCGGCGACCCCCTCGTAGAAGCGCCGGACCAGGCGGCGGAAGGTCTCCTCGCCGCCCACCTGCTCGTAAAAGGTCTGCTCCTGAAGCGTGCCCCGCGGAATCTCATTCACCCGACCATCGTCTCAGACGCCCGGACGGAGGACCGGGGCCCCAGGGCCCATCCCCGCACCCACCCACCGCCCGCAGTCGCCTCCCGGGCGCCCGCGCAGCACAGTGGAGGCATGGGCGCACACACCTCACGCACCACCGCGGTACGGGACCTGCGGGAGACCGCCCACGCCGCCCAGGTGCGGGAGCTGACCGCCGCCGGCGTGCTGGAGGATCCCCGCTGGCGCGCGGCCTTCACCGCCGTGCCCCGAGACGTGTTCGTGCCGTACTTCTGGACCGGCCGCGGCGCCGGACACGAGCGGCTGTGGGCCGAGGACCCCGACCCCGAGCGCCGGGCCCGCTGGCTGCGCGGCGTCTACGCCGACACCCCCCTCGCCACCCGGCTGCGCGACGGCCGCCTGGTCTCCTCCAGCAGCCAGCCCTCCCTGATGGCGAAGATGCTGACGGCCCTGGAGCCGGCCGACGGCGACGACGTCCTGGAGATCGGCGCGGGCACCGGCTACAACGCGGCCCTGCTGTGCCACCGCCTCGGCGACGAGCACGTCACCACCGTGGACCTGGACGAGGAGATCACCGAGTCCGCGCGGGCCCACCTGGCCCTGCTCGGCTACCACCCGGCCGTGGTCACCGGGGACGGGGCGCGCGGCTGCCCCTCACGGGCCCCCTTCGACCGGATCATGGTGACCTGCACGCTGCCGATGATCCCCGTCGCCTGGCTCGGCCAGTGCCGGCCCGGGGCGCGGATCCTGGCCCCGCTGTCGACGGGGCTGATCGCCCTCACCGTCCGCGATGCCGGCTTCGCCGAGGGCCGCTTCCTGCACACCCCGGCCTACTTCGTCCCGCTGCGCGGGGCCACGGCCGCGCCGCCGCCCACCGAGATCGTGGAGGGGCACGGGCTCCCGTACGAGATGGTCGAGAACGAGCGCTTCCAGTTCATGCTGGTGCTGACCGACGGCGTACTGCACCCCCGCGAGGCCCTGGACCTGTGGCGCCGCGAGGACCGCCCGGGCCGCGAACGCTTCGGCGTCACCGTCAGCGCCGACGGCCAGTGGTCCTGGCTCGACGATCCCCAGGGACCCTACGTATGGCCCCTGGGGGACGGGTGAACCGGCCGGCGGATCAGCCGCCGGACAGCGGTCAGCCGCGGCGGATGGTGATCGTGGTCCAGGCGCCCACGTGGACGCGGTCGCCGTCGGCGAGCGGGACCGGTACGTAGGGCTGGATCGGCTCCTCGCCGCCGTTGATGGTGGTGCCGTTGGTGGAGTTCTGGTCCACCACCGCCCAGCTCTGGTCGGGCTGCTGGACGAGCACGGCGTGCGCGTGCGAGACGCCCGGGTCCTCCGGGGGCACCGACAGGTCGATGTCGGGGGACTCACCCGTGGAGGCGCGGCGGCGGCCGATCGTGATCTGGCCGCCGGAGAGCGGGAGGTGCTGCTCCGGGGAGTACGCGGGCAGGTTGAGCCCGGCCGCCTCCGGGCCGCTGCGCTGCATCATCGCCATGAAGTACGAGCGGTCGGGGCCGATCGTCGCGGTCCAGGCACCGCCCTGTGCCGGGAACGGCTGCTGCGCGGGCTGCTGCTGGTACTGGGGCGTGAACTGCGGCGAGGACTGCTGCTGCGCGGGCTGCGGCGGCACCTGGTGCTGCTGGTACTCGTGCTGCTGCGGAGCCTGCGGCGGCGCCGGGGGCTGCTGCTGGTACTGCTGCGGCGGGGACTGCTGGTACTCCTGCGGCGCCTCGTGCGCGGGAGGCGGCAGCATCCAGTCGTCCTCGCGCTGGAGCGGCTCGGCCGGTCGGTTCACCCGGGACGGCCGCGAGCCCTGGTACTCGAAGTGGTCCTGCGAGTACGCGGGCGGCGCCGGGGCCGGCGGCGGCGGAGGAGGGGGCGGCGTGGCGCCGGTCCGGGGGCCGGGCCCGGCGGTGGCCGTCCGCGTCAGGAAGTTGTACCGGCACTCCTCGCAGAACGGGGCCAGGGCCTCGCGCGGGGTGCGGCACTGCGGGCAGAGCTCGGCCTGCATGGTCGCGGCACCACCGGTCGGGGGGAAGCCGTAGCCGTAGGAGGGGGCCGCGGGCGGCGTCTCCTGGGCCGCCATGCGGTGGCCGCACACCTCGCACCAGTCGTCGGAGGCGGACTGGTGCCCGTTCGGGCAGGTCGGCATGACGGCGCTTCCCCCTTCTTCTCCCTGCGTTCTTTGCCGCAGGTCTTCTCAGGTCTTGTCAGGTCTTCTTCACTCGGACGGTCTGTGTCGAGCGCGTTTCGAGGGTCATCTCGTCGGCGTCGGCGACCTTCGCTTTCAGCCGCACAGTACCCGCCACCGCATCCACGACATCCACCACCTTCGCCAGAAGCTTCGCAGTGTCGGCGTTTCCGGACGCGCCGGCCAGCTGTACGGCGCGACCGAGCTTGGCCGTCGCGCCTTCGACATCGCCCAGTTTGCGTGCTTCGAGGCCCTGCTGGATAGCCTGCGCCAGCTCCGCCTGCCCCGTGTAGTGCGCGACCTGCGGGTTCATGGCCGTGGACGCGACCAGATCGTCCGTCCACACCGCACGCACCAGCCCCTGGGCGAGCGTGGTCACCGGTTCGCCGGGCGCCGCGCCCGGGAGGACGAGCGAGGCGCGGGCCGCGAGCATCTCCTGGCCGACGGACGCGGTCGGGACGCGGACGCACACGTGGTACTCGCGGGACTCGTCGCCCCAGGAACCGGTCGGGTAGTCGCCCGCCCGCGGCCCGGCCTCGGTGCGGCGGGCGGTCAGGTCCTGGACGGTCGGCGCGACCTGCTTCACGTACTGGATCTCCACGCCGACCGGGGTCCACAGGCGCAGCGCGACGTCCGCGACCTCCTTGCCCATGACGTTCTCCATCATGCGCGTGAAGTCCTCGGCGAGGTGGGCCGGATCGGCCACGATGTCGGCGGAGCCCAGGAGCGCGCTCGCGATGCCGGTGACCTCCTTGACCTCCCAGTCGGTTCCCACCCCGCGCGCGTCGCAGGTGAAGCGGCCGGCGCACGCGTCGAGGGTGGCGCGGAGCACGGCCGGCTCCTCGTGCTCGTTGCGGCCGTCGGTGAGCAGGATGCCGTGCCGGATCGCGGCAGTGGAGCCCCGCAGCAGGCCGTCGGCGAGCCGCAGCCAGGTGCCGATGGCGGTGCCGCCGCCGGAGCCGAGCCCGCGCAGGGCCTCCTTGGCCTCGGCCCGGGTGGCCGGATCGGCGACGGCGAGGCGGCCCTGGCCCGGGTAGACCTCCTTGGCCACGTGCGTACCGGCGACCACGGCGAACGAGGTGCCGTCGCGCAGGGTGTCGATCGCGGCGGCCGTGGCCTCGCGGGCACCGCGCATCTTGTCCGGCGGGTACTCCATCGACCCCGAGCAGTCGACCATGATCACGACGGCGGCCGTGCCCCGGTCGACGCTCGCGCGGGTGGCGGCGGCACCACCGGTGGCGGTCACCGTGACGATGGCGTGCACCTCCCGCCCGCCCTCCGGGAGGAACTCGTTCTGGTACACCTCCACGCCGAAGCGCGGGGCGCTCGGCTTGGCGAAGTTCGCCATCGACTGGACTCCTTGAAGGCTCGGGCGGGCGGAGGGGTGGGTGGGCGGTCGGGCGGGGCAGGGGGCGGGCGGGGTCAGAGCTGGGGGCGTGCTCCCGCTTCCGTATCTGTCCCGGACTCCGGTTCCGCATGCGCCTGTTCCTGTGCCCGCTCCTGCGCCTGCGCGAGCGCCGTGAACGGGACCACCGCCACGGTGACGTTGTCGTGCCCGCCGCCGTCCAGGGCATGGCCCACCAGTACCTGCGCACTGTGCAGCGGGCGGGTGGCGGCGTCCGCGGGCAGCACCTGCGCCATCTCCCGTGCGGACTCCGCGTAGTTCCACAGGCCGTCGGTGCAGACCACGACCACCCCGGGGTGGTCCGGCTTGAAGGTGGCGGTGTGCGGTTCGAGTTCGTACGCGTCCGCGCCCAGCCAGCCGGTGATGGCGTGCGCGCGGACGTCGGCGTACGCCTCGGCCTCGCCCATCAGGCCCGCCGCGACCATCTGGGCAGCCCAGGAGTCGTCCTCGGTGAGGCGGCGCGGGAGCGCGGCCCGGTCGTCCGGCACCCAGTAGGCGCGGCTGTCGCCGACCCAGCCGATGGTCAGCAGGCCACTGCCGACGACGGCGCCGACCAGCGTGCAGGCGGGGGCGTTCTGCGCGCCGGGGACCTCGGGGGCCAGCGCGTTCACCGCCGCCGCCGCGGCCAGGATCGCGGAGTGCATGGCCTCCTGCGGGTGGGCGCCGCGGGGGAGCGCGTCGAGCAGTGCCTCGTTGGCGGCCGCGGCGGCCGCGGCGGACGCCTCGTCGGGCCGGCTGGCCGAGGAGACGCCGTCGCAGACGATGGCCACGGTGGCGGTGGAGCCGTCGGGCAGCGCGGTGGCGGCCACGGCGAACGAGTCCTCGTTGCGGTGGTGGCGCAGGCCCCGGTCGCTGACGGCGGCGACGCTGCCGAGTTCCTCCTCCAGGTGGTCCCGCTCGCGCGGCTGCGCGTGCCCGCAGTGCTCGCAGTACCCGTCGGTGTCCACGTGCCCGGCGCGGCAGGCGACACAGGTCTTGCCGGCCGCCTGCGGGGCTTCGGCGTACGGGGCTTCGCGCTCGGCGCCGCTGCCGTCGTGCGGGGCCTGCTGCGGGGCCTCGTGCGGGGCCTGCGGTGGGGCTTCGTGCGGGGCCTCGTACGGGGCTTCGTACTGCGCTTCGTACTGCGCTTCGTACCGGGCCTCGTACGGGACGTCGGCGCGGGGCGCTTCCGCGTACGGGTTTTCGGGCGCGGCCCAGGCGGTGCCCTCAGGGGGAGTGGAGCCGCCCGGCGGAGTGCCGCCACCGGGCAGGTCGTACCTGGCCTGCGGCCCCTCCGGTCCGCCGCCGTGCGCGTGCTCGGTGGGATCGACCGGGGCCCACGGCGACTCCGCCGGGGCATCGACCAGGGTCGGCGCGGCGGAGGCGACCGTGCCCCAGCCGGGGGCCGCGGCGGCGTAACCGGCCGGGGCCGGCACGGTCGGCGGTGCGGCGGGCGGCACCGCGGGAGCGGCGGCCGGGGCAGGGGGCGCCGCCTGCGCCACCGCGGCCGGAGCGGCCGGTGGCGCAGGTGGGAACTCGATCGTCGGGCGGTCCGCGGACACCGCCGGGGGAGGAACGGTGACGGCGTATCCGCAGACTCCGCAGAAACGGTCACCCTCCTCCAGGGGTTCCGCGCAGCTGGGGCAGCCCGACGGCCGATGCATCGACATCACTCACACCCACGTCCGGGGACGGAAACGGTTTGCCCGTTCCACCAGTTCGATCCTCTCCTCGCCCCGCTGCGCCAGCCGCGCGAGCACGCGGTACGAGCGCTCCAGCCCGAAGCGCAGGCCCCGCTCGTCCAGTTGACTGCCGAGCAGCGAGGTCCGACCGGGGTCGGAACCCCGGCTACCCGACAGTACCCAGTCCAGGGCCGAGCCCAGAACTTCGGTGGCGAGCCGTTCGTGGCGCTCGGGGTCCAGACCGAACCGCCGCAGCGCCTCCACCTGCTCGGCGGCGGCCGTCAGATCGGCCATCAGGGGCTCCTGCGGGGACCGGTCGCGCAGACGTGCGCGTACGGCCGCCACCCGGGCGGCGGTGTAGTGGATGGACGCCTCCGGTACGGATTCCAGCGTGAGCACGGCTCCGTCCCGGTCGCCGGCGGCCAGCTGGACCCGGGCCAGACCGAAGGCCGCGCTGACGAAGCCCGGGTCGGTGCTCCACACCAGGCGGTAGTACTCGGCGGCGTTGTCCAACTGGCCCAGCACCTCGGCGCACAGACCGAGGGCCAGCTTCGGCGCGGGCTCGCCCGGGAAGGCGTCGTAGATCGCGTCGAAGGACAGGGCCGCGATCTCGTCGTCCCCGGTGGCGAGCGAGGCGATGCCGCGGGCCCAGACGACGCGCCAGTCGTCCGGGTGCAGTTCCTCCAGGTCCGTCAGCGTGCGGGAGGCCTCCGGCAGTTCGCCCAGTTCGAGTTGGGCCCGCAGCCGGCGCAGCCGCAGTTCGGCGGAGTCGGCCGGTGCCGCGGCGAGGGCGGCGATCAGCTCGCCGGGTGCGGAGGCCAGCAGGCCGGCCAGGAACCCGGCGTTGGGATCGCCCGCGTCCACGAGCGGCACGGGCAGCGCGAGGGCGGTCCCGCGGGTGTCGAGCGGTCTCGCTCCCGCCGGTGCCGCTCCCGCTCCCGCGGCGGGCGGCGAGGACACGGGCGCGGGTGCGGGCACGGCGGCCGGAGCCGTCCGCGGCGCCGGCACCGCGGCCCCCGCCACGTGCGTGGCGGTGGTCCCGATCCCGGGCACGGCCCCGCCGGGCGCCGGCGCCGCCGGAGTCCCCCCGGGCGCGTGCGCCCACGTGCCCGACGCCCCGCCCGGGGCCGGTGCCATCGGCGGGGCGGCGCCCGCGGGCAGCGGGACGCCGCCCGACGGGGTGCCGCCCCCGGGCGCCTGTGCCCATGTACCGGGTGCCCCCGCGGGCAGCGGAGCGCCCCCGGGCGCGTGGGCCCCGCCGCGACCGGATGCCCCTGCGGGCACGGCGAAGCCGCCCGGTGAGGCCGTGCCCGGAGCGGACGTTCCGCCCGGGGCCCCGGCCGCCGCGGGTGGCGGAGCGGCAGGGCCGCGGCCCAGGAGGCCGGCGAGGCCGCCGCCCCGCCGGGAGGCGAACGGGCCGGGGGCGACCTCGCGGAGGCCGAGTCGGGACACGGGCCTGTCCGCCGTGTCCGTGAAGAGCTGGGTGTCCGGGACCTTCGTCTCGGGACCGAACAGCGTCGACAGCTGCGGCCGCGGCCGGCCCGTCTGGAGGGCGACCACCTCCCGCAGCACACCCGTCAGCTGGTCCGCCATCTCCTGCGCGGACGCGAACCGCCGCCCCGGGTCCGGGTCGGTCGCCCGGACCAGCAGCCGGTAGAAGGACTCGTACCGCTGGAACACCTCGATGTGCTCCGGGTCCGGCAGCGAGTCCACGAAGATGTTCGTGTAGCCCTGGAAGTCGAAGGTCAGGACGGCCAGCGTCCGCGCCACCGTGTACAGGTCGGAGGCCACCGACGGCCCCAGCTCGGCCACCTCCGGCGCCTGGTAGCCCACCGTGCCGTAGATGGCCGACTCGTCGTCGTCCATCCGCCGCACCGCGCCCATGTCGATCAGCTTCAGCTGGTGCTGCTGCTGGATCGCGTTGTCGACCTTGAAGTCGCAGTAGAGCAGGTTCCGGCTGTGCAGGTGGCCCAGCGCCTCCAGCGCCTCGATGCCGTACGCGCACGCCTGCTCCACCGGCAGCGGATCACGCCGCCCGTCCGGCCGGCGCCGCTCGTTCGCGATCTCCTTCAACGACTTGCCGCCGACGTACTCCATCACGATGTACCCGTCCAGCGAACCCGTCCGCTGGTCCAGGTGCTCCACGAAGTTGTAGATCCGCACGATGTTGGAGTGCTCGATCTCCGCGAGGAAGCGCCGCTCCGATATCGCGGCCTCCATCGCGTCCTGGTCGCCCGTGTCCAGCAGGCCCTTGAGCACCACCCACCGGTCCGAGACCGCCCGGTCCACCGCCAGGTACACCCAGCCGAGCCCGCCGTGGGCCAGGCAGCCCGCCACCTCGTACTGGCCGCGCACCACGTCACCCGCGTGCAGCTTCGGCACGAAGGAGTACGGGTGCCCGCACTTCGTGCAGAACCCTTCCGTCCGGCCGGGGCGGTCACCGCGCGCCCGGCCCACCGGGGCCCCGCAGTCCGAACGCGAGCAGAACCGCTTGCGCTCCGGCACCTCCGGGTTCTCCAGGACCGCCGTCGAAGGATCCGGCCGCGGCACCTCGGGCACCTTGACCAGCCCGGCACCGAGCTGGTTGCGCCCCGACGCCGAGACGGACAGGCCCGTACTGCGCACCGACACCGAACGGGTGGACGCCGCCCCCGACAGCGCGCGCGACAGCCGCCCCGACACCGAGCGCCGGGACGAGGACGAGCGCGAGGAACGGGACGAACGCGCCGAGGTCGAGGCCGAGGACGAGGAACGCGAGGAGCCCGATCCCTGCGAACCCTGCGACCCCCGTGAACCAGCGGCGCCCCGCGCCGCGCTCGTCATCGCGGTCGGCGGCGACACCAGCTCCTCCGCGCCCGCCAGGGCCGCCCCCACCGGCGCCAGTCCGCAGGTGTCGCAGTACAGGTCGCCGTCGCCCATGTCCTCGTACGTCCCCGGGCAGCCGGGGCGCAGGCACGCCGTTCCCACCAGGCTCATGCGCCGTCCTTTCCGGGAGTCTCCGCGGCCTGCAAGGCCTCCGCCGTCGCCTGCTGGTAGCGCAGGACGGCCTGCTCGGCGGCGCGCAGATCGCAGGGCGCGCTCCACAGCATCCGCCGGGCCGTGTCGTACCGTTCCATCAGCAGAGGGTCCTCCGCCATGCCGTGCCGTGCCACCTTCGCCTTGTACGCGTCCAGCCGCCCGCGCAGCTCGGCCCGCACGGCCAGCGGGGCCGTCACAGCGGTCAACGATTCACGGGCCCTGCGCAGTTCCTCCTCGGCCCGTTCCTCCAGGGATTCCAGCAGCGGCGAGAGCCGGTGCCAGCGCGCGTGGCGCCGGTGCTCGGCAGCCGCCGCGAGCTGTTCCTGGAGCACCGTTGGCGGGCCGCTGACGGCGGGCACCTCCGACGCGGCGATCTTCGCCAGCACCTCGCCGCGCGCGGTCCGCGCCTCCGACAGGGTCCGGTCCGCCCGCGAGAGCACGTCCCGCAGGCTGATCAGCCGCTGCTCGGCGTCCTGCCGTACGTCCAGCACCGCCTCGACCTCACGGCGTACGTCTTCCAGCGCCAGCGCGGCCCGGTCGTAGCGCCCGGTGTCCGGGCGGCCGCCGCCGGGGGCCGAGCTGCCCGCGGCGGGCTGCCAGAACGCCAGCGGGTCGGCGATCACCCGGGCCCGCAGCTCCGTCAGCTCGGCGGTGATGTCCTCCAGGTCGTCGCCCGAGGGGTGCTCACCGGGGCGCACCCCCACCGAGTGGGCCAGCGAGCGGGTGCGGTGCAGTTCGGCGGCGAGCAGGTCGATGCGGGCGGGCAGCGCCGACCACACCGCGTCGGCGGCCACCACCACGTCCAGCGAGCGCGCGTACAGGTCGTTCATCCGGGCCACCAGCTCGGCGAGCGAGAGCCGCTCCGCGAGCGCGGCGCCCTCCGTCGCGGCGCCCGCGATCAGCACGCCGGGCCCCCGCAGCCGCTCGGTCAGCTCGACGAGGTCCTCGCGGTTCGGCCAGCGGCGCCGCTCCCGGATCTGCCGGGCCGCGGTCAGGGCCCCGCTGTAGGCGTCGAAGTACGTCCACAGCCGGGTGATGTCGGCCTCGGCGGCCGCCCAGCGCTCCTCGGTGAGCCCGGTCAGTCCGGCGCCCTCCAGCAGCCGGCGCCCGGCGTGGTCCTGGAGGGCGAGCAGCGAGGTCTCCACGGCCTCGTGCTCCGCGCCGAGTCTGGCCAGGGCGCGGTCGACGCCGTCCCTGTCCATCACCGCCGATCCGCCTTCCACCGACAGTGCCTCCACCGATCGCCCCTCTCGTCCCTCCGTGTCGGAATCAGCCGCCACGGGCCTCAGCCGTCCCGGTACTTGGGCGCCGGCGGCGCGGTCACCCCGGGCAGCACGGCCTCCAGGTGCTTGCGGTAGGAGACCATCCACGGGCTGCTGGCGCCGCCCGCGCGGTAGCCCTCCAGCACGTTGTTGACGCGGCGGACCAGGTCGGAGGCGTCCTTGTTCATGGCGACACCGTAGAACTCCCGGGTGAACGGGGAGCCGACCAGCCGCACGGAGGGGTCCTGCGCGGCCTGGCCGGCCGCGAGGGCGTTGTCCGTGATGATCCCGTCGACCTCGCCGAGCTGCAGGCGGACCAGGCAGTCCAGCTGGTTGGGCACGGTGACGGGCGCCGCGCCGTACGACTGGGCCTTCAGGGAGGCCTCCGCCGTGGAACCGGCCGCGACGCAGATCTTCATGCCCTTCAGCGAGGTGTCGTACCCGGTGATGGGCGAGCCCTTGGGGGCCAGCACCTGCTGCCCGGCCTCGAAGTAGGCCGTGGAGAAGGCCACGTCCTCCAGCCGCTTGCAGTTGATCGTCATGGTCCGCACGACGATGTCGACCCGGCCCTCCTGGAGGGCCGGGATGCGCTGGCTGGTGGGGATGGCCCGGTAGATGACCGCCTTCTCGTCGCCCAGTATGTCCTTGGCGATGGCCTTGACCAGGTCGATGTCGAAGCCGTCGAGACGGCCCTGGTTGGACTGGTCCTCCAGGCCGGTGCCGCCGGTGGTGGTCTGGTTGCGGTAGCCCCAGCGGAAGCTGTTCTGGTCCACGCCGGCGACGAGCTTGCCGGCGGCCTTGATCCGGGCGATGGTCGCCCCGTCCACGGCGGACGGGCGCAGGCTCGCCTCCGGGTCCTGGCAGGTGTCGGAGGGCGCCGCCGGGGCCACCGCCATGGAGGCGGGCCCGCGGTAGACCCCCGGGCGGCCGGAGTCCGGCGCGGCCTGGGTCAGCGGCAGCAGCACGGCCGCGGCCGTCATGACGCACGCGGCGGCCATGGCGGTCACCCCGCCCCACCCCCGCAACCGGGTCCGCCGGGTCCGCGCCGCCCGCGGAGCAGGGAAGGGCCCGTCCGGAGCACCGCCGTAGTACCCCCCACCGCCCCCGGAACCCCCGTGCCCGCCGTGGGCGCTCCCGCCCGCGGCCGCGTGATCGCCCGCGCCGGGGCCGCCGGCCCCGGCCGCGCCACCGTGACCGCTCCCCGCGCTGCCCGCGCCGTCCGGACCGGCCTGGCCCGCGGCGGCGCCGAGGGGGCCGCGGGGGGTGCGGCCCTCGAAGCCCTCGGAGACCCGCTTCGCTCGTATCCGCATCGCGCTCACCTGTACTCCGAAAGCCTGCGCCCGATACCGAGCAGTGCCGCCGCCGCGCCGACGACCGCCAGGGCCGCCGAGCCCGTCACCAGACCGCCCAGCGCACCGAGCCCGTCCCGCGCCGCCAGGGTGAACTCCCGCTGTTCGTGGGCCACCGCCTGTTCCAGGGAGGCGTCCACCGTGTCGAAAGCGGCCCCGCTGGTGTCCTTGTGCTGCGCGTCCCCCACGACCTGGGTCAGCGCCGCCTCGAAGTCACCCTTCAAGTCCGCCTCCCGGGCCGCGGCGTGCCGCTGCTGCCACTGCTTCGCACCGTCCACCGCGCGGCTCACCGGCTCCCGGCCGGCCGCGTCGTCGGCGAGCCGCAGCGCCGTCGCCAGCCCGTTGTCCAGCTGCTTCATGTTGGAGATGAACTCCACGTCGTACTTGTCGGACTTCTTGTCCTCGGCCAGTACGGCGCCCCGCGCGACCAGCGTCAGGTTCTCCCCGGCCCGCGCCTGGAGCGAGGCGATGCGCGCGTCGTTCAGCACCTTCAGCGACTCCTGCCCTTCCGTCCGGGCCGAGCTCAGGTCCGACCGTGCCACCGTGTGCCCCACGGCCAGCCACAGCAGGACCACCACCGACGCGGCCGTCGCGGCCAGCAGTCCGTGGTTGAAGACCCGGTTCGTCCGACGGTAGTTGCGCCGCTGCGCCCACACCAGGGCGGCGAGCGCGACCAGGCCCACTCCGAGCGAGACCAGCGGCCACGCGCGGGCCTCGTCGTAGTCCGTGTACAGCCGGCCCGTCTCCGACTCGTACAGCCGCTGCGCCGCGGGCAGCAGCTGCGTGGTCATCTGCTCGTTGGCGTAACGGAGATAGGCGCCGCCCAGCGGCATGCCCTGCCGGTTGGCGGCCCGGGCCTGCTCGATCAGCCCGGTGTAGCGCGGCAGCTGCTCGCTCAGCAGGGCGATCTGGGCGCGGGAGTCCTCGTTGCCGCCGGTGTTGGCGGCCGCGTTCACCAGCAGCTTGGAGGCGTTGGCGATGTCCTTCTCGTAGCGCTGGCGGACCTCGCGCGGCTCCTGGGCGCCGAGCAGGAAGCCGCTGGAGGAGGTCGTGTCGGCGTCCGCGAGGGAGCGGTAGATGCTCGCCGCGTCCGCGCTCAGCGGCTGGCTGCGGCCCACGACGTCGTCGGCGGCGGTGGACCGGCCGGAGATCTCCCACACGCTGACCGCGCCGAACAGCAGCACCAGGGCGGCCAGGGCGGCGCCGATGATCCGCAGCCGTCCCGGTTCGGTCGTCGCCGCCTCGCGCAGCCGCTCCACGCCCTCGGCCCAGGCGGTACCCCGGCCCGGCGGCCCGCCGGGCCGCGGCCCCGACGGACCGGCGGACGGTACGGAGACACCGCCCCCGGGCGCGGGCGCGCGTGATGTGATCGCCACCGTGACCTCCCCCTCGGTCCTGTCCACTGTCCGGAGCAGTATGGCGTCAGTGCCGGACGGTCACACCACCCGGTGCTGAATCCCGGACGATCCGACCCCCCGCCGCGCGCCCGCCACCCCTTCATCGTCAATACGCGTACGAGACCGCCACGGTTCCAGATCCGTGCCCTCCAGGGGCGGGTTCACTCGAATCGGGCACGGGGTCCGGCACCGGACGGCGCGGCCGGCGGGACCCCGAACCGTGCGCGCAGCCGCGCGTACGACGGGGGCGGGGCGGCGAGGGCGTCCAGGCCCAGGAGGGCCGCGCCCAGGACCGGCGGCGCCGTGATCACGTGCATCCTGGCGAGCGGGGCCCGTTCGGCGAGGCCGTCGGCGACGCGGTCGTTCAGCTGCGGGTGCCGGGCCGTCAGCACCCCGCCGCCCAGCACCACCGGGACCTCGCGGTCGAGGAGTTCCAGGCGGCGCAGCGCCACCGTCGCCATGGTCACGATCTCGTCCGCCTGACGGTGCACCAGCGCGCCCGCCACCGGGTCCCCGGCGGCCGCCACCGCGAACAGCACCGGGACGAGTTCGTGCCGCCGCCCGCCGGGGATCCGTCCCAGGTGCAGCGCCTCGATCAGCTCGTACATCGAGGTGTGCCCGAAGTGCGCGGGCAGGGCCCGGGCCAGCTCCGTCGGTCCGCCCCGCCCGTCCTCGGCCCGGGCCGCGGACCACAGGGCCTCGTCGGCCAGTCCGCCCCCGCCGCCCCAGTCGCCGGAGATCCGACCGAGCGCGGGGAAGCGCGCCGTGCGCCCGTCCGGGGTCATCCCGACGCAGTTCACCCCGGCCCCGCACACCACCGCGACCCCGCACGGCTCCTCCACCCCGGCCCGCAGGATCGCGAAGGTGTCGTTGCGTACCTCGGTGGCCGCGCCCCAGCCGCGGGCGCCGATCGCCTCCGTCAGCTGCCGTTCCTCGACCGCCAGGTCCGCGTTGGCCAGGCAGGCCGACACCTGCGCGGCGTACGGGGATCCGGGCCCCGCCGCGGGCAGCCCCGCGGCCGCGGCAGCGGCCGAGACGGCCTGCCCGAGGACGTCCACCGCGGCCTCGACGCCCGAGCGGGGAGGCTGGAAGCCCCCGGAGCGCCCGGTGCCCAGCACGGTGCCGTCGGCGGAGATCAGCGCCGCGTCCGTCTTGCTGTTGCCCGCGTCGATGGCCAGTACGGAAGGGAGGGTCAGGCCCACGCCAGGTGCTCCTTGTTGTGCGCGAGGAGCCGGTCGGTGAGCCCCTCGGCCAGGTCCAACCGTCCGACCAGCGGGTGCGCGAGCAGGGCCTTGAAGACCCGCTCGCGGCCGCCGCGCAGGGCCGCGTCGAGCGCGAGGTCCTCGTACGCCGTCACGTGTGCGACCAGTCCGGAGAACAGTGGCTCCAGCCGGGGCACGGGCAGCGGCACCGGGCCGGAGGCGCCGACGCGTGCCTGGACCTCGATCACCGCGTCGTCGGGGAGGAACGGCAGGGTGCCGTTGTTGAGGGTGTTGACCACCTGCACCGGCGAACCCCCGTCGCCCAGCAGGGCGGCCGCCAGGTCCACGGCCGCCTCCGAGTAGAAGGCCCCGCCCCGTTTGGCGAGCAGCGCCGGCTTCTCGTCCAGCGCGGGATCCGCGTACAGGGCGAGCAGTTCCCGCTCCATCGCGGCCACCTCGGCCGCCCGTGAGGGCCCGGTGCGCAGTTCCCGTACGACCTCGTCGTGGGCGTAGAAGTAGCGCAGGTAGTACGAGGGCACCACGCCGAGACGGTCCAGGACCGTACGCGGCAGGTGCAGCCGGTCGGCGATCGACTCCCCGTGCTCCGCGAGCAGCCGGGGCAGCAGGTCCTCGCCGTCGGGCCCGCCGAGGCGTACGCCCCGCTCCCAGGTCAGGTGGTTGAGGCCGACGTGGTCGAGGTGGACGTCGGCCGGGGCCACGTCCAGCAGGGCGGCGAAATGGCGCTGGAAGCCGATGGCCACGTTGCACAGCCCGATCGCCTTGTGCCCGGCGGCGAGCAGGGCCCGGGTGACGATCCCGACCGGGTTCGTGAAGTCGATGATCCAGGCGCCGGGGTTGGCCCGGCGCACCCGTTCGGCGATGTCGAGGACGACCGGGACGGTGCGCAGCGCCTTGGCGAGCCCGCCCGCCCCGGTGGTCTCCTGCCCTACGCAGCCGCACTCCAGCGGCCAGGTCTCGTCCTGGAGCCTGGCCGCCTGCCCGCCCACGCGCAGCTGGAGCAGGACCGCGTCGGCGCCGTCGACGCCCGCGTCGACGTCGGTGGTGGTGGTGACGCGGGCCGGGTGGTCCTGTCGGGCGAAGATCCGCCGGGCGAGGGCGCCGATCGGCTCCAGCCGTTCGGCGGCGGGGTCGATCAGCACGAGTTCGGTGACGGGCAGGGTGTCGCGCAGCCGCGCGAAGCCGTCGATCAGTTCGGGGGTGTAGGTGGAACCGCCGCCCACCACTGCGAGTTTCATCGGTGTCAGCCTTTCACTCCTGTCAGGGTGACGCCTTCGACGAACGCCTTCTGGGCGAAGAAGAAGAGGACGATCACCGGGGCCATGACCAGCACGGTCGCGGCCATGGTCAGGTTCCAGTTGGTGTGGTGCGCGCCCTTGAAGGACTCCAGCCCGTAGCTGAGGGTCCAGGCGGCCGGGTTGTCCGAGGCGTAGATCTGCGGGCCGAAGTAGTCGTTCCAGGCGCAGAAGAACTGGAACAGGGCGACCGCCGCGATCCCGGGCTTCGCCATCGGCAGGACCACGCGCAGCAGGGTGCGCACCTCCCCGCAGCCGTCGACACGGGCGGCGTCGAGGTACTCGTCCGGGATGGTCAGCAGGAACTGGCGGAGCAGGAAGATGGAGAACGCGTCGCCGAAGGCCATCGGGATGATCAGCGGCCACAGGGTGCCCGACAGGTCGAGCTGCTTCGCCCAGAAGAGGTACATCGGGATGACCACCACCTGCGGCGGCAGCATCATCATGGCGATCACGAGCAGCAGCGAGAGCCGTCGCCCGCGGAAGCGGAACTTGGCGAGCGCGTAGGCGACGGGTACCGAGGAGACCACGGTCAGCAGCGTGCCGAGTCCCGCGTACAGCAGCGTGTTGCGCCACCACGTCAGGAAGCCCGGGGTGTGCCAGACCGTGGCGTAGTTGCCCCACTCCCAGGTGTCGGGCCACAGGTCGCGGGTGAGGGCCTGCCGGTCGGCCATCAGGGAGGTGAGCAGGAGGAAGACGAAGGGGAGGACGAAGAACAGGGCGGCGGCCACGCCCAGTGAGTGCACCCCGATCCAGTGCAGGACGGCCCTGCGGTCGCGTGCGCCCGCGGCGCCGGCCGCGCTCACGCGTCCGCTCCGACCAGTCCGCCGCGGCGGCGCATCAGGAGCGCGGTGAAGGCCATGGAGAGGGCGAAGAGGACCAGGGCGACGACGCAGGCGGAGCCGTAGTCGAAGCGCTGGAAGCCGGCGTTGTAGACGAGCTGGGGGAGGGTCAGGGTGGACTTGTCGGGGTATCCCGGCTCGAACTGCTGGCCGGACCCGCCGATCACCCCGGCCGCCACCTTTCCCGCCACCAACGGCTGCGTGTAGTACTGCATGGCCTGGATGACCCCGGTGACCACGGCGAACAGGATGATCGGCGAGATGTTCGGCAGGGTGATGTGCCGGAATCGCGCCCAGGCCCCGGCGCCGTCCAGTTCGGCGGCCTCGTACTGCTCCTTCGGTACGTCGAGCAACGCGGCCATGAAGATGACCATCAGGTCGCCGACCCCCCAGAGCGCGAGCGCGGTCAGGGCGGGCTTGGACCAGTCGGCGTCGGTGAACCAGCCGGGGGTGGGCAGGCCCGCCGCGTCCAGGAGGGTGTTGGCGGGGCCGGTGCCGGGGTTGAGGAGGAAGACGAAGGCGAGGGTCGCGGCGACCGGCGGGGCCAGATAGGGCAGGTAGAAGAGGGTCCGGAAGACCCCCACCCCCGTCTTGATCTTCGTGATGAGCAGGCCGATACCGAGGCCGAAGACGACCCGGCAGGAGACCATGACCACCACCAGCCAGAGGGTGTTGCGCATCGCCGGCCAGAACGGCGGATAGTCCGAGAAGACGTAGGTCCAGTTGTCCAGGCCGTTGAGGACGGGCGGCCGGAAGCCGTCGTACCGGGTGAAGGAGAAGTACACGGTGGACAGCAGCGGGTAGGCGAAGAAGAAGCCGAAGCCGATCAGCCAGGGGGACATGAAGGCCGCGGTGCGCAGGGCGGAGCGGCGGCGTTTGGACCGCAGCGGGTTCGTGGTGGTCATCGGGGGCTACTCGGCCTTCGCGATGTCCGTGTCGATCTGCCGGTCCGTCTTGGCGAGCCCGGCGGGGATGTCGGCGACGTCGCCCTTCTCGACTCCGTAGGCGAAGTCCTCGAAGGTCAGCTGGTAGGTGCCGCCGTCGGCCCGGGCCGGGGTGGTGCTGGACTTCGGGTGCCGGGCGATGTCGATGAAGGTCTTGAACTCGGGGGTCACCTGGAGGTCGGGTGACTCCAGGGCGGCCAGGGTGGACGGCACGTTGTGGATGGCGTTGGCGAAGGCGACGACCGCCTCGGTGTCGGTGGTCATGAACTTCACCAGCTCCCAGGCGGCGTTCTGCTTCTCGGAGCCGGACGCGATGCCCATGACCGTGCCGGCGAGGTAGCCCTTGCCGTAGTCGGCGGCCAGTTCGTCCGGCACGGGCAGGGGCGCGGTGCCGATCTCGAAGGGAACGCCCGCCTCCTTCGCCATCGGGGCCCGCCACTCGCCGTCGATCTGCATGGCGACCAGCCCCAGGTGGAAGGGGTGCTCGGCGCTCCACTCGTCACCGAAGGTGTTGCGGAACCTCTCCAGCCTCTCGTAGCCGCCGAGCTTGTCCACCAGGTCCTTCTGCGCGCCGAGCATCTTCGCGAAGGCCGGGTCCTTGGCCAGGTTGGACTTTCCGTCGGAGCCGAAGTAGGTGCCGCCCCACTGGGCGGCCAGGCGCGTCGGTTTGGTCTCGTAGCCGTGGAAGGTGGGCATCAGCCCGACCTGCTCGTACGAATCCCCCTTGGGCTTCGTCAGTTTCTGCGCGACCTCGGTGAACTGGCTCCACGTCTTCGGGGGTTCGGTGATGCCGGCGGCGGCGAAGGCGGTCTTGTTGTAGACGAGGCCGTACGCGTCGTTGAGCAGTGGCAGGGTGCACTGGTTTCCGTTGAACTGGGTGTACTCCAGCAGGGTCTTGGGGAAGACCTTGGCCTTGTCGATCCCGGACTTGGCGAGGAAGGGGTTCAGGTCGGCGAAGGCGCGGGAGTTGCAGAACTTGCCGACGCTGTCGGTGGTGAAGGAGGAGACCACGTCGGGGGCCTTGTCCCCGCCGGCGCGCAGCGCCTGGTTGATCTTGTCGTCGGTCATGTTGCCGGTGACCTCGACCTTGATGTTCGGGTGCGCCTTCGTGAAGCGGGCGATGTTCTCCTCGATCGCCTTCACCTCGCCCGGCGCGGACCAGCCGTGCCAGAAGTCGAGGGTGACCTGGGCCTTCGGGTCGTCTGAGGCGGTGCCGCTTCCCTGGCCCGTACAGGCGGCGGCCAGTACGGATATCGCGGCGAGCAGGACGGTCGCGGTGATCGGGCGTCCGGTTCTGGGCATGGCGGGGCTCACTCTCTGCGGGAGGAACTTCCGATGGGGGGTGCCAGTGGGGTGTGCGCGCGGGGTGTGGGGGAGTACGGGTGGGGGCGGCGCAGGGTTGCGGGGTGGTGCCCGAGGCCGGTTCAGCGGGAGGTGTCGAAGACCTCGTCGCGGGTGGCCGCCAGGGCGGTCTCCAGGGCGCCGCGCAGCACCGGGCGTTCCGGGACCTCGCCGGAGACCAGGCGGGGGCGGGAGGGGGCCAGTTCGGCGAGCTCCTCCTCCAGGAGCCCGCGCAGCGGGTCGCCGCCGGCGGCGATCACGGCTCCGGAGAGGACCACGATCTCCGGGTCGAGGACGGCCACGAGCGAGGCGAGACCGGTGGCCAGCAGGGTGGCGTACGACTGGAGGAAGCGCAGGTGGGGCCCTTCGGGCGTGGCGGCGGCCCGGGCGAGGAGGGCGACGGCGGCGCCGACCTCGGGGCTGTACGGACCGCCCGGCGCGGCCTCGGGCACGGGCTCGGCTTCCACGCCCAGTCCGGCGGCGAGGCCGGGCACCATCTGTACGCCGGCCAGCTCCTGGTAGCCGCCCGTGTTGGCGCGGGCCGGCCGGCGGACCAGGGGATGGCCCGGTACGGGCAGGAAGCCCACCTCGCCCGCGCCGCCGGTCCAGCCTCGGTGCAGCCGGCCGCCGAGCACCAGGGCGGCGCCGAGCCCTTCCTCGTTCCACAGCAGGACGAAGTCCTCGTGGCCGCGGGCCGCGCCGAGGCGCTGCTCGGCGACGGCGGCGAGGTTGACGTCGTTCTCGTACTCGACGGGCATCGGCAGGGCCGCGGCCAGCTCGTCGAGGAGCGTGGGGGAGTGCCAGCCGGGGAGGTGGCCGGCGTAGCGCAGCCGGCCGGTCTGGGGGTCGAAGGCACCCGGGGTGCCGATGACCACCCGGTGCAGGTCGGAGCGGTGCAGTCCGGCGGCCTTGAGGGCCTCGCCGAGGGCCTCGGTCACCTGCTCGACGGCGCCCGCTCCCTCGGCGTACGGGACCTCGTGCGTGCCGACCACCGTGCCGGTGAGGTCGGCTACGGCCGCGAGCACTCGGCCCGGTGTGACGTCCAGTCCGCCGACGTACGCGGCCCGGGGGTTGACGGCGTACAGCTGGGCGCTGGGACCGGGGCGGCCGCCGGCGGTGCCGGTGGCCACGACGAGTCCGGCGGCCTCCAGGCGGGCGAGCAGCTGCGAGGCGGTGGGCTTGGACAGCCCGGTCAGGCTGCCGATCCGGGTCCGGGAGAGGGGTCCGTGCGCCAGCAGGAGTTCGAGGGCGGCCCGGTCGTTCATGGCGCGCAGCAGGCTGGGTGTTCCGGGCGTGGCGGCGGGCATGGCGCGGTCTCTCTCTCACCGGAGCAGACGGGACGGGCGGTACAGGCCGTGGAGAACTGTTAGGTAAGTTTCCTATCGCCGTTCGGGCCCTGTCAATGCCGCTGCCCCGCAGGAATGGCCTGCGGGGCAGTGGGGAAGGCGTGCCCGGTGTTCGCCGGGTGTCCGCCCGGTGCTACTTGGTGATCTTCGGGCCGCCCGGCGCCGGGATCGGTGCGGTGGCCAGGGACTGCGGGGAGGCGGGGTTCGCCAGCGCCGAGGGGGCGGCGACGGCGGCCGACGGGTCCGCCGGGGCCTCCTCCTCTTCGGCGGGTGCGGCCGCGCCGCCGATGATCCGGATGCCCGCGGCGTCGAAGGCCTCCTTGATCCGCCAGCGGAGCTCCCGCTCCACGGCGAACTGCTTGCCGGGCATCGTCTTCGCCGACACCTTCACCGTCATCGAGGCGAGCAGCACCTCGTCCAGGCCCAGCACCTCCACCGGACCCCACAGGCGCTCGTCCCACGGGGACTCCTTCGCCAGCGTGTCGGCGACCTCCTGGACCACCTCGCGGATCCGGGTCATGTTCTCCGTCGGCTTGACCTGCACGGCCACGCCCGCGGTCGCCCAGCCCTGGCTGAGGTTGCCGATCCGCTTGATCTCGCCGTTGCGCACGTACCAGATCTCGCCGTTGTCCCCGCGCAGCTTGGTGACCCGCAGGCCGACCTCTATGACCTCGCCCGAGGCCACCCCGGCGTCGATCTTGTCACCGACGCCGTACTGGTCCTCCATGATCATGAAGACGCCGGACAGGAAGTCGGTCACCAGGTTGCGGGCGCCGAAACCGATCGCCACACCGGCCACACCCGCACTCGCCAGCAGCGGGGCCAGATCGATCTTCAGGGCGGCCAGCACCATCAGCGCGGCCGTGCCGAGGATCAGGAACGAGGCCACCGAGCGCAGGACCGAACCGATGGCCTCCGAGCGCTGGCGCCGGCGCTCGGCATTGACCAGCAGCCCGCCCAGGGCGGTGCCCTCGACGGCCTCGGCGCTGGTGTTCATCCGGTTTATGAGCTTGGTCAGCGCCTTGCGGACCACCGAGCGCAGTGCGGCTGCTATCACGACGATCAGCAGGATCCGCAGGCCGATGCTCAGCCAGGTGGCCCAGTTCTGTTCGATGAAGCTCGCGGCCTCGGTGACGCTCTCCTGCGCCTCCTTGACCGAGGCGGGCGCGTCCGGAACGTCCGCTGCCAGCGGCAGCAGAGCGGCGGGCCAGGGCACGACGGGAACCTCCAGGTATAGCGGTCTGCCCGAAGGGGTGTGCGGGCAGACCAACCACACTAACGGGGCAATCCCCGCGACGTGTTTGCCGAGGGGCTTCCTGTTCGAGGGAGAGACCAGACTCACCTGGGCAGGAAGCAGGTGTGGTTGAAAACACCCCGGACCCGTTACGGGCGCGTGGTGGCGCTTCGACCAGCCATAAGGAGAGACTGGAGAGCAGATCGTCCCGGCGCGAGCCACGCGCCGCCGGCGTACAAGGAGGCAGTCCGTGCCGCACGTCCTGGTCCTCAACGCGTCGTACGAGCCCCTCGGCGTCGTACCGCTCCGCCGCGCGCTCGTCCTCGTCCTGGAGAACAAGGCTGTCTCCCTGGAGGAATCCGGCGCCTATCTGCACAGCGCGACAAGGGTCGTCCCCGCGCCCAGCGTGGTCCGGCTCAAGCGCTTCGTACGGGTCCCCTACCGGGGGCCCGTTCCACTCACCCGGCGCGCCCTGTTCGCGCGCGACGGGGGGCGCTGCATGTACTGCGGGGCCGTCGCCACCAGCGTCGACCACGTCATCCCGCGCAGCCGGGGCGGCCAGCACGTGTGGGACAACGTCGTCGCCGCGTGCCGCCGCTGCAACCACGTCAAGGCCGACCGCCATCTGGTCGACCTCGGCTGGCGACTGCGGCACCAGCCGGCGCCGCCGTCCGGGCTGGCCTGGCGCATCATCGGCACGGGGCACCGGGATCCGCGGTGGATGCCGTACCTCCAGCCGTACGGGGCGGAGGACGCGCTGGAACGCATTGGGGTCGCGGTGTCGTAGCCCTGCGGCCCGGCCCCGGGGCTCCGCCCCGGACCCCGCGCCTCAAACGCCGGCGAGGCTGGATTCGGTTGCTGTCGGTTGAAAGCGCGGGCCGTGGAGCGCCCGGGGCGGGCTGGATTGCCCGGAGGGCAATTCCAGCCCGCCGGCGTTTGAGGCGCCGCCGGAGGCAAACCCAGCCCCGCCGGCGTTTGAGGCGCGGGGGTTCGGGGGGAGCGCCCCGGCAACGGTGCCGCAGGCTACGGCGTGACCGCGTAGGCCTCCGCCGACCAGAGGCTGCAGCCGAAGCGGGTCGCGCGCTTCTCGCACGTCACCCGGACGAACCGCGCGCCCGGGGCGTCCACGCGGACCGTCTCGCGGCCGCCGCGGGAGGCGGGGACGGTGGCGGCCGGGCGCCACGTCCTGCCGTCCGCGGAGGTCTCCACCCGGTACGCCGACGGGTACGCCTCCTGCCAGTGGAGGTCCAGCCGGCCGATCCGGGCCGGGGAGCGCAGTTCGGCCTGCCACCACGCGCCGTCCACCGCGGGCGAGGACCAGCGGGTGTTCGGGTAGCCGTCGACCGCCGCCGACGCCGGGAAGTCCGAGGTCTCGTCGCCCGAGGAACTCGCCCGCGCCGTGCGCAGCAGGTCCGGGCCGCCCGTGCGCGGCACCGCACGCACCGTCAGAGTGCGGGTCTCGGCGCCGAAGGCGACCGGGACCGCGTAGGTGCCCGGCGCCGTCGCAGGGGCGACGGTGACCTCCAGCGGGATCGACACCTGCCCGCCGCGCGGGGCCACCACGGTCCCCGGCAGCCCGACCGACACGCCCGCCGGGGGCTTCGCCGTCAGCGGCCCGCGGACCTCGCCGGCGCCCAGCGCGGTCAGCCTCGCCCAGATCCGCTGCGCCGGGCCCCCGATCTCCGCGTCGACCGCCGTGCCGTCCGCCAGTTCGAAGCGGGCCTGCGGTCCGTCCCCGAGCCACGGCACCACCTGGTGCACCGCGGGCGCGGCACCCGCGCCCGCCCAGGAGAGCCGTACCGCGTCCGCGCGCACCCCGCCCGTGTCCACCTGGGTCCAACCCGAGGCGGCGGCCTCGGCCACCTTGCGCCAGCCCTCGCCGGGCACCTCGACCTCCACCGCCGCGCCCCGCGCGCCCGCCGGGAGCGGGTCCGTCATCACCGTCACCGCCGACACCGGGCGTGCCGCGTCCAGCCGCACCGTCCAGCTGTTCGCGTCCTTCGTCACCGTGCCCGTCTTGCGCGCGGCTCCCGTCCACGCGTCCGCCTCCGCAGCGGCCTGCTTCAGGAAGGGGTCCAGTACGGCCTTGTCCACCCGCACCGTGCCCGGCTCGGCCAGCGCCTGCCGGGCCGCGTCCAGGGCCTGGGAGGCCTTCCACGCGGCCGTCCCGTCTCCCTTGGCCTGGGCCTGGAGGACGTCGAGCGCCAACTCCCCCGCCGTCCCGTAGCGCGCCAGCCGGTCCAACCAGGGACCCGCCTCGGCCGACAGGGAAGGCAGCCTGGCGGGCGCCTCCCGCAGGACCGTGAACGCCTTGCGCAGTTCGGCCCCGGCCGCCGGGTCGCCCGCCGCACGGGCCTTCCAGAACTGGTCGACCAGCGGCTTCAGATACGCCGACTCCTCCAGCTTCAGCCCCGAGGACGCGGTGTTCCCGGCCAGCGCCGCCATCGCCTCCCGCGCCCGCGGGTCCGGGCCCGCCAGCTCGCGCACCGCCGCCGCCCAGGACTCCCCGGCCCGGTAACCGCGAGGGTTCCAGGCGAAGTCGGCCGCGGTGAAGAGCGGGATCCGCGACAGGGTGCCCTGCGGCATCGCGTTGGCCAGCAGCGCCGCCGAGCCGCCCGCCACGGCGGGTTCCCGGCCCGCGTAGGGGCCGAGGAAGATCCGGGCCGGATCCCAGTCGTTGACCGGGTAGTTGTCCATGGTGACCAGCGGGTGGCCCAGCGTCGACCGAGCCCCGACGACCTCCTTCCCGGTGATCGTGCGCGGCACCACGCCCACGCCCGTCCAGGCCACCTCGACCCGCGGGTCCAGCGCGGCCGCCAGGGCCTTGCGGTAGGTGGTGGAGCCCTGCTGGTGGTACTCCGTCGGCAGCAGCGACAGCGCGGCCGTCCCCGGATCCTTGCGGTCCGCCAGGTGCGCCGCCAGCTCGCCCGCGACCTCCGCGTGCGCCTTCGCGGCCGCCGCGGGTCCCCGCCCGTACTTCTCGCGGTCCTCGCGGCAGCCCCACTCGGAGTAGCTGACGTCCTGGAACTGCACCTGGAAGGCGCGGAACCCCAGTTCCCACATCGCGTCCAGCTTGCGGGCGAGGGCCGCCCGGTCGGCAGCCGAGGACAGGCACATCGACTGGCCGGGAGACACCGCCCAGCCCAGTACGACCTTGTTGGCGCGGGCCTTCTCCGCCAGCGCGCGGAACTCCTCCTGCCGCTCGGCCGGGTACTCCTGCCGCCAGGCCGTCGTCCGGTACGGATCGTCGCCGGGCGCGATCAGCAGCCGGTTCTGCTTGGTACGGCCCATGAACTCGACCTGCGCGAGGCGCTGTTCCCCCGTCCACGGCTCCCCGTAGAAACCCTCGGTGATCCCGCGCACCGGCGCCGCCGGCCAGTCCCGCACCAGCACACCGGGCGCCTTCCCGGCGCCCGCCGCGAGCAGTTGACGCAGCGTCTGCGCCGCGTGGAACAGCCCGTCCTCGCCGACACCGGCCAGCGCGACCGTGTCCCGGCCGCCGGCCCGCCCCACCGCCAGCCGGTAGCCGCCGTCCGGCAGGTCACCGGGCGCGGTCGCCCCAAGCGCCCGCAAAGCCTCCTGTGCGTCCGGGCCTTGGAGGCGTACGACGGTGCCGTGCGCGGGCAGCGCGGCCCCGGGGGCGACTTCGCGCACCGTGCGGACGCCCGCCGCGCGCAGGGACTCCCGCACCACCCGGACGGCGCCCGGATCCGCGTCGGCCGGGGCCACCAGCAGGACTTCCGCGCCCAGGGGCACCTCGCGCGCCGGATCGGCGGTCATCGACTGCGGCCGGGGCCATACGGCGGGCCCCTCGGCGGCGGTGCGCGCGGGGTTGGCGGCGGGGTCGAGGACGAGTTCGGCGGAGGCGCCCGCGCCGGCGGCCGCGGTCGGTTCGCGGTCCGGCCCGGCCGGTCCGGTCACCACCGTGAACATGCCGGTCGGAGCCGAGGCGACGGCCCCGCCCAGCAGCGACCCGATCACCGCCACGGCGGCGGCCGTCGTCCGCTTCCTGCCCCTGAGCTGCACAGAGCCTCCTCGTCCCGAGACGTCCCCCACTCGTACGGATGAGCCCGAGCCCACCACCCGTGCGGCTGGAGTGTCAATGTGGATGGGTGATCTGACCTGGATACGCCAGGAATGCGATGCCCCGGACTGGGTAGGGCTGCTGTGTTCGCGGCCGTGTCCCAGGGTGCCGCCCCGGTGTTGACCGGGCGCCGACCCACCCTCAGCACAAAGGAGTGCGCCCATGGACGACGACCTGGCCCGGCTCGCGGCCCTGCACGGTGTGGCCACCGCCTACCAGCCCGCCGCGGACGTCACCGTCCCGGTACCGCGGGCCACGGTCGCCGCCGTACTCGGCATGCTCGGAGTCCGCACCGACACCCCCGAGGACGTTCGGGCGGGCCTGGAGGCGGCCGAACGGGAGGCGCGGGAGCGCCTGTTGCCGCCGACCCTGGTGTGGTGGGAGGGCGAGCGGTCCCCGGCCGAACTGGCCTCCTTGCCCGCCGGTACGCGGGTCCGGGTGGAGGCGGAACCGGGCTCGGCGGGGCCGGACTTGACGGGGTCGGACTCGGCGGCGCGGCCCGTTGCCGCCGGGGCTGTGGCGGCGGTGTCCGTGCCGCCGGGGCCGGGCGCGCGCCGGGGCGTCTCCTCGGGTGCCGAACGTGACGAGGAGGTGCGAAGTGACGGGGTACAGCGTTCGACACCCTGCGGGGACGCCCCGGCGCACACCCGACCCCGGCGGCGGCCCGCCCCGGAGTCGACGGGAACGGTCGTCGAGTGGGTCGTCGGTGATGGACGGGAGTCTCCCGCGGTGCCCCTGGGGGTGCACCGGATCGGCGTCGCGTTGCCGGACGGGGCGGTCGGCGGGGCCACGCTGATCGTGGCCCCGGAGCGGGCGCCCGCCGCGCCCGAGCGGGCCCACGGGGTGCTCGTGCAGCTGTACTCGCTGCTCTCCGAACGCTCCTGGGGCATGGGCGACCTCGGTGACCTCGCGGAGCTCGCCCGCTGGGTCGGCCGTACCCACGGCGTCGGCTTCATTCAGGTCAACCCGCTGCACGCGGCCGTGCCCGGCACCCCGACCGACCCGTCCCCGTACCGCCCCTCCTCGCGCCGCTTCCCGGACCCGGTCCACCTGAGGATCGAGGACGTCCCGGAGTACGCCCTGTGCCCGGAGAGAGAGGCCCTCGCCGAGCTCGCCGCGCGGGGTGCGCAGCTGCGCCGCGCGGTGCTGGAGAAGGGGGAGCTGATCGACCGGGACGGGGTGTGGGAACTCAAGCGCGCGGCCCTGGAGTTGTTGTACGCCGTTCCCCGGACGGCGGACCGGGAGGCCGCCTACGACGAGTTCTGCGAGCGGCAGGGCCCGCCGCTGGACCGGCACGCCGCCTGGTGCGCGGCCGCGGAGGGGGAGGATCCCGGGGAGCGGGCCGACTTCCATCGCTGGCTCGTCTGGCTGACCGACGCTCAGCTCGCCGGTGCCCAGCGGGTGGCCCGGGAGTCGGGGATGGCGGTCGGGATCGTGCACGACCTGGCCGTCGGGGTGCATCCCGACGGCTCGGACGCCCGTACGGGCTCCTTCCACGCCCGGGACGCCTCGGCCGGTGCCCCGCCGGACGCGTTCAACGCGCGCGGGCAGGACTGGGGGCTGCCGCCCTGGCGGCCGGACCGGTTGGCCGAGACCCGGTACGCGCCCTTCCGGTCCCTGCTGCGGTCGGTGTTCCGCTACGCGGGCGCCCTGCGCATCGACCACGTCATGGGCCTGTTCCGGCTGTGGTGGATCCCGGAGGGGACCCCGCCCGCCGAGGGCACGTACGTCTCGTACGACGGCGAGGCCATGCTGGCGGTCCTGGTCCTGGAGGCCCACCGGGCCGGGGCCCTGGTCATCGGCGAGGACCTGGGCACGGTCGAGCCGAGGGTGCGCCGGGCGCTGGCCCGGCGCGGGGTGCTCGGCACCTCGGTGCTCTGGTTCGAGCGGGACTGGGACGGCGGCGGCAAGCCGCTCGCGCCGCAGGACTGGCGGGCCGACTGCCTGGCCACCGTCACCACCCACGATCTGCCGCCCACGGCCGCCAAGCTGGCCGGGACCCACGTGGAACTGCGCGACCGGCTCGGCCTGCTGGCGCGCCCGGTCGAGCGGGAGCGGGCCGAGGACGCCGCCGACACCGCCGAGTGGCTGGAACTGCTCGGCGGGCTGGGCCTGGACACCGGGGACGAGGAGGCCGCCGTACGGGCCCTGTACGCCTTCCTGCTGCGCACCCCGGCCAGGCTGGTCGGGGTATGGCTGCCGGACGCGGTGGGGGACCGGCGGCCGCAGAACCTGCCGGGCACCTGGGACCAGTACCCCAATTGGCGGCTGCCGGTCGCGGACGCCGACGGACGGCCGCTGACCTTGGAGGAACTGGCCGCCTCGCCCCGGGCGAACGCCCTGCTGAGGGCCCTGAGGAAGGGGGCCTGACCCCGTACGGCACCCCCGGGCGCGCGGGCCGTCGGGGCGTTCGCTAGTTTGGCACCGTGGACAAGAAGAACGCTCTGCGCGCCGGCGCCGTCACGGCCGGATCTGCGCTGATGATGCTGCTGATGACGTCTCCCGCCCTCGCGCTCACCCGCGACGACGGCGACGACCCGGGCGCGGGTCTGAGCGTCGGCGCGACGCTCGGCCTGTACGTGGCCCTGCCGATCGTGCTGTTCCTGGTCATCACGGGTCTGGTGATGGTCCTCGACAAGTCGGACAAGCCGCAGAAGCAGGCCTGAACGGGCCGACCCCTCAGGGGCGGCACCACATACTTCCCGGGCGCCGGGGGTCCGCACGCCGATTCGATTCGGCCGTGCGGCGACCCCCGGCGCCTCTTCGTGTTCTCACATGCCGGCCAGTAGCTTGCGGAGCAGCCCGCCGAGCACCTGGGCCTCGTCCTCGCTCAGCCCGGTGAGCGCGGCGCGCTGCACCTCCAGGCCGGCGGTGACGGCCTCGTCGATGAGCGCGAGCCCGCGGTCGGTGATCGTCACCTGGAGTCCGCGCCGGTCGTGCGGATCGGGCTTGCGGCTGAGCAGCCCGGCCTTCTCCAGCTTGTCCAGGCGCCCCGTCATGCCGCCCGTGGTGAGCATCAGCGTCGCCGACAGCTGCCGGGGCGAGAGCGTGTACGGCTCGCCGGAGCGGCGCAGTGTGGCGACCACGTCGAACTCGCCCCGCGAGATCCCGAAGCGGGCGTAGGCCCGTTCCATCTCGTCCCCCATGGCCCGGGCGATCCGGTAGATGCGTCCGAAGACTTCCATGGGTTCGGTGTGCAGGTCCGGGCGCACCGCGTGCCACTGGGCGGCGATGGCGTCGACGGCGTCCTTGTTGGCCTCGGTCATGGGCGCAGTATCCAGCCTTCCGGAAGTCGATCGCAAGAAAGTTGCTTGACGGAAAGTAGCTTACGAGTAAGCTACTTTCCATCGACCTACTTCGATCGGCCAACCGCGGGGGAAGCAATGGAAACGAGAGTCGCGGGTGAGCGGGCCCTGCTCGCCGGTGTCGGGATCAGCTCGGTCGGGATCGGCATGTACATCCCGTTCTCGCTCGTCTTCTTCCACCACGTCACCGGGCTCTCCTTCACCCTCGTCGGCCTGGTCATGACCATCACGGGCGTCGCCGGACTGGCCTTCATGCCGCTGGCCGGGACGGCCGTCGACCGGTTCGGCGCGAAGAAGGTCAACCTGGTCCTCTACGGGATGCGGGCGGTCGGCTTCGCGCTCTACCCCTTCGCGAGCTCACTGGCCGCCTTCGCCGCCGTCACCCTCGTCACCGCCCTCGCCGACCGCTCCTTCTCGGTCGTCCAGCAGTCCCTGATCGGGGAGGTGGCGCGCGGCTCGGCCCGCGACCGGCTCCAGGCCTCGATCCGCGCGCTGCAGAACGCCGGGATGGGCGCGGGCGCCCTGCTCGTCACCGGGGTCCTGGCCCTGTGGGGGACCGGCGGGTTCACCTACACCGCCTGGGGCAACGCACTGGCCTTCACCCTCGCCGGACTGCTCGTCTCCCGGGTCCGCCCGGTACGCGACGGCGAGGGCGGCCCGGCGAAGCGCGAGGCCGCGGGCTACCGGATGGTCCTGCGCGACCGGCCCTTCCTCGGGCTGACCGCCGCCAACTTCCTCACCGCGCTCGGCTACTCCGCCCTCTCCGTCCTCTTCCCGCTCTACCTCTCCACCTGGCTGATGGCGCCCGACTCCCTCACCGGAGCCGCCTTCACCCTCAACACCGCCCTGTGCGCCGGGGTCGGCGTACTGATCGCGAGCCGGGTCCGCCGCTCCGGCGCCCGCCGCACCCGCTCGGCCGCCCTCGGCTCCCTGCTCTTCGCCGCCGCGTTCGTCGGCCAGATCGTGCTCGGCACCGTCCGCCCCGGGCAGACCGCCACCCTGGTCGCCCTGATGGCGATCGTGGTCGTCTACACCCTCGGCGAGCTGGTGCACAGCCCCTCCGGCGGCGCCCTGTCGGTCTCCGCCGCCCCCGAAGCCGTCCGCGGCCGCTACCTGGCCACCTATCAGCTGTCCTACTCGCTGGCCACCGCGCTCGCCCCCTCGCTCTTCACCGCCCTGCTCGCCGTCGACGGCCGCCTGCCCTGGGCCGTCCTCGCCGTCAGCGCGCTCGGCGCCGCCCTGGCGCTGGTCCGGCTGGAGCCGCACCTGCCCGCCGAGGCCGTGCACGCCGAGCCGCCGGCCCCCGCCGTCGCGCGCACCGCGGCGCCGGCCGCCGCCTGAGCGCCTTTCGTACGCCCCTCACGTCCCTCGTTCCTCACCTGCCGAGGAGTCAGCATCATGAAGCGCGCCGCCACCGTCGCCCTCACCGCACTCGCCCCGATCTCCTGGGGTTCCACCTACTTCGTGGCCAGTGAACTGCTGCCGCCCGACCGGCCGCTGTTCACCGGGGTCATGCGGGCCCTGCCCGCCGGACTGCTCCTGACCGCACTGGCCCGCACCATCCCCAAGGGCGAGTGGTGGTGGAAGTCCGCCGTCCTCGGCACCCTCAACATCGGCGCCTTCTTCCCGCTGCTGTTCCTCTCCGCCTACCGGCTGCCCGGCGGCGTCGCGGCCGTGCTCGGGTCCGCCGGACCGCTGTTCGTCGTGGGGCTCGCCGCGCTGCTCCTCGGGGAGCGCGCGAGCCTCCGTACCATCCTCGCGGCCATCGTGGCGGCCTTCGGCGTGAGCATGGTCGTCCTCACCGCCGAGGCGAAGCTGGACCTGGTCGGGATCATCGCCGGCGTGGTCTCCTCCGCCTCCATGGGCGCGGGCACCGTCATGACGAAGCGCTGGGGACGCCCCGACGGCGTCGGCCCGCTGGCCATGACGGGCTGGCAGCTCACCGCGGGCGGGCTGGTCATCATCCCGGTCGCCGCCCTGGTCGAGGGGGCCCCGCCGGCGCTCGACGGCCACGCCGTGCTCGGCTACGGCTACATGATGCTGATCAACACCGGCACCGCGTACTGGCTCTGGTTCCGCGGCATCGGGCAGCTCAGCGCCACCTCGGTCACCCTGCTCGGCCCGCTCTCCCCGCTGACCGCCGCCGTGATCGGCTGGGCGGCCCTCGGGCAGGCGCTGACGCCCGTACAGCTGGCGGGGATGGCGATAGCCTTCGGGGCCACCGTCGTCGGACAGCTCTCGGCGGCCCGCTCGGCCCGGGACGCCGCCGCCGAGGAATCGTTCAGTTCTACTGAAGAGATCAATCAAAACATTTCGATGGACCTGACCGATGGGCGGATGCGACGGTAGGACCACGAATTCACACAGACCGACCCCGAGGGGGAGACACCCAGTGGCCGTCATGGACCGGGTCCGCACCGTTTCGCAAGCACAGCCCACCGTCATGGGCACCGGGAAGAAGGGAGCCGCCGGGCTCGGCGTGCTCCTCGCCCTCCTCGCGACGGTCGTCTGGTCCGGCAGCTTCGTCGCCACCCGCGGAATGGCCGGACACGTCCCGCCCGTCCAGGCCGTGTTCTGGCGCTGGGTCATCGCCCTCGTCGCCGTCGCCCCCTTCGCCGCCCGCCAGGTCTGGCAGCAGCGAGCCCTGATCCGGCGGCACCTCGGCTTCATCGCCCTGGCCTCGCTGTTCGGCGTCGCCCTCTACAACACCCTCGTGCACCAGGCCGGACTGACCACCTCCGCCTCCAACATGGGCATGATCATGGCCGCCTCGCCCGTCATCATGGCGCTGTACGCCCGCCTCGGCGGCGAACGGCTCGGCGCCCGGCGCACCATCGGGATGCTCGTCGCGGCCCTCGGCGTGCTGCTGCTCGTCGGGGACGGCTCCATCGGCTTCGACTTCGGCGCCGGCGACCTGTGGATGTTCGCCGCCGCCCTCTCCTTCGCCACGTACAGCGCCCTGCTCAAGCGCAAGCCCGCCGAACTGGGCGGACTGGCCTTCCTGATGACCACCTTCGCGCTCGGCGCGCTGATGCTGGCACCCGCCTACGCCGTCTCCGTCTCCGTCCAGGGCGCCTTCGAGGTCACCGCCGGGTCCGTCGGAGCGCTGCTGTACGTCGGGGTGTTCTCCTCTGCCGTCGCCTTCTTCGCCTGGAACAAGGCGGTCTCGATCATCGGGGCGGCCCGCGCCGGAGTCGTCTACTACCTCCAGCCCGTCTGCGTGGCCGGACTCGGCTTCCTCCTGCTGGGCGAGCAGACCGGCCCCGCACAGCTCCTGTGCATGGTGCTGATCCTCGGCGGGGTCATGCTGGGAAGCGCCCGCCGGTAGGTTCGCTCCATGACCGAGTGGGACATCAAGAAGCTGCGGATCCTGCGGACCCTCGCCGAACGGGGGACCGTGACCGCCACGGCCGAGGCGCTGCACATGACGCCCTCGGCCGTTTCGCAGCAGCTGACGAACCTCGCCCGGCAGCTGGGAGTGGTGCTGCTGGAGGCCGAAGGCCGGAGGGTCCGCCTCACGGACGCGGCGCACCTCGTACTGCGGCACGCGGAGTCGGTGTTCGCACAGCTGGAGCGGGCCGACGCCGAGCTCGCGGGGTACCTCGCGGGAGACGCGGGGGAGGTGCGGGTGGGCGCGTTCTCCACCGCCGTGCCGGCCCTCGTCGTACCGGCGGTGGCGGCGCTGCGGGAGACCCGCCCGGGGGTGGAGGTCCACGTGCGGGAGACGGAGGCCGCGGAATCGTACGAACTCCTGTCGGCCGGGGGCGTCGACCTGGCGCTGTCCCTGGCGGCCCATGCGCCGACGGCGCGCGATCCGCGGTTCACGCGGGTGACGCTGATGGAGGACCCGCTGGACGTGGCGCTCCCGCCGGGGCACCCGCTCGCCGGGGAGGCCGAGGTCCGGCTGGCCGATCTTTCCGGTGACCCGTGGATCTACGGGGGCAGCGGGCCCTGGTCGGAGATCGCGGTGGGCGCGTGCGAGGCGGCGGGGTTCGTGCCGGAGCAGGCGCACTCGGCCTCCGGCTGGACGGCGATCCTGGCGATGGTGGAGGCGGGGATGGGGGTGGCCCTCGTCCCCCGCATGGTGTCGAGCCGGGCCTCGGGCGTCGCGGTCCGGGTCCTCACCCACGACCGGCCCACGCGGCACGTGATCGCCGCGGTCCGCCGGGGCGGCGAGGCCGCGCCTGCCGTGTCCCACGTCCTGGCGGCGCTGCGCGAGGTGGCCGCCGCCAGGGGGTAGGCACCCCGCGCCGTCGGGGTCGGGTGTGCGGTGGGGCGCCCCCGCAGGGCGTCGAACGCAACCCCGTTCTGCTTGCCGGTACCTCGTCACGTTCGACG
>NZ_JBIWFI010000048.1:29182-58132 GCF_044762985.1 Streptomyces sp. NPDC096339 | reverse complement strand
CCGGGCCGGGGCCCCGCCCCTTGCGGGTCCTGCGCGGTGTCCCGGCGGGGCGTCTCCTCGTCCTCGCGCCTGCGGCCGTCGTGAAAGTGCTGAGGCTGGTTGCGCGCTCGTCCTGCGGGGACGCCCCACCGTGCCCCCGCTCCGACAGTCCGGCAAGACCCTGCCCGGCCGGGGCGGGATCGTGCTGTTGGGGTGGGGGTCCGCAGGAGGGTCCCCGCAGGACGAGCGCGCAACCACCCCGCCCCATCTCGCGGTGGCCGCAGGCGCGAGGACGAGGAGACACTCCGGAGGGCCCCCGCCCCAACCCTGCCGGTCCCGCTCCAGGACACCACCCAGCCCCGCCGGCGTTTGAGGCACGGGGTCCGGGGCGGAGCCCCGGCAGCGGCGCCGCACCCGGCAAGACCACGCCACCCCGCCGGAGGCGCGCGGCGCGGGGGCAGCGCCCCCGGCACGGCGCCGCACCCGGCAGCGGAACCCCGCCGGAGGCGCGCGGCACCGGGTCCCAGTACGGTGTCATGCCCCGAAGCGTGTCAGACGGCCGGGACGCAGCGGCCCTCTTCCGTGCGGTACTGCCACTTCGCGCCGTCCGTGACGAGTTCCTTCACCGCGTGGACGAAGCGGTCGACGTGCTCGTTAGGGGTGCCCGCGCCGAAGCTGACGCGGATGGCGTTCAGGGAGCGCTCCCCCGGGGCCGCCTCCGGCGCTCCGCATTCGCCCTGGGCCTGGGGCTCGCTGCCCAGCAGGGTGCGGACCAGCGGGTGGGCGCAGAAGAGGCCGTCGCGGACGCCGATGCCGTACTCGGCGGACAGGGCAGCGGCGAAGTGGGAGCTGTTCCAGCCGTCCACGACGAAGGAGATGACGCCGACGCGCGGGGCGTCGTCCCCGAAGAGCGACAGGACGCGGACCGCCGGGACCTCGGCCAGGCCCGCGCGGACCTTGCCGATGAGCTCCTGCTCGCGGGCCACCAGGGTGTCGAAGCCGGCCTCGGTCAGGGCCCGGCAGGCGGAGGCGATGGAGTAGACGCCGATGACGTTCGGGGAGCCGGCCTCGTGGCGGGCGGCGGTGGTGTGCCACTCGACGTCGACGCCGCCGTCTTCACGGCGGGCGACCTTGCGGGAGGCGCCGCCGCCCGCGAGGTACGGCTCGGCCTGCTGGAGCCAGTCCGCGCGGCCGGCGAGCACGCCCGAGCCGAACGGGGCGTACAGCTTGTGGCCGGAGAAGGCGACCCAGTCCACGTCGAGGTCCTGGACCGAGACGGGGTGGTGCGGGGCCAGCTGGGCGGCGTCCAGCACGATCCGCGCGCCGTGGGCGTGCGCGGCGGCGGCGAGCTCCTTCACCGGCCACAGCTCGCCGGTGACGTTGGACGCTCCGGTGACGCAGACCAGCGCGGGGCCGTACCCCTCTTGAATTGATGCAGTGCGGTCGGCGAGTGCGCGCTCCAGGGTGGCGACGGCCTCGTCCGGGGTGCGGGGGGCGTTGAGGTAGGTGACCCGCGCGTTCGTCCACGGCAGCAGCGAGGCGTGGTGCTCGGTCTCGAAGACGAAGACCTCGCAGTCGGCGGGGAGGACGGCCGCGAGCAGGTTCAGCGAGTCGGTGGTGGAGCGGGTGAAGACGACCTGGTCGGAGGGGCGGCAGTCGAGGAACTCGGCGACCGTGGCCCGGCTCTGCTCGAAGAGGTCGGTGGAGAGCTGCGAGAGGTAGCCCGCGCCGCGGTGGACGCTGCCGTAGTACGGGGCGTACGCGGCCACGTCGTCCCAGACCCGCTGGAGCGCGGGGGCGCTGGCCGCGTAGTCGAGGGCCGCGTAGGTGACCTCGCCGCCGGTGACGAGCGGGACGGTGACGTCCCGGCCGAGGACCGCGAGCGGTTCGGAACAGGCAGGGCCCTCGGCAGTGGCAGCGGCGGAGGCGGTGGCGGCGGCGGTGTTCAGGGTCGCGGACATGGCGGTATCTCCCGGCAGGCAGGGCGGAATGGCTTCGGTGTGCCCGTACGCGGGTACGGCGGCGCTGCGGCCGTCCGGGGTACGGGAGAGACCTCGGAAGGGAAGGCGGGCCCGACGCGGGTACGCGGAAGTGACCCTGATCCGAGGGTTGAAGAAGGGGCGGAGTCGCCCTATCGCATTCGCTTGCTCACGGAAAAAGCTCCTCGAGTAGACCAGGACCCCTGGTTTCGAGGGATCCGCGCTTGCCGTAGGCCTTGTTGCCTACGACCTGGTCATCACCCGGGGCACCCCGCCACGGAAGGAGGGTTGCCGGACAGCAAGCCGGGGCCTAAACGCTGTCACTCGTGACCTGGTCAGCATCCTGCCACATGATCCACCGAACGCAAGATCCCGGTCCACATCGTGGACCGGGATCTTGGCTCAAAACACACGGCCCGCCGCGGGGGGCTACGCGTTGGTGGCGGCCACCCACCGCTCCAGGGCGGCCCGCGCCGAACCCGAGTCGATCGACTCGGCCGCACGGGTGATGCCGGCCGCGATCTCCTCCTCCAGCGTGCCGGTGCCCGGGTCGAGGGCGACCAGCGCCGCCGCCGAGTTCAGCAGCACCGCGTCGCGGACCGGGCCGGTCTCGCCGGCCAGCAGCCGGCGGGCCACGTCCGCGTTGAACGAAGGGTCCCCGCCGGCCAGCGCGGACACGTCGACCAGGTCGATGCCGACGTCGCGCGGGTCGAAGGACTGCTCCGCGACCTTGCCGTCACGGACCCACCAGACGCGCGAGGTGGCCGTGGTGGTCAGTTCGTCCAGGCCGTCGTCGCCGCGGAAGACCAGCGCGGACGAGCCCCGCTCGGCGAGCACGCCCGCCACGATCGGGGCCACCCGGGCATCGGCGACGCCGGTGGCCTGGGCCCGTACGCGGGCCGGATTGGTCAGCGGGCCGAGGAAGTTGAAGGTGGTGCGGATGCCCAGTTCCTTGCGGGCCGCCGCCACGTGCCGCAGGGCCGGGTGGAACTTGACCGCGAAGCAGAAGGTGATGCCGGCTTCCTCCGCGACCTCCACGACCCGCTCCGGGGTGAGGTTGAGGTTGACGCCGAGCTTCTCCAGCACGTCCGAGGAACCGCTCGCGGAGGACGCGGCCCGGTTGCCGTGCTTGACGACCTTCGCGCCGGTACCGGCCACCACGAGCGCGGACATCGTGGAGATGTTCACCGTCTTGGCCCCGTCGCCGCCGGTGCCGACGATGTCCACCGTGCGGCCCGGCACCTCGATGAGGTTGGCGTGCGCGTACATGGCCCGTACGAGACCGTTGATCTCGTCGACCGTCTCGCCCTTGGCCCGAAGCGCGACCGCGAACCCGGCGATCTGGGCGTCGGTGGCCTCCCCCCGCATGATCCGGTCCATGGCCCAGGCGGTGTCGTCGGCACTCAGGTCCCGGCCGGTCAGCAGGGCGTCGAGGACACCCGGCCAGCCGCGGGCCGCCACGCTGTCGCCGCCTGCCGGGGTCACAACGTTCATGGTCCGCTCCTGAGATCCACGTCGAATGGGAAGGGCTTCAGCCTATCCAGCCCCGGAGACGGCAAAGAGCCCCGTCCAGACACTGGACGGGGCTCTCGCCGTGGCGACACCAGGACTGACCGAAATCAGTCCCTCATGCGGTCATGCGGTGTGGCGGGGGATCAGTGGTGGCCGTGGCCGGACTGGATCTCCTTGTACTCCTCCACCGTGGGCTTCGGAATCTGGTTGCCCTCGGCGTAGAAGCCCTTGCTGAGCTTCGCGCGCAGCTTCTCGGTGGCCTTCACCTTGCGCTCGACACCGTTCTCGTCGACCGTCGGGCCGATCTCGATCGGCTTGTACTGCTCGTGCGAGGTGAGCGTGTGCAGCTTGCCCTGCGGCAGCGGCTCGTGGACCTCGACGAACTCACCGTGCGGCAGACGCTTGATGATGCCGGTCTCGCGACCGTGCAGCACCTTGTCGTGGTCCCGGCGCTGGAGGCCGAGGCAGATCCGCTTGGTGACGATGAAGGCGACGACCGGGACGACGAAGAAGCCGATCCGGACGAACCACGTGATCGAGTTGATCGAGAGGTGGAAGTACTGGGCGAACATGTCGTTGCCACCGCCGACGAGGAGCACGATGTACTCCGCGATCCAGGCGACACCGAAGGCCGTACGGGTCGGGACGTTGCGCGGGCGGTCCAGGATGTGGTGCTCGCGCTTGTCGCCGGTGACCCAGGCCTCGATGAACGGCCAGACGGCGATCGAGCCGAGGACCAGCGGGAAGAGCAGCAGCGGGATGAACACGCCCAGGACGAGCGTGTGGCCCCACAGGTTGATCTCCCAGCCGGGCATGGCTCGGATCAGGCCTTCCGGCATACCCATGTACCAGTCGGGCTGCGCACCGGTGGACACGTGGTCCGGGCGGTACGGGCCGAGCGCCCAGATCGGGTTGATCGAGGCGACGGCCGCGACGGCCGCGACGACACCGAAGACCAGGAAGAAGAAGCCTCCGGCCTTGGCCATGTAGACCGGCAGCAGCGGCATGCCGACGACGTTGTTGTTCGTCTTGCCGGGACCCGCGAACTGGGTGTGCTTGTGGTAGAAGACCAGGATCAGGTGGGCCACCAGCAGGCCCATCATGATGCCGGGCAGCAGCAGGATGTGGATCGAGTAGAACCGTGCGACGAAGTCGCCGCCCGGGAACTCTCCGCCGAAGAGGAAGAACGACAGGTACGTGCCGATGACCGGCACGGACAGGATCGCGCCCTCCATGAAGCGGACACCGGTGCCCGACAGCAGGTCGTCCGGCAGCGAGTAACCGGTGAAACCGGTGAACATGCCGAGGAACAGCAGCAGGAAGCCGAAGATCCAGTTGACCTCACGCGGCTTGCGGAACGCGCCGGTGAAGAAGACGCGCATCATGTGCACGACCATCGCCGCGACGAAGATCAGCGCCGCCCAGTGGTGGATCTGACGGATCAGCAGACCACCGCGGACGTCGAAGCTGATGTCGAGGGTCGAGGCGAAGGCCTCGGACATCAGGACGCCCTGCATCGGCACGTACGAGCCGTGGTACACGACCTCGTTCATGCTCGGGTGGAAGAACAGCGTCAGGTAAACACCCGTGAGGATGATGATGATGAAGGTGTAGAGGCAGATCTCACCCAGCATGAAGGACCAGTGGTCCGGGAAGATCTTGCGCATGTTCGCCTTGGCGAGGCTGTAGATGCCCAGGCGGCCGTCCGCCCAGTCCGCTACGCGCTCGCCGGCAGGCGCTTTGCGCGCCTTCGTGTCAGTGGTCGCAGTGCTCATCCGCGCTCCCAGAATGCAGGACCGACGGGCTCTTCGAAGTCGCCGAGCGCTTCGAGGAAGCCTTCGTCATTCACACCGATCCGCAGCTGCGGAAGCGCGTGACCGGCCGGGCCGAAGATGACACGGGCGCCGTCGGAGAGGTCGAAGGTGGACTGGTGGCACGGGCAGAGCACGTGGTGCGTCTGCTGCTCGTACAGGCTGATCGGGCAGCCGACGTGGGTGCAGATCTTGGAGTAGGCCACGATGCCCTCGTGGGACCACGCCAGTTCCTGCTTGTCCTTGATGTCCTCCGGCTTGATGCGGACGATCATCAGGGCGGCCTTGGCGATCTGGACCTGGAAGTCGTGCTGCTCCTCCTCCAGGCCTTCCGGCATGGCGAAGGTCAGCGAACCGACCAGGACGTCCTCGGGACGCAGCGGCTCCATCGTGTTCTGGTTGATGAGCAGCTTGCCCTTGGCCCAGACGGTCTTGCGCAGGCTGTCCTCGGGCAGCGGGCCCGTGTCGCGCAGGAGCATCACGGCGGAGAGCGGCATCAGGGCCAGCGCGCCGAGCAGGGTGTTGCGGATCAGCGGACGGCGGGCGATGCCCGACTCGTTCGCACCGTCGGCGAAGTCCTGCAGGACCTTGGCCTTGACCTCCGGCGGAGCGGCGATCTCGTGGCGCTCGTCGGCGACCTCGACGTCGGACATCAGGGTGCGGGCCCAGTGGACCGCGCCCGCGCCGATGCAGAAGAGGGCCGTGCCCAGGGTCAGACCCAGGGCGAAGTTGAGCGCGCTCACCTTCCCGACGGGGAAGATGTACACGATCTTGTCGACCGGGATCACCACGTACGCGGTGATGAAGGCGACCGTGGCCAGCATCGACAGGGTGAACAGCATCGCGACGGTGCGCTCGGAGCGCTTCGCCGCCCGCTCGTCGATGTCCTGGATGCGCGGCTTGTGGACCGGGAGGCCCGGGTCCGCGAACGGGTCGTCCGCGACCGCTACGCCACCGTGGTGGGCGTCGCCCTGCTCGCTCGGCAGGTGCTTCTCTTCGGGAATCTCTTGGCTACTCATGACTTCTTGGCCTTAGCGGTGTGGGCCGCGACCCAGACGGCGACAGCGATCAGCGCACCCAGGGCGAAGATCCAGCCGAAGAGACCCTCGGAGACGGGGCCGAGGCCACCGAGCTTCAGGCCGCCAGGGCTGACCGACTTCTCGCCGTTCACGTTCTGGAGGTACGCGATGATGTCCTTCTTCTGCTTCTCCGGCATGGTGCTGTCCGGGAAGGAGGGCATGTTCTGCGGGCCGGTGAGCATGGCCTCGTAGATGTGCTTCGGCTCGACGCCCTCGAGGTTCGGGGCGTACTTGCCGTTCGTCAGCGCGCCGCCCTCACCGGTGAAGTTGTGGCACTGCGCGCAGTTGTTGCGGAACAGCTCACCACCCTTGGCGATGTCGGCACCCGCCGGGTTGTACTGCTTCGGGTTCGGCACGGCCGGGCCGGCGCCGAGGGAGGCGATGTACGCACCCAGCTGGTCGATCTGGGCCTGGGTGTAGATGTTGGGCTTCTTCGGCACCTGGGCGCCGGGCTGCTGGGCGGGCATACGGCCCGTGCTCACCTGGAAGTCGACGGCCGCGGAGCCGACGCCGACCAGGCTCGGGCCGTCAGAGGAACCCTGACCGCCGGTTCCGTGGCAGCTTGCGCAACCCACGGCGTAGAGCTTCTGGCCCTCCTCGATGGCGAGGGACTGGGCGGTTTCATCGGCCTGCGCCTTGCCCGCGGGGGCGAAGGCGGCGTACAGCCCCCCAGTGGCCGCCAGCGCGAGGAGTAGAACGACGACCGCCGCCAGCGGATGGCGTCGTCGTGCGGAGAGCTTTTTCACGGATTACCCCGGTGTCAGGATCTTCTGCGTCGGTGTTTCTGGATGGAGTGCCGGACGTGGGTCCGGCGACGGGTTCGCTACTTGATCAGGTAGATCGTCGCGAAGAGGCCGATCCAGACGACATCGACGAAGTGCCAGTAGTAGGACACGACGATGGCCGACGTGGCCTGTTCGTGGGTGAACCTCTTGGCCGCGTACGTCCGGCCGAGGACCAGCAGGAAGGCGATGAGACCGCCCGTCACGTGCAGACCGTGGAAGCCGGTGGTCAGGTAGAACACCGAGCCGTACGGTCCGGACGAGAGGCTCAGGCCCTCGTGCTTGACCAGCTCGGTGTACTCGAACACCTGGCCGCCAATGAAGATCGCACCCATGACGAACGTGATGATGAACCACGTCCGGAGCTTCTTCACATCACCGCGCTCGGCGGCGAAGACGCCGAGCTGGCAGGTGAGGGAGGAGAGCACCAGGATCGTCGTGTTCGTCGCCGAGAAGGGCAGATTCAGGAACCCAGCCTGTTCTGTCCAGTACTCGGGTCCTGTCACGGATCGCAGGGTGAAGTACATCGCAAAGAGGGCCGCGAAGAACATCAGCTCGGAACTCAACCAGATGATGGTTCCGACGCTGACGAGGTTCGGCCGGTTGACCGTCGGGTGCGCGTGCCCGGTATCTACTGTCGTTGCTGTCGCCACGACCGACATTATGTCGGTCGCTTATCCCGCCCTCACCCCGGGGGGTGCCGTTCGGAGTGTCAGGGGCGTGTGCAAGGCCCGAACGGCCCATCAGATGACCCCTGCGCGGGCTCACGTGCGACATGTCCGAACCGATGTTGACAACGCACCGGGAGGAGTAGCATCCCGCGCAACATCAACGTGATTCACGGGAACGTGGAGGAACGAAATGCGGGCGACTGCGCGGGTTCTGGTCTACAGCGACGACGCGGGCACCCGGGAGCAGGTGCGGCTGGCGGCGGGGCGTCGGCCGGCCGCGGACCTGCCGCCGGTGGAGTTCGTGGAGTGCGCGACGCTTCCGGCGGTCCTGACGGAGCTGGACGCGGGCGGCGTCGACGTGTGCGTGCTGGACGGCGAGGCGGTTCCGGCCGGGGGCATGGGTGTGTGCCGGCAGATCAAGGACGAGATCTTCCGGTGTCCCCCGGTGCTGCTGCTGATGGGGCGCCCGCAGGACGCCTGGTTGGCCACGTGGAGCCGTGCGGACGCGGCCGTGACCCTGCCCGTGGACCCGGTGGAGTTCCCCGAGGCCCTGGCGGGCCTGCTGCGCTCCCGGCTGTCCCTGGACGCCTGACGCTCCGACAGGCCGTCTCCGGGGCCCTTGGAGGGCCCCGGAGGGGGCCGGGAGACGGCGGGGGCGCGGGGGTCGCGGGGCCCGTCGGGGCCTCCGGGCCTCAGACGGTGGGGCGCAGACGGGCCTGGTCCATGGGGTTGCGGCCTTCCTGGGTGCCCTTGAGCAGGGAGCTGCCCTGCCGCCAGTCCTTCCAGTCCATGTTCCAGTCGCCGAAGCCGTTGCCGAAGACGTCCATGTCCTCGCCGATGCTGTTGATCACCTGGACGATGTCGCCCTCGGTGATGTTCTCGTAGAACCAGGCGGCGTTGCCGGTGCTCATGCCGGTGCAGCCGTGGCTGACGTTCTCGTAGCCCTGGGAGCCGACGGACCACGGCGCGGCGTGCACGTATTCACCGCTCCACGTCACCCGTGTGGCGTAGTAGACGGGGAGGTTGTAGTACTCGCTGCCGCCGATGCCGACGGTGTCGCCGCGCATCTGGACGTAGTACTGCTTGCCGAGCACCACCTTGATGCCGTTGCGGGTGGAGAAGCCGGGCTTTCCGGTGGTCACCGGAATGGTGTTGATCACTTCTCCGTTGCGCTTGAACGTGAGGTAGTGCGAGGCGGCGTCCGTGGTGACCTCGACGCGGTCGCCGATCTCCAGCTTCAGCGGTTTGGCCCCGGCCCCGTAGAGGTGGTCGGAGATCCTGACGCCTTCCAGGTTGCTCCGTACGGAGACCGTGGTGTTGGCGGGCCAGTACTCCTTGGGGCGGTAGTGCAGGTTCTTGTCGTCGACCCAGTGCCAGGCCCCTTCGACGCCCGTGGGCGTGTCGACGACGAGTCCCCGTTCGATGACGGCGCGGGCGGCCTTCTCCTTGACGGGTTCGCTGAGTTCGGCCGTGATGGGCTGCCCGACGCCGTATTTGCCCGCGTCCGGGCCGAATTCGACCTTGAGGACGCCCTTGGCGGGGGTGGTGTCGAATGCCGCCGTACGCCGCCCCTGGGCGCCCCTGCCGTTCTCCGTGCTCACGGTGACGGTGTAGCGGACGCCCGCGGCCATCGGGACGGTGTTGTGCCAGCGGTCGCCCTTGGCGGACAACTCGCCCGCCAGGCGGCGGCCGTGGGTGTCCACGACCAGCACGTCGGTGATGCGGGCCTCGCCCCCCTTCGTGGTGACTTCGAGGGGCTTGTCGGGGTCCACGGGGCGGCTGCCGACGGTCTGGTTGAAGGCGACCTGATCGCCCGCGTCGTACGGGCGCGCGGACAGCGGGTTGTCGTCGCCCGACCCACAGGCGGTTGCGCCGGCCCCGAGGGACGCGACCAGCACGGAGCAGCTGAGTACCGTCCAAAGACGCGGTGAGTGGTTCATGGGGCCAACGCTATGAAGATATGACAATTCCAGCGCGCGGGATGACTGCAAACGAGGGGCCCGGACTCCTCCATTGGAGGTGTCCGGGCCCCAGGTGCCTCGCGGCGCTGCCGCGTGGTTGCTGCTACTGGTTCGCGTTCTCACCGCGGTAGTACTCGTACACCCAGCCCCACAGGCCGATCACGAGGATCGGGGCCGAGAAGTACATGAGCCACCAGCCGAAGATGACGCCCATGAAGGCGAACGCGCCACCGATGCCCAGGAAGAGCGGCATCCAGCTGTGCGGGGAGAAGAACCCCAGCTCGCCCGCCTCGTCGGCGACGTCGGCCTCCAGGTTGTCCTGGGCCATCTCGTCCACGCGCTTGGCCGTGAAGGCCAGGTAGTAGCCGATCATGGCGGTCAGGCCGAAGGTCAGGAAGAGCGCGGTGGTACCGACGGGCTCCTTCGACCACACGCCGTACACGACGGCCATGACCAGGACGAAGAAGGAGAGCCAGAGGAACATCTTGCCCTGGATCTTCACTTGCCGGCCTCCTTGCTGCCGCCGGTGACGGCCGCCTTGGTTCCGGCGTGGTCCTCGAGGTGGTCGAGGGCCGCGATCTCCGGGTGGTGCAGGTCGAACGCCGGCGATTCACTGCGGATGCGCGGCAGGGTGAGGAAGTTGTGCCGCGGCGGCGGGCAGGAGGTCGCCCACTCGAGCGAACGGCCGTAGCCCCACGGGTCGTCGACCTCGATCTTCTTGCCGTACTTGGCGGTCTTCCAGACGTTGTACATGAACGGAAGCATCGACAGGCCGAGCAGGAAGGAGCTGATCGTGGAGATCGTGTTCAGCAGGGTGAAGCCGTCGGCCGCGAGGTAGTCCGCGTAGCGACGCGGCATGCCCTCGGCACCGAGCCAGTGCTGCACCAGGAACGTGCCGTGGAAGCCCACGAACAGGGTCCAGAAGGTGATCTTGCCGAGGCGCTCGTCCAGCATCTTGCCCGTGAACTTCGGCCACCAGAAGTGGAAGCCGGAGAACATCGCGAAGACCACGGTGCCGAAGATGACGTAGTGGAAGTGCGCGACGACGAAGTACGAGTCGGAGACGTGGAAGTCCAGCGGGGGCGAGGCCAGGATGACGCCGGTCAGGCCACCGAAGGTGAAGGTGACCAGGAAGCCGACGGCCCAGAGCATCGGGGTCTCGAAGGACAGCGAGCCCTTCCACATGGTGCCGATCCAGTTGAAGAACTTCACACCGGTCGGGACCGCGATCAGGAAGGTCATGAAGGAGAAGAACGGCAGCAGCACACCGCCGGTGACGTACATGTGGTGGGCCCACACGGTCACCGAGAGGCCGGCGATCGCGATCGTCGCCGCGATCAGACCGATGTAACCGAACATCGGCTTGCGGGAGAAGACCGGGATGACCTCGGAGATGATGCCGAAGAACGGCAGCGCGATGATGTACACCTCTGGGTGTCCGAAGAACCAGAAGAGGTGCTGCCACAGCAGGGCGCCGCCATTGGCCGCGTCGAAGACGTGCGCACCGAACTTGCGGTCGGCCTCCAGCGCGAAGAGCGCGGCGGCCAGGACCGGGAAGGCGAGCAGGACCAGGACACCGGTCAGCAGCACGTTCCAGACGAAGATCGGCATGCGGAACATCGTCATGCCCGGAGCGCGCATGCAGATGATCGTGGTGATGAAGTTGACCGAACCGAGGATCGTGCCGAAGCCGGAGAAGGCCAGACCCATGATCCACATGTCGCTGCCGATGCCCGGCGAGTGGACCGCGTCGGTCAGCGGCGAGTAGGCGAACCAGCCGAAGTCGGCCGCACCCTGCGGGGTGACGAAGCCGGCCACCGCGATGATCGAGCCGAAGAGGTAGAGCCAGTACGCGAACATGTTCAGCCGCGGGAACGCCACGTCGGGCGCGCCGATCTGCAGCGGCATGATCCAGTTCGCGAAACCTGCGAACAGCGGCGTCGCGAACATCAGCAGCATGATCGTGCCGTGCATCGTGAACGCCTGGTTGAACTGCTCGTTCGACATGATCTGCGTGCCCGGACGGGCAAGCTCGGCGCGCATGAAGAGCGCCATGATGCCGCCGATGATGAAGAACACGAACGACGTGAGCAGGTACATCGTGCCGATGGTCTTGTGGTCGGTGGTGGTGAGCCACTTGACGACCACGTTGCCCGGCTGCTTGCGCCGTACCGGCAGCTCGTTCTCGTACGAGTCAGCTGCGGCGGCACCCTGGGATTCGTTGAGGATGCTCACAGTTTGTTCGTCTCCGCATTCCGGGCCGGGTCGGTCTGCTTGATGCCGGCCGGCAGGAAGCCGGTCTGACCCTTCTCCGCAAGGCCCTTCAGGTACTTCTGGTACTCCGCGGGGGAGACCACAGTGACGTTGAAGAGCATGCGGGAGTGGTCGACGCCGCAGAGCTCGGCGCACTTGCCCATGAAGGTGCCTTCTTCGGTCGGGACGACCTCGAAGACATTGGTGTGGCCCGGGATGACGTCCTGCTTGAACAGGAAGGGAACCACCCAGAAGGAGTGGATGACGTCATTGGACGACAGGATGAAGCGGACCTTCTCACCCTTGGGGAGGACCAGGGTGGGACCCGGGTTGCCCGTCACCGGGTTCTTGTCGCTGGGGACGCCCTTGCTGTAGACGCCCTCGGCGCCCGCCGGGAAGTCCTTGGTGAAGCGGTCCGGGATGGCCGAGAGCTCCTTGGGAACCTCGCCCTTCTTCGGGGTGGCCGCGTCGCCGTCGACGTTCTCGATGTAGTTGAAGCCCCAGCTCCACTGGTAACCGATCACGTTGATCGTGTGCTGCGGCTTGGAGAGCTCCAGCAGCTTCGACTCGTCACGCGCGGTGAAGTAGAAGAACACCGAGACGATGATGAGCGGGACCACCGTGTACAGCGCCTCGATGGGCATGTTGTACCGGGTCTGCGGGGGGACCTCCACCTTCGTCCGGCTGCGCCGGTGGAAGATGACGGACCACAGGATCAGGCCCCAGACCAGGATGCCCGTGATGAGTGCGGCCGCCCAGGATCCCTGCCACAGGGAGAGGATGCGCGGACCCTCCTCGGTTACCGGTGACGGCAGTCCGAGGCGGGGGAAATTTGTCCAGTTATACGAGCAACCAGTGGCGGTCGCCAGGACCACGCCCGCAGTCAGCGCCTGCAGCAGCTTCCGCCGCATCGGGCGCCGCGGCGAGCGGTCGGAGCCGTAGGGACTCACGTAGCGCCTTCCCGAGAGTCTCGGCCCGCGCGGCCGGCCGCGGCCGTGTTCGGGTCGGTCGCCGGCCCTGACGCAGGCAGGGGTTTGGATGTTTATGCGGACCAAACCCTACTGGACGCTATTTGAGGTCGCGCGGGGAGGGTGCCCAACGCGCCGCCAGGGCCCCCGAAGGGATGGATCCGCCGTCCGGGGGACGGATCCGGAACCCCTGAATGGCGGGCTCCGGAAGCCATCTGACGGCCCCTGACCTCGGCGGTCGCCGGGCTGCGGCTAGCGTGCCCGTATGCCGTACTTCGACGCCGCGTCCGCCGCCCCCCTGCATCCCGTGGCACGCCAGGCCCTGCTGGCCTCCCTGGACGAGGGCTGGGCAGATCCCGCCCGGCTGTACCGGGAGGGAAGGAGGGCCCGGCTGCTGCTCGACGCGGCGCGGGAGGCCGCCGCGGAGGCGGTGGGCTGCCGGGCGGACGAGCTCGTGTTCACTCCTTCGGGGACGCACGCGGTTCACGCGGGGGTCGCGGGAGTCCTCGCGGGGCGTAGGCGCGTCGGGGACCACCTGGTCGTGTCCGCGGTCGAACACAGTTCTGTACTCCACGCGGCCGAGGTGCACGCGGGGCGCGGCGGTTCGGTGACGGAGGTTCCGGTGGACCGGTTCGGCGCGGTGGCTCCCGCCGGGTACGCGGACGCGTTGGGCACCTCCACCGCGCTGGCCTGCCTGCAGTCGGCCAACCACGAGGTGGGCACGGTCCAGCCGGTGGCGGAGGTCGCCGAGGTCTGCGGCGAGGCCGGGGTGCCGCTGCTCGTGGACGCGGCCCAGTCGCTGGGGTGGGGCCCGGTGGAGGGCGCCTGGTCGGTGCTCGCCGCCAGTGCGCACAAATGGGGCGGCCCGCCGGGGGTGGGGCTGCTGGCGATCCGCAAGGGGGTCCGCTTCTCGCCCCAAGGCCCCGCGGACGAAAGGGAGTCGGGCCGCTCCCCCGGCTTCGTGAACCTCCCCGCGATCGTGGCGGCGGCGGCCTCGCTGCGGGCGGTGCGGGCGGAGGCGGAGGCGGAGGCGGCCCGACTGCGGATCCTGGTGGACCGCATCCGGCGGCGGGTGGTCCGGCTGGTCCCGGACGTGGAGGTGGTGGGCCATCCCGACACCCGCCTCCCCCACCTGGTCACCTTCTCCTGCCTGTACGTCGACGGGGAGACGCTGCTGCACGAACTGGACCGGGCGGGCTTCTCGGTCAATTCGGGCTCGTCCTGCACCAGCTCCACGCTGACCCCGAGTCATGTGCTGCGGGCGATGGGGGTGCTGTCGGAGGGGAACGTACGGGTCTCACTGCCGCTGGGCACGCCGGCGGAGGAGGTCAACGCGTTCCTGGAGGTACTGCCGGGTGCGGTGGCGGGCGTACGGGAGCGGCTGGGGGTGTCGGTCGCGGCGGAGGTGGAGCCGGTGGCGGACTCCGTCGAGCTCGACGCGCTGGGCCTGCGGTGCCCGCAGCCGGTGATCGAGCTGGCCCGGGCCATCCTCACCGTCCCGGTGGGGGGCACGGTGACGGTCGTCTCCGACGACGAGGTGGCGCGGCTGGACATCCCGGCGTGGTGCGGGATGCGGGGGCACGCGTACCTGGGGGAATCCCCTCGTCCGGCGGGGGTGGCGTACTCCGTCCGCCGCCTGCTGTGACCTGCCGGTGGCGAGCGGCGCGGCTGCCCCCGGGGCCCGGCTCGGTTGGCGGAGCCGTGTGGTGCGGCGCCGCCGTGCCCCCACCCCGGACCCCCGCGCCTCAAACGCCGGCCGGGCCGGTTTGCCTCCGGCGGCGCCTCAAACGCCGGCGGGGCTGAATTTCGGCTGCCGCCGTCGGCCAGGCGCGGCTTGTACGCCCGCAGGGCGAACCGGCCCGGCCGGGGGGCAAGTCCAGCCCCGCCGGCGTTTGAGGCGCGGGGGTCCGGGGGCAGCGCCCCCGGCAACGGCGCCGCACCCGCGGGACCCGGGCGGAGCCCCGGGACCAGGCGTCGAGGGCCGGGCATCCGGGGCCCGGGGTGTGGCCCGAGGGTCGGGGCCCGGGGCCCGAGGTCAGGGGGCAGTGGCCCCTGGCCCGGGGCCCCGGGTCAGGGGCCAGGGGCCCGGGGTCAGGCCGACAGGTGGGACTGGACTTCCGTCGCGGCCTCGTCGCCGTAGGCCTTGGTGAAGCGCTCCATGAAGTGGGCGCGGGCCAGGGTGTACTCCTGCGTGCCCAGCGTCTCGATGACCAGGGTCGCCAGCATGCAGCCCACCTGCGCGGCGCGCTCGAGGCCGACGCCCCAGGCGAGCCCCGTCAGGAACCCGGCGCGGAAGGCGTCGCCGACACCCGTCGGGTCGACCTTCGCGTTCTCCTCGGGGCAGCCGACCACGATCGGCTCCTCCCCGACCCGCTCGATCCGCACGCCCTGCGCGCCCAGCGTGGTGACCCGGGTGCCGACCTTGGCCAGGATCTCCGCGTCCGTCCAGCCGGACTTCGACTCGATGAGGCCCTTCTCGTACTCGTTCGAGAAGAGGAACGTCGCGCCCTCCATCAGGGTGCGGATGTTCTCGCCGTCCATGCGGGCGATCTGCTGCGAGAAGTCGGCGGCGAAGGGGATCCCGCGCGTCCGGCACTCCTCCGTGTGGCGCAGCATCGCCTCGGGGTCGTCGGCGCCGATGAGGACGAGGTCCAGCCCGCCCACGCGGTCGGCGACGGACTTCAGCTCGATCAGACGGGCCTCGCTCATCGCGCCCGTGTAGAAGGAGCCGATCTGGTTGTGGTCGGCGTCCGTGGTGCACACGAAGCGCGCGGTGTGCAGCACCTCGGAGATCCGGACGGACTCGGTGTCGACGCCGTGCCGGTCCAGCCAGGCGCGGTATTCGTCGAAGTCGTAGCCGGCGGCCCCGACCAGGATCGGGCGGCTGCCGAGCTGCCCCATGCCGAAGCAGATGTTCGGGCCGACACCGCCCCGTCGGACGTCGAGGTTGTCGACGAGGAAGGAGAGGGAGACCGTGTGCAGCTGGTCCGCGACCAGCTGGTCGGCGAAACGGCCGGGGAAGGTCATGAGGTGGTCGGTGGCGATGGAGCCGGTGACTGCGATGCGCACGGCGTGGACGCTCCTGCGGAGGACGGCAAGGGACAGTCAAAACTACCGGGTGAGCGGCCCATAGCCGAACGTCTGAAACTACCCCGTAGTAGCTCTTTCTTCGCATGAGCCGCGGTGCCTACGGTGCCTCCATGACCTACACCGACGGTTTCGGCTACTCCGAGTACACCTCCGAGCGGCCCGGCGCGGAAGGCTCGCGTCAGTCCGGTTTCGCCGGGCTGCTGGGCGACTGTGCCCGGATGGCCCCGCATTGGGCGGTTCCGGCGGGCCCCAGGCCGGCCCGCGTGGCGCCCTCGCAGATCCACGGGATCCGGGTCCCGGCGGCCTCGGCCCGGCTGATCGCCGGCACGGCGGCGTACGGGGACCAGTAGCGGGGAACCGGTTGCGCGTCTGTTCCGTCACACCCGCATCAGGCATGCGGGACCGGTGAAGGAGCGATGCGGTGACCAGCGAACGACCCGATACGGGCGATGCGGGCGATGTGGGCGATGTCGGCGACAAAGCCCACGAGGCCGATGCGATCCCTGCGGCCGAACCGGTCGACCCGGTCGACCCGGCCGGCACGTCCGACACCGCGCGGACGCCACGCGCCGCGCGCCGCCGGCCGGCCTGGGCCGTCGCCTCGATCGCGGCCGCCGTCCTGCTGACCGGCGGCGGTACCGCGTACTGGGCGTCCACGGCCTACGGCGACGGCACGGCGGGCGGTCGTACGGGCGACAGCGCGGCCTCCGCGCCCCGGGACGCGGGAGATCCCCCGGGGCCGGGCATCGCGCCCGGGGAGCCCGACCCGTCCGGCGGGCCGGTCGTGTACCGGGCCGACGTCAAGCTCCCGGACGGCCCGGCGACCGCACCCGCCTACGCCGCGTCCGGGGAGGTCACCTCCGAGGAGGTGGCCCGGCTGGCGGCGGCGCTCGGCCTCCCGGGCACTCCGCGGCTCACCGGGGAGACCTGGCTGGCCGGGGAGGCCGCGGACGGCTCCGGGCCCCTGCTGACGGTGTCCGCGAAGGCGCCGGGGACCTGGAACTTCGCCCGCCACCAGGGGAACGGCAACGGCACCGGGGACGACTGCGTACGCGGCAAGGACACCTGTGGCCCGGCCACCCTCCCCCAGGACGGGGGCGACGGGGGCGCGAGCGCCGGCAAGCCGCTGTCGGAGGAGGCCGCCAAGGCCGTCGCCCGCCCGGTGCTGGCAGCCGCCGGCCTGGACGGAGCCGCGCTCGACGCCCGGCTCGTCCAGGGCTCGGTGCGGGTGGTCAAGGCGGACCCGGTGTTCGGCAAGCTGCCCACGCAGGGCTGGTCGACCACGGTGAGCGTGGCCGGCGACGGCTCCGTGGTGGGCGGCAGCGGCGAGCTGAAGGCCCCCGTGCGGGCGGCCGAGCAGCCGGTGGTCGGGGCCGTGGAGGCGCTGGCCCGGCTGAACGCGCGGTCGAGCGGCCAGGAGGGCACCGGCTCCGGGCCGAGCGGCTGCGCGACCTCCGTCCCGCTGGATCCGGACACCCCGATCGGGTCGACGGACACCCCGCCGTGCAATCCGGACCCCCGGCCGATGAAGCCGCCGCGCACCGAGACGGTCAAGGGCGCCTCGCTCGGCCTGGTCCCGGGGACGGTGGACGGGGTGCGGGGCCTGGTCCCGGCCTGGTTCTTCGAGGTGGCGGGCCGGGATGGCGCGCCCGGGCGCGCGGTGACCGAGCCCGCCTCCGCGCAGGCCGCCCCGGAGACCTCTCCGGGCCGGAAGGACGGCCGTACCGTGCCGGGGTTCTCGTACGCGGAGGCGGACCGGAAGCTGACCGTCAACTTCTGGGGCAGCCCCTGCAGCAGTTACGCGCTGGAGGCGCGGGAGTCCGCGGAATCGGTGATGGTGAAGATCACGGACACTCCGAAGCAGCCGGGCCAGGCCTGCATCATGCTCGCTCAGGAGATGTCGGCGACGGCCACGCTCCAGCAGCCGCTGGGCTCGCGGAAGGTGCTCGACGCGACCACGGGCAAGCCGCTCCCGAGGCAGTAGCGCCCGCCACGCACGACGAGGGCCCGCGCCGGTCCGATGCGACCGGCCGCGGGCCCTCGTCGTGCGTGGCGTCCAGGTTTAGCTGAACGAGTCGCCGCAGGCGCAGGAGCCCGTGGCGTTCGGGTTGTCGATCGTGAAGCCCTGCTTCTCGATGGTGTCGACGAAGTCGATGGAGGCGCCGTGGAGGTACGGGGAGCTCATCCGGTCCGTGACGACCTTCACACCGTCGAAGTCCTTCACGACGTCGCCGTCGAGGGAACGCTCGTCGAAGAAGAGCTGGTAGCGCAGGCCGGAGCAGCCGCCGGGCTGAACGGCGACGCGGAGCGCCAGGTCATCGCGGCCTTCCTGCTCCAGCAGGGTCCTGACCTTCTCGGCGGCGGCGTCGGACAGGAGGATGCCGTCGCTCACAGTGGTCTTGTCGTCCTGTACGGACATCTACATTCACTCCCGAAGTGGGCGGCTCCCCGCCGGGAGCGGGGAAACGTCGGACTCTTGCCGTCGGTGGCAACGAGCGGGACCGCGGATTCATTCCGGACCCGACGCTTGTTTCAGATATTCATGCTCGCACACCGCGCGGGGGACGGGGCCGAACGGACGGGATGGATCCGCGGGCTGATGCGTCACATTGACACTATCGGCATCGTCAAACTGACACGAAGCGGTTATGATAGATAGCGTCATATAGACGAGAAGCCGAAGCGATCTTCCGACAGTCCGGTCTTCCGACCCTCCGGAAGTCCCTTGTCGCAGAACAGAAAGGGTGCGTGTCGTGACCACCGCCCAGCCTTTGGACGTCCAGCCGACGCCCCTCGCCCTGCTGCTGCTCGGCCGCGAAGCCGACCCGAAGAGCGAGCGCGGGGTGGAGTGCCCCGGCGACCTGCCCTCTCCGTCCGACCCGGACCTGGTGGAGCGCGCCCGTGCGGCCAAGGAGAAGCTTGGCGACAAGGTCTTCATCCTCGGCCACCACTACCAGCGTGACGAGGTCATCGAGTTCGCGGACGTCACCGGCGACTCCTTCAAGCTGGCCAAGGACGCGGCCGCCAAGCCGGAGGCCGAGTACATCGTCTTCTGCGGCGTGCACTTCATGGCCGAGTCCGCGGACATCCTGACCTCGGACGACCAGAAGGTCGTCCTGCCGGACCTGGCCGCCGGCTGCTCGATGGCCGACATGGCCACCGCCGAGCAGGTCGCGGAGTGCTGGGACGTGCTGACCGAGGCCGGCATCGCCGGTACGACGGTCCCCGTCTCGTACATGAACTCCTCCGCCGACATCAAGGCCTTCACCGGCAAGCACGGCGGCACGATCTGTACCTCCTCCAACGCGAAGAAGGCCCTGGAGTGGGCCTTCGAGCAGGGCGAGAAGGTGCTCTTCCTCCCGGACCAGCACCTGGGCCGCAACACCGCCGTCCGCGACATGGGCATGTCCCTCGACGACTGCGTGCTCTACAACCCGCACAAGCCGAACGGCGGCCTGACCGTCGAGGAGCTGCGGAACGCGAAGATGATCCTGTGGCGCGGGCACTGCTCGGTCCACGGCCGGTTCTCGGTGGACTCGGTCAACGACGTGCGCGAGCGCATCCCGGGCGTGAACGTCCTGGTGCACCCCGAGTGCAAGCACGAGGTCGTCGCGGCCGCGGACTACGTCGGCTCGACGGAGTACATCATCAAGGCGCTGGAGGCGGCCCCGGCCGGCTCCAAGTGGGCCATCGGCACCGAGCTGAACCTGGTCCGCCGCCTGGCGAACCGTTTCGCCGCGGAGGACAAGGAGGTCGTCTTCCTCGACAAGACGGTCTGCTTCTGCTCGACGATGAACCGCATCGACCTCCCCCACCTGGTGTGGACCCTGGAGTCCCTGGCCGAGGGCAACCTCGTCAACCAGATCCAGGTCGACAAGGAGACCGAGAGCTTCGCGAAGCTCGCGCTGGAGCGGATGCTGGCGCTCCCGTAGGGGCGGGCGGCGGGTACCTCCGGTCCCGGCCCGCAGGCGTACGAAGGGGCGGCCCCCGGCTGGGGGCCGCCCCTTCGTCATGTGGCCGGGTTTCGGCATGTGGCCGGGCGGGCCGGGCCGCACCGCCCGGCCCGGCCGGTCAGACCTCGGCCGGCGCCTCCTCCTGCCGCGGGGCGACGACCTTGAGCTTCGCCTCGCCGCGCGCCGCACGCTTGGCGCGGCGGCGCTCCTTGCGGAGTTCCACCATCGTGTAGAGCGTCGGCACCAGGAGCAGCGTCAGCAGCGTCGAGGTGACCAGACCGCCGATCACCACGACCGCGAGCGGCTGCGAGATGAAGCCGCCCTCGCCGGTGACGCCCAGCGCCATCGGGAGCAGCGCGAAGATCGTCGCCAGGGCCGTCATCAGGATCGGGCGCAGGCGGTGCCGGCCGCCCTCGACGACGGCTTCGACGACGCCGAGGCCCTGGGCCCGGTACTGGTTGACCAGGTCGATCAGGACGATCGCGTTGGTCACGACGATGCCGATGAGCATCAGCATGCCGATCATCGCCGGGACGCCCATCGGGGTGCCGGTGACGAGGAGCAGGCCGATCGCGCCGGTCGCCGCGAACGGGATGGAGACCAGCAGGATCAGCGGCTGGACCAGCGAGCGGAAGGTCGCGACCAGCAGCATGAACACGATCGCGATGGCCGCGAACATGGCCAGGCCCAGCGAGGCGAAGGCCTTGTCCTGGTCCTCGGAGACGCCGCCGATGGAGGCGGTGGCGCCCTCGGGCAGCTTCAGGGCCTTGATCTTCGTCTGGAGGTCGGAGCTGACGGCGCCGGTGTTGTCGCCGACCGGCCGCGCGGTGATGGTGGCGGCGCGGGCGCCGTCGATCCGGGTCATCGCGACCGGGCCGGGGACCTCCTTGACCTCGGCGATGTCACCGAGCTTGACGGGGCCGACCGGGAGGGCCTGGAGCTGGGCCAGGGTGGTGGCCGGCTGCGCGGACTTGATGACGATGTCCCGCTCGGTGTCGTCCAGTACGGCCTTGCCCGCCGGGTTGCCCCGTACGGCCTGTGCGACGACCGCGCCGAGCGCGGCCTGGTTCAGGCCCAGTTCCGCCGCCTTGGGGGTGGCGGTCACCGAGATCCGGGGCACGGACTGGGAGAGGTCGCTCTGTACGTCGGTGACGTTCTTGAGGGTGGCCACCTCGGCGCGGACCTGCTCGGCGGCCTTGGCGAGGACCTCGGCGTCTCCGGCCTTGACGACCACGCTGAGGTTCTGGTTGCCGAAGCCGTCGCCCGCGGCGATCCGGGTCTGGCCGATGCCGTCGAGGGCGGCGAGCTTGCCCTCGATCTGCTTCTTGACGTCGTCGGCCTTGCCCGAGTCCTTCAGGGAGACCTGGTACGAGGCCTGGTTGGAGCCGGTGCCGCCGCCGAAGGCCGCGAGGAAGCCGGAGGAGCCGACGGTGACCTGGTAGCTCTTGACGCCGTCGACCGAGGCCAACGCCTTCTCGATCTTGCGGCTCGCCTCGTCGGAGGCGGCCAGGGAGGTGCCGGGGGCCAGTTCCTGCTTGACCGTCAGGACCTGCTGCTCGCCCTGGTCGAAGAAGTTGGTCTTGAGCAGCGGGGTCATGCCGAAGGTGCCGAGGAGGACGACGACGGCGATGGCCACGCTCGTCAGCCGGCGGCGGGTGGCGAAGCCCAGGACCCGTACGTAGAGACGCTGGAGCTTGCTGCGCGCCTCCTTCTCCTCCGCGTCGCGGCGGGCCTTGGCGGCGCTCTCGGCGTCCCCGGATGCGGTGCCCTTGGGGGCCTTCAGGAACCAGTACGACAGGACCGGCACGACCGTCAGCGAGACGATCAGCGAGGCCAGCAGGGCCGCGGTGACGGTGAGGGAGAAGGAGCCGAAGAGCTCGCCGATCATGCCGCCGACCAGGCCGATCGGCAGGAAGACGGCCACGGTGGTGAGCGTGGAGGAGGTGACCGCGCCGGCCACCTCCTTGACCGCGGTGAGGATGGCGCTCTCGCGCTCCTCGCCGTAGCCGAGGTGGCGCTTGATGTTCTCCAGGACCACGATCGAGTCGTCGACGACTCGGCCGATGGCGATGGTGAGCGCGCCGAGCGTCAGCATGTTCAGCGACAGGTCGCGGGTCCAGAGCACGATCAGCGCGAGGACGACGGAGAGCGGGATGGAGACCGCGGTGACCAGCGTCGAGCGCAGCGAGGCCAGGAAGACCAGGATCACGATCACGGCGAAGAGCAGGCCGAGCATGCCCTCCGTGGTGAGGCTGGAGATCGACTTGGCGACGGCCGGCCCCTGGTCGCTGACGACGGTCAGCTCGGCGCCGGCGCCGAGGGTGGAACGCAGCTCGGGCAGCTTGTCCTTGACGGCGTCGGAGATGGCGACGGCGCTGCCGTCCTTGTCCATCGTCATGACGAGGGCGAGGCTGGGCTTGCCGTTGGTGCGGGTGATGGAGACGGCCTTGGCGGCCTCCTGCTTCACGGTGGCGACGTCACCGAGGCGGACGGCCGGCTTGCCCGGGCCGGCGCTCAGGCGCAGTTCCTCGACCTCGGCGAGGGAGGTGTAGCCGGCGCCGACGCGGACGGTCCGGTTCTTGCCCGCCTCGTCGAAGGAGCCGGCGGGGACGGTCGCGCCGCCCGCCTGGAGGCCCTGGGCGAGGGCGGCGCCGTCGAGGCCGGCGGCCGCGAGCTTGGCGGCGTCGGGGGTGACGGTGACCTGGAGGTCCTGGACGCCGTCGACGGTGACCCGGCCGACGCCCTCGATGTCCGACAGGACGGGGACGACGGAACGTTCCAGCTGGTCGGCGAGGGCCTGCTGGTCCTTGTCGGAGGTCGCGGCGAGGATCACGGTCGGCATGTCGTCGGTGGAACCGGCCACCACCTGCGGGTCCACCTCGGCGGGCAGCCGGACCCGGGCCCGGTTGACGGCCTGCTGGACGTCGGCGACGAGCTGCTTGGTGCCGCTGTCGCCGTAGTCGAACTTGGCCATGATGAGGGCGTTGCCCTCACTGGCGGTGGAGGTGATGCCGGTGATTCCGTCGACGCCCTTCAGCATGGCCTCGATCGGTTCGACGACCTGCTTCTCCACCACGTCGGGCGAAGCGCCCTGGTACGGCGCGAGCACGGACACCATCGGCAGTTCGATGGAGGGCAGCAGCTGCTGCTTGAGCTGCGGGATGGCGATGGCGCCGAAGAGGAGCGCGACGAGCGACACGAGGCCGATCAACGCCCTTTGGGCAAGGCTGAAGCGGGACAGCCAGGACATGGGTGTGGGATCTCTCTGCAGTGGGAACGCGAGGGCGTTCCCAGCCTGTCCCGCGGCCGGGGCGTCCCGCGTCGCTCCCAGGTCCCGTCCTTATGTGCTGCATACCGCGTCCGCAGTACGCCGCACTACCGCGCGGCGTACACCGCTACTCGGCGCGGGGCCGGACCAGTCCCGATTCGTAGGCAATGACCACCAATTGGGCACGGTCGCGGGCGCCGAGCTTGGCCATGGCCCGGTTCACGTGGGTCTTGACGGTGAGGGGGCTGACCTCCAGCCGGCCGGCGATCCCGTCGTTGGACAGCCCCGCCGCCACGTGTACGAGGACCTCGCGCTCGCGGACGGTCAGCGCGGCCAGCCGCTCCGCGTGCGAGCCGGCCGTGGCCGCGGCGGCGGCCGGGTCGGCGCCGCCGCCCTGGGCGAGGAAGGTGGCGATGAGCCCCTTGGTGGCGGCCGGGGAGAGCAGCGCCTCACCGGCGGCGGCCACGCGGATCGCGTTGAGCAGTTCCTCGGGCTCGGCCCCCTTCCCGAGGAACCCGGAGGCACCGGCCCGCAGGGCCTGGACCACGTACTCGTCGACCTCGAAGGTCGTGAGCATCACCACGCGCACGGCGGCGAGTTCGGGATCAGCGCTGATCATCCGGGTCGCGGCGAGCCCGTCTGTGCCGGGCATCCTGATGTCCATGAGGACGACGTCCGCCCGGGTCTCCCGCGCGAGCGCGAAGGCCTGCGCCCCGTCGGAGGCCTCCCCGACGACCTTCATGTCGGGTTCGGAGTCGACGAGAACCTTGAAGGCGGAGCGCAACAGCGCCTGGTCGTCGGCGAGCAGCACCCTGATGGGCGCGGCGGCGGTCGGTTCCGTCGGAGTGTGGTCCACGGGGTGAGCGTACGTGGGCCGTCGCCCGCGGGATCAGCCGAGGGCGAGGACGATCAGGGTGGTGGTGGCCGCGGTTTCGGACAGGGCGCCGAAGACGTCCCCGGTGACCCCGTCGAAGCGGCGTACGCAGCGGCGCAGCAGGAGTTCGGCGGCGAGGAGGGCGGCCGCGACCGCCACGGCGGCGCGGGCGGAGGCCGGGAGGCCCGGCGGGAGGGCGGCGGCCGCCGCGGCCACCGTGGTCAGGGCCGCCAGGGCGGCGGCCGTGCGGCGCGGGACCACGCCGGCGACGGCGGCGCCGAGGCCCTCGGGCCGGGCCGCCGGGACGCCCTCGCGGGAGGCCAGGGTCATGGCGAGGCGGGCGGTCACGGCGGCGGTTACGGCGGCGGCGGCGCCGCGCGCCCAGCCGTCGGCGTACGCGTCGGACAGGGCGGCGACCTGCACCAGCAGCGTCAGTACCAGGGCCACGACACCGAAGGGTCCGATGTCGGACTGCTTCATGATGCGCAGCGCGTCCTCGGCCGGTTTGGCGCTGCCCAGGCCGTCCGCGGTGTCCGCGAGGCCGTCCAGGTGCAGCCCCCGGGTCAGGGCCGCCGGGACGGCGACGGTGACGGCCGCGGCGAGCAGCGGCCCGCCACCGAGGAGCAGGAGCAGCGTCCCCGGCACGGCGGCGAGCAGGCCCACGACCAGTCCGGCGAGCGGGGCGCAGGCCATCCCGGTGCGGGCGGCGGGGCGGTCCCAGCGGGTGATGCGGGCGGGCAGCACGGTGAGCGTGCCGAACGCGAAGCGCACGCCGTCGAGGAGCGTGGCACGGTCCGCGGGCGGCGCGAGCGGCGGTTCTTCGTACGAATCTGTCATCGGCGCGAACGCTACCCGCTCACCCCGAACGGTAAATTGCCCATTACCCACCAAACAGGGAGGCAGTGGGATGGGTCACTGGTGGTACCGGAACATCGTCGAGCCGGGGAAGCTGCCCATGTTCCTCGCGCTGCTCGCCTTCGTGACGTCGTTCCTGGTCACCCGTGTGATCACCCGGCTGATCCGGGCCGGCCGGGGCCCCTTCAAGAACATCACCCCGGGCGGCCTGCACGTCCACCACGTGGTGCCCGGCGTGATCCTCGTGATCATCGGCGGGTTCGGCGCGGTCGGCAGCGCCCGGCACGGCGTCGCCGCCTACCTCTCGGCCGTGATCTTCGGTCTCGGCGCGGGCCTGGTCCTGGACGAGTTCGCGCTGATCCTGCACCTCGACGACGTGTACTGGAGCGAGGAGGGCCGCAAGAGCGTCGAGATCGTGGTCCTGACGGCCGCGCTGGTGGCCCTGGTCCTCGGCGGCTTCCTGCCCTTCGGGGTGAACGACCTGACCTCCGAGGAGGCGCAGAGCCGCGGGCTGGTCGTCATGAACACGGCCACCAACTTCTTCCTCGCCCTGATCGCCCTGTGGAAGGGCAAGGCCCGCACCGCGATCTTCGGGGTGGTGATCCCCTTCGTGGCGCTCGTCGGCGCGATCCGGCTGGCCCGGCCCGGATCCCCGTACGCGAGGAGGTTCTACGTGAACCGTCCGCGCGCCCGCGCCAAGGCCGGCCTGCGCGCCTTCCACCACGACCGCCGGTGGGCGGCGCCCCGCCGCAAGTTCGAGAACTTCATCGGCGGGACCCCGGACCCGAAGCAGCCGGCCGTGTCCCCGGAGAAGCCGGAGAACCGATGACGGGCCCGCCCCGGAAAAGGGGGGGCGGGCCCGTCGTCCGTGTGTCGGTGTGACCTGCCGCTGTGCGCTCAGCCCGGGATCAGGCCGTCGTCACTGAGCATCTGCCTGACCTCGTCCAGCGTCGCGTCCTCGCCGGGCAGGATCAGCTCGGACGGCTCCAGCGCGTCGTCGGGCAACGGCTCGCCGAGCCGACGCACGGCTTCGAGCAGCGCCCCCAGCGTCCGCCGGAAGCCCTCCTCGTCGCCGCCCTCCAGTTCCGCGAGCAGCTCGTCATCCAACGTGTTGAGCTCGGCGAAATGGCCGTCGGCCATCTCCACCTGACCTTCCCCCATGATGCGGACGATCATGACGGGCCCCGTCCTACTGCTTGTCGAACCGGTGCTGGGTCTGCGACTGCTGCTGACCGGCGCCCGGGGCGCCGCCCTCGATGGCCTGCTGCTGGGCGGAGGGACCGCCCGCCAGCTCCGCCTTCATCCGCTGGAGCTCCAGCTCGACGTCCGTACCGCCCGACAGGCGGTCCAGCTCGGCCTGGATGTCGTCCTTCGAGCCGAGCCCGCTCTGGTCGTCGAGCGCGCCCGAGGCGAGCAGCTCGTCGATCGCCCCGGCCCGGGCCTGGAGCTGGGCGGTCTTGTCCTCGGCCCGCTGGATGGCCAGGCCGACGTCGCTCATCTCCTCGGAGATGCCCGAGAAGGACTCCGCGATCCGGGTCTGCGCCTGGGCCGCGGTGTAGGTGGCCTTGATGGTCTCCTTCTTCGTACGGAAGGCGTCCACCTTGGCCTGCAGCCGCTGCGCGGCCAGCGTCAGCTTCTCCTCCTCGCCCTGGAGGGTCTGGTGCTGCACCTCCAGGTCGCTGACCTGCTGCTGGAGCGAGGCGCGACGGGACAGCGCCTCACGGGCCAGGTCCTCACGGCCGAGCGCCAGCGCCTTGCGGCCCTGGTCCTCCAGCTTGGCGGACTGCCCCTGAAGCTGGTTCAGCTGCAGCTCCAGACGCTTGCGGGAGGTCGCCACGTCGGCGACTCCGCGGCGCACCTTCTGAAGCAGCTCCAGCTGCTTCTGGTACGAGTAGTCGAGGGTCTCGCGCGGGTCCTCGGCCCGGTCAAGGGCCTTGTTCGCCTTCGCGCGGAAGATCATCCCCATACGCTTCATGACACCGCTCATGGGCTTCGCGCGCCCCCTTCTAGACGGACTGTGTTCCAGGTCACCGACAAGACCCACAGTACGGGGCCTGCCTCCATTACCGCACTGTTCGAGTACGGATGCGCTCCTCCTCCAGGACGACTCCGCTCCCGCCGTATCAGGCGTAAGGAGTAGGTGCGCCCCCGAAGAGCCTCGCACCCGGGAAGACGCCCGCCGTTGCCGGATCGTTCCCCGCCGGGGTGGGGCCCATGCGCTCGACAACGTAGGGTTGGGTTTGTGTTTGGTAGCCGCTCCTCCAAGGAAGAGAAGGCCGCCGCCACCGACAAGGTGAGCGCCGACCTCTCGCAGCCCCGTGACCCGCAGGCCCCGAAGGGCCGCCCTACGCCGAAGCGTGCTGTGGCCCAGTCGCAGCGCAAGGCCGTGGTGGCCTCGACCGGCAACCGCAAGGAAGACGCCAAGCGAGCCCGTGAGCGCCGTCGCGTGGAGATGGCCAAGCAGCGCGAAGCGCTGGCCAGCGGCGACGAGCGTTACCTGCCCGCGCGTGACAAGGGCCCCGTCCGCAGGTTCGTCCGCGACTACGTGGACTCCCGCTTCTCCGTGGCCGAGATGTTCCTGCCCCTGGCGGTGGTCATCCTGGTCCTGAGCATGATCCGGCAGCCGCAGATCCAGAACATCGCGCTGCTGCTGTGGCTCGGCGTGATCGCCCTGATCATCGTCGACTCCATCGGCCTGGTGTTCCGCCTGCGCAAGGCCCTCAACCAGCGCTTCCCGAACGAGCCCCGCCGCGGCGCCGTCGCGTACGGCCTCATGCGCACGCTCCAGATGCGCCGGCTGCGCCTGCCGAAGCCGCAGGTCAAGCGCGGGGAACGGCCCTGAGCGGATTTTCCGAGGGCGCCCGGCTCTGGCTGGAGGGCCTGGGCGGACTGCGTAACGCCGTCCGCCAGGAACTCGTGGGCCGGCAGGTCGACGAGCAGATCTCGCAGCGCTTCCCGGTAGGGCAGCGACTGCGCGTCCTCGACGTGGGCATGGGCCAGGGCACGCAGGCACTGCGGCTGGCCCGCGCCGGGCACAAGGTGACGGGACTGGAGAAGGACTCCGGCATGCTCGCCGTCGCCCGTGCGGCGCTGGCCGCCGAACCGGCCGGGATCCAGGACCGGGTCGTCCTCTTGGAGGGCGACGGCCGCGAGACCGGCGCGCACTTCCTGCCGGGCAGCTTCGACGTGGTGCTGTGCCACGGGGTGCTGATGTACGTGCCCGAGCCGGACGCGATGCTCGCCGGGCTGGCCCGGATGCTCGCGCCCGGCGGCCTCCTGTCCCTGCTGGTCCGCAACGGCGACGCGCTCGCCATGCGGCCGGGGCTGGACGCCGACTGGAACGGCGCGCTGGCCGCCTTCGACACCGTCGACTACACGAACCGGCTCGGCCTGGACGTACGCGCCGACCGCCTGGCCGACCTGACGGCCACCCTCGCCGGCATCGGGGCGCCGCTGCACTCCTGGTACGGGGTGCGCGTCTTCACCGACGGGACGGAGGCGGGCGAGTCCCTGCCGGCGGACGAGGAGCTGGAGCGCCTCCTGACCGCCGAGGACCGCGCGGGCCGCACCGACCCCTACCGGGGGGTGGCGGCGCTGCTGCACTTGTGCGGGGTCCGCGGCCAGTAGCCTCCCGGCGGGGTGGCGTTCCCCGGCGGCATGCCGCCCGGCGAGCGCCGATCGTGGCCTCCCCCCACCGCCGGGGTGTCCCCGCACTCCCGCGCCGTCGGGGCCGGGCATGCGGCGGCGCGCCCCCGCAGGGCGTCGAACGCGGCGCCCGGCGAACTGCCCCGCACCGTCCACACTCCCGCGCCGTCGGGACCGGGCATGCGGCGGCGCGCCCCCGCAGGGCGTCGAACGCGGCGCCCGGCGAACTGCCCCGCACCGTCCACACTCCCGCGCCGTCGGGACCGGGCG
>NZ_JBIWFI010000048.1:0-29084 GCF_044762985.1 Streptomyces sp. NPDC096339 | reverse complement strand
ACCGGGCATGCGGCGGCGCGCCCCCGCAGGGCGTCGAACGCGGCGCCCGGCGAACTGCCCCGCACCGTCCACACTCCCGCGCCGTCGGGACCGGGCGTGCGGCGGGGCGCCCCCGCAGGGCGTCGAACGCAACCACGTCGTACATGTCCGCTGCCTCTGCACGTTCGACGCCCGAGGAGGTGCCCCGGCGCGCGCCCGGCCCCGACGGCCCGTAGGCGCGGCCTCGGGGCGCCGGGGCGCCGGGGTGCCGCTACGCGGAGCCGGTCCCCTACCCGCCCTTCCACCGTTCCCCGGGCTCCGCCCGGACCCGCGCCTCAAACGCCGGCGAGGGTGAAAGATCCGGGACTCGGACGCCGGACGGGGGTGGGTTTACAGCCCCGTCCGGCGTTTGAGGCGGCGGGCGCGCAGCGCCCGGGTGGGGTGCGGGGCGGGGTCCCGGCGAGCGACCCCGCAGGGGGCTACGCGTCCAGGGCCTCCCGCAGGGACATCGCGTAGATCTCCGCCCCGGCGTCGTCCGACAGCCGCACCCGCTCCGCGCCGCCTTCCAGCAGGTCCTTCCAGACCTCACCGATCCAGGACTCCGCGTCCCCCTGCGTGGTGAACTCCTCCGGGACCACCGCCGGGGCCGTCTCCGTGCCGTCGGCCTTCTCGAACCGCCACGTCCACGCCATGTCCGCCTCCGTTGCTCGTCCGCTTCTCGCCTTGAGTGTGCCCGCAGAGTAGCCGGGCGCGCACCACTCTCGGGGACGCGGGAGGATCATCCTGTGGAACTCACTCTGCTCGGCACCGGTACACCCCAGGGGTTGCCCCGCCCCGGCTGTCCCTGCGCGACGTGCGCACTGTCCGTCGGTACCCGCTCACGGGCCGCGACGGCCGTACTCGTCGATGGGGCCCTGCTGCTCGACCTGACCCCCGGGGCGGTGCTGGCCGGCGCCCGGGCCGGGCACTCGCTGGCCGGGGTGCGGCAGGTCCTGCTGACCCACCCGCACGACGGACCCGCCGTCGAGCTGCCTCCGGGGCTGCCGGCGGCGGGACGGGTCCCGGACGGGCGGGAGCTGTCGGTGATCTCGGGGCACCGGGTGCGGGCGGTGCCGATGGACGCGCCGGGCACCGGTTACGAGGTGACGGGCCCGGACGGCGGCCGGCTGCTGTACCTGCCTCCGGGCGGGGCGCCGGCGGGAACGAACGGCGACAGGGACCAGCGGCCGTACGACATGGTGCTCGCGGACGTGCTGGGCCGCCCGGAGGCCCTGGCCAGGCTGCGGGCGACCGGTGCGATCGGTCCGGCGACGGAGGTGATCGCCGTCCACGTGGACCACGACACCCCGCCGGGCCGGGAGCTGGAGCGCAGGTGCGCGGCCGCCGGGGCGCGGGCCGTGCGCGACGGGACCACCGTCATCGTCGGGGAGTACCACGCGGGGGCGGACCTGCCGCGCCGGACGCTGGTGCTGGGCGGGGCCCGCTCGGGCAAGTCGCTGGAGGCGGAGCGGCGGCTGGAGTCATTCCCCGAGGTGGTCTACGTGGCGACCGGCGGCACCCGGGACGGGGACGCGGAGTGGGCCCAGCGGATCGGCCTGCACCGCGAGCGCCGGCCGGGGAGCTGGCGGACGCTGGAGACCTGCGAACTGGCGCCGCTGCTGGCGGAGCCCGGTCCGCCGCTGCTGATCGACTGCCTGGCGCTGTGGCTCACGGACGCGATGGACCGGGCCGGGGCCTGGGACGACGCGGTCTGGGCCGCGACCGGGCAGAAGGACCTCATCGAGCGGGTCGCGGAGCTGGTGGCGGCGGTGCGCGCGAGCCGCCGCCGGGTGGTGCTGGTCAGCAACGAGGTGGGCGGGGGCGTCGTCCCGGCGACCGCCTCGGGGCGCCGCTTCCGCGACGAGCTGGGCCGGCTGAACGCCGTCGTGGCGGGCGAGTGCGAACACGTACTCCTCGTCGCGGCGGGGCAGGTGCTCGTGGTCAAGGAGTAGCCGAGGCCCGGCCCCGGGCGGCTCGAAGACGGCCGGGGCTCGCGGCCTTCGCCGCGTGTCACCCCCGACCCCGCCAGGGGCACCCCCCAGCGGCGGCCGGGAGAGGCGGAGTTGACGGTGGGGCCGGTCCTGGGGACGGTGCGGCGAGGTGGGGAAACGGGGTGGGTGGGACACCCCCTGAGGGTGAGCCTCACCGGCTGTACTCTCTGGCAGATGAGCACGCTGAATCTCGACGACTTCTCCGATCTGATCGAGCGCCCCGACGGGGGCGTCCGGCGTGATGCCGAGGAACGCCGTGAGCGCCTCGCCGTGCCGCCCGGCGCGCTGGGCCGCCTCGACGAGCTCGCCGAGTGGCTCGCCGCCGCGCAGGGGCAGGTGCCGGTCAGGCCGATCGAGCGCCCGCGCGTGGTGCTGTTCGCCGCCGACCACGGGATCGCCTCGGAGGGCGTCTCCGCCCGCGTCGCCGGCACCACCCACGAGCTGGTGCGGGGCGTGCTCGACGGGACCAGCCCCGTCTCCGTCCTGGCCGGCCGGCTCGGGGCGGGCCTGCGCGTCGTCGACGCGGGGCTCGACTGCGACCCGGAGCTGCTGCCCGAGGACGTGGTCCGCCACCGGGTGCGGCGCGGCAGCGGCCGGATCGACGTGGAGGACGCGCTGACGGCGGAGGAGGCCGAGGCCGCGCTGCTGCTCGGGGTGCGGATCGCCGACGAGGAGGCCGACTCCGGTACGGATCTGGTCGTGCTCGGGGACCTCAGCGTCGGCGGGACCACGGTCGCCGCCACCCTCGTCGCCGCGCTGTGCGGCACCGACGCCTCGGTGGTCACCGGCCGCGGTGGGATGCCCATCGACGACCTGGCCTGGATGCGCAAGTGCGCGGCGATCCGCGACTCGCTGCGCCGGGCCCGCCCGGTCCTCGGCGACCAGGTCGCGCTGCTGGCTGCGGTCGGCGGCGCCGACGTGGCCGCGATCACCGGTTTCCTGCTCCAGTGCGCTGTCCGTCGCACGCCCGTCATCCTCGACGGAGTCGTCTCGGCGGCCTGCGGGCTGGTGGCCCAGCGGGCCGCGTTCCGGGCGCCCGACTGGTGGCTGGCCGGTCAGGCGAGCGGCGAGCCGGGCCAGGCGAAGGCCCTGGACCGGATGGCACTCAACCCCCTGCTCGACCACGGCGTCACAGTGGGCGAGGGTACCGGGGCTTTGCTGGCTCTTCCCCTGGTCCAGGCGGCCGCCGCGCTCGCGGCGGACCTCCCGGAGCGGGCAGCGGAGGAGCCTGCTGAATAAGGCGCCGGGGTTCGCGGTCCTGACCAGGCCACGCCCCCGGAGCCGCCCAAGAATGGGCGGTCATGCCCCATATGATCGGTTTTTATGGGAGAGGTCCGTTTGACCAGCGCAGAGACCGACCGTGGCGCCGCACCGGCGAACGTTCCGTCATCCGGCAGGAAAGAGACCGGCGGCGATCCCGCCGGAAAGTCGGCGGGGGCCGGCCGGGAAACCGGCCGGGAGTCCGACAAGGGGGACAAGGGAGACAGGGGAGAGCGGGGAGACAAGGGCGGCGACAGGGGGAGCGAGAAGGGCGACACCCGCTCACGGCGCGGTGCTGCCTTCGCGATCTGGTACCTGCGCACGGTCGCCTTCGTCAACTTCCTCAGCGCGGTGTGGGTTTCGCTCGGTCAGGACCTGCGGAACCACAACGCCGAGGACTTCTACACCCCGTACATGCTCACCGCGGGCTTCGCCTCAGGGCTCTTCACCCTGATGCTCGCCGTCACCCTCGGCCGCCGCAAACGCGCCTCCTGGATCCTCAACCTCGCGCTCAGCGGCATCCTGGCGCTGCTGCTCGCGCACGGGCTGTACCGGTACGAGGAGATCCGCGAGCACACCCAGAACTGGGTCTCGCTCGGCGTGACGGCGCTCTTCGTCGGCGCCCTGCTGCTGGGGCGCCGCGCGTTCTACGCCACGGGCGACCGCTCCAACCCCGCGCTCGCCACCGCCGTCGCCGCCATCGGCCTGCTGGCCACCTCCCTGGTCGCGGCCCTGCTCGTCGGCGCGACCAACACCGCCGAGCACAGCGCCGACGCCACCTTCCGGGACCGCTGGCTGTACGGCGTGATGCGGCTGATCACCCTGGAGCCGCAGGCCAAGATCGTCCACGAGATCAGCACGCCCGCCTGGGTCAACGTCACCATCAACGTGATGTCGATGCTGCTGCTGGTCGCCGTGCTGTTCGCCGCCTTCCGTTCGCGCCGCGCCGTCGACCCGATCACCGAGGAGGACGAGGAAAGGCTGCGGGCGCTCCTCGCCAGGCAGGGTGACCGAGACTCCCTCGGCTACTTCGCGCTGCGCCGCGAGAAGTCCGTCATCTGGTCCCCCACCGGCAAGGCCGCGGTCACCTACCGCGTCGTCGGCGGGGTTTCCCTGGCCTCCGGCGACCCCATCGGCGACCCCGAGGCCTGGCCCGGCGCCATCGAACCGTGGCTGGCCGAGGCCCGCGAGCACGGCTGGGTGCCGGCCGTGATGGGCGCGAGCGAGGAGGCCGGGCAGATCTACGCCCGGCACGGCCTCGACGCGCTGGAGCTCGGGGACGAAGCCATCGTCGAGACCGGCGAGTTCACCCTGGAGGGCCGCGCCATGCGCACCGTCCGCCAGGCCTACAACCGCGTCAAGCGGGCCGGGTACACCGTCCGCATCCGCCGCCACGCCGACATCCCCACCGAGGAGATGGACGAGCTGCTGCGCCGCGCCGACGACTGGCGCGACGGCGCGACCGAGCGCGGCTTCTCCATGGCGCTGGGCCGGCTGGGCGACCCGGCCGACGGCCAGTGCGTGATGCTGGAGTGCACCGACGGCGACGGCGAGCTGCGGGCCGTGCTGTCCTTCGTACCGTGGGGACCCAAGGGTCTGTCGCTGGACCTGATGCGCCGCGACCGGGACTCCGAGAACGGGCTGATGGAGTTCATGGTCATCGAACTCCTGGAACGCTCCAAGGAGATCGGGGTCAGCCAGGTCTCGCTGAACTTCGCGATGTTCCGGTCCGTCTTCGAGCGCGGCTCCCGGCTCGGCGCCGGTCCGGTGCTGCGGATGTGGCGCTCGCTGCTCAGCTTCTTCTCCCGCTGGTGGCAGATCGAGTCCCTCTACCGGGCCAACGCCAAATACCGGCCGATCTGGGAACCGCGGTTCATGCTCTTCGAGAAGAGTTCGGACCTGCTGCGGATCGGCATCGCGGCGGGCCGGGCCGAGGGCTTCCTGGAGGCCCCCGGCCTTCCGAAGTGGCTGCACCGCAGACACCTGGAGACCCGCCGTTGACAGCGCGGACCACATCCCCACTCCGGCAGTTCGCGAGCCGTGAGTGGGGGCCCCTGCTCGGGACCGTCCGGGACGCGCTGGTCCGCGACAAGTGGCGAGCGATCCCGATGACGATCGGAGCGGTCTGCCTGACCTCCGTGTTCCAGATCGTGCAGAACACCTCCTGGGGCTTCCAGCCCGTCCAGGACCTCGGCTCCGTCAAAGCCGCCGACCCGCTGTGGCTGGCGCTGCTGCGGACCCCGCTCTCGCTGTTCGTCCCGGCGCTGGACCTGCCGGTGTGGGGGGCGCTCGCGCAGATCCTGATCGTCTTCGGGATCTCGGAGATCTGCATCGGCTGGTGGCGCACGCTGCTGATCGGTTACGTGGCCACGATCGCCGGGACCACGTACGCGCGGATCGGGCTCTCACTCGGCCCCGACCACCCCTTCGGCCTGCCCGTGTCCGACCGGATCGTCAACGACACCGGGCCGTCGGCGGCCGTGGTGGGGCTCGCCATCTACGTCTGCTGGCGCTACCGGGCGTACCTGACCGGGGCCCTGGTGATCCTCGTGATGATCGGCGAGATCCTGATCAAGGACAACCTGGCGGGCAAGGAGCACCTGGCGGCCATCGCCGCCGTCATGGCCGTGTGCGTGGTCCGCGCGAAATGGGGCCCGGCCCGCTCCCGCGTGCCACTGGGAGTACGCCCGCCGCCCTAGGGCCTGTCGTCAACGCCGCGGGGCGATACGCCCAGGACCCGGCAGGTGCCGGACCACGTACCGTGTCTTCCCGTGACGACACACCTTGGACCGTTCGCGTCCTCCCGGCAGTGGATGCGGGCCCATCCGCTCGCCACCGATGCCGTGCTGGCCTTCGGGGCGTTCGTCGCCATGGTCGTCGGCTCCTTCGCCGATCCGCACGGCCCGCACGGCCAGCCCACCTTCGGAACGCGCACCCCCGAGCCGCTCTCGCTGCTGCTGATGCTGCTCGGCGCGGTCGCCCTGGTGTTCCGGCGGCGCCGTCCGCACGAGGTGCTCGCCGTCACCTGCGGGCTCTCGCTGCTGGAACTGACCACCGGGGAACCGCGGGCGCCCGTCGCGATGTCGGCGGTGATCGCGCTGTACACGGTGGCCGCGCTCACCGACCGGCCCACGACCTGGAAGGTCGGCGTGCTCACCATGGCGGGGCTGACGGGCGTGGCCATGCTCGCCGGGCCGCTGCCTTGGTACGCGCAGGAGAACATCGGCATCTTCGCCTGGACCGGGATGGCCGCGGCCGCCGGTGACGCGGTGCGCAGCCGGCGGGCCTTCGTCGACGCCATACGGGAACGGGCCGAGCGGGCCGAGCGGACCCGCGAGGAGGAGGCCCGGCGGCGGGTCGCGGAGGAACGGCTGCGGATCGCGAGGGACCTGCACGACGTGGTGGCGCACCACATCGCGCTGGTCAACGTGCAGGCGGGGGTGGCCGCGCACGTCATGGACAAGCGGCCCGACCAGGCGAAGGAGGCCCTCGCGCACGTACGGGACGCCAGCCGCTCCGCGCTGAACGAGCTGCGGGCCACGGTGGGGCTGCTGCGGCAGTCCGGCGACCCGGAGGCGCCCACGGAGCCTGCGCCGGGGCTGGCCGTCCTCGACGAACTCGCGGACACCTTCCGGCACGCGGGGCTTCCGGTACGGGTGATGGTCGAACTGGGCCGCGGCGCGGAGCCGCTGCCGGCGGCGGTGGACCTGGCGGCGTACCGGGTGATCCAGGAGGCCCTGACGAACGTCCGCAAGCACGCGGGGGCGGGGGCGAAGGCGGAGGTCAGCGTGGTCCGGGTGGGCCCGTCGGTGGAGGTCACGGTCCTGGACGACGGCGGCGGCGGCGAGCCGGAGGCTGGGGCGGGCGGAGCGGGCGGTCCCGGCGGGCCGAGTGCGGCCAGTGGGCCTGGCGGGCCGGGTGGGCGCGGCGGGGCCGGCGGGCCGGGCGGTGCCGGTGGGCCGGGCAGTGCCGGTGGGCCGGGCAGTGCCGGCGGGCCGGGCAGTGCCGGCGGGCTCGGCGGGCCGGACGGTCCGGGCAGGGCCGACGGGCCCGACGCGCCGGTCGGGGTGGAGGCTTCCGGCGGGGGGCACGGATTGCTCGGCATGCGGGAGCGCGCCACTGCCCTGGGCGGCTCCTGCTTCGCGGGGCCCCGCTTCGGCGGCGGCTACCGCGTCCACGCGATCCTCCCGGCCTGACGACTCCGACTGCGGCCTGCCCGAGCCTCACGGCCGGCCGGCGCGGCCACGTCTCGGGCCCGTACGGCGCCCCCGCGCCGTCGGGGTCGGGTGTGCGGCGGGGCGCCCCCGCAGGGCGTCGAACGCAACCACTCCGAACTTGTCCACTGCCTGGAAACGTTCGACGCCCGAGGAGGCGCCCCGGCGCGCGCCCGGCCCCGACGGCCCGTAGGCGCGGCCCGGACCGGGGTGCCGCTGCGCTGAGCCGTCCCCTACCCGCCCTTCCACCGTTCCCCGGGACTCCGCCCCGGACCCCGCGCCTCAAACGCCGGCGGGGCTGAAATTGCCCTCCGGGCAACCCAGCCCCGGCCGAATCCAGCCCCGCCGGCGTTTGAGGCGCCGCCGGAGGCAAATCGGCCCGTCCGGCGATTGAGGACCGGGGGTCCTGGGGCCGGCCCCCTGGCAACACCGCCGCAGGGGGTATCCGGCCCCGCCGGAGGCGAACGGGCCGGGGGTCAACAGGGGCGGCGCCAGGCGTCCAGGTCCAGGTGTTTCTGCATGGAGCTCAGCTTCAGCTCCCGCGAGCGCTCGCAGAAGCGGGCCGGCGGGAGTTCGTACTCCGCGTGGAACACCGCCTTCCCCGCCTCCACGAAGGGAGTCAGCCGCTCGCACTCCGAATACTCCGCGCACTGCTCGTTCACCGCGAAGTCGAACTCCCCCACCAGCGCCGGGATCTGGTCCAGGTCGTTCTTCAGGCCCACCGCCATCCCCCGGTCGTGCGCCAGCTTCGCGATCAGCCGGTTGTACCGCAGCTGGTCGTCCGCCGTGAGGGGGAAGCCCGACGTGTTGCGGTAGCCGTCCATGTTGTCCGGTTCCACCGCGTCGAAGCCCTTCTCCCGGCACATGTCGAACCGTTTCGCGATCAGCGGTTCCAGCTCCGCCACCCGGCGGATGTCGAGCCAGCGCTCGCCCTCCCAGCCGTTCCCCCGGCCCAGCAGCGACTTCGGGAACGCGTCCGCGTCCGGCCGGAAGTCCTCCCAGGCCCCGGTGGAGAGGTAGCAGATCGTCTTGCGTCCGGCCGCCTTCAGCGCGGCCACCTGCTCCTTCGTCGTGTCGAAGCCGTCCACGTCGTACACCGGCGCCTTCACCGAGGTGTCGAGCTTCCCCGAGAGCTGCCACTGCCAGCCGGTCCCCGGGCGGGGCTGCCACCGCTCCCCCGGTGCCTGGTCGGGCCAGGACGGGGCGGGGGCCGGTTCCTCTTCGTCGGGGGATGACGTACAGGCCGCCGCCAGCAGGAGGAGGGAGGCCATCAGCACGGCGGTGCGCAGAGCCTTCATGCCGTCGCCTCCAGCGCGTACGGGAGGGTCCCCCACGGGTGCGGGCCCGTGCCCGGGACCGCACAGTGCACGCCGGCCCCGCGCTGCGCCGCGAGTTCGGCGGCGGGTGCCCCGGGCGGGACGGCGTAGACGAGGTGGCAGAACCGCCCCTCCGGGTGATCCGCGGTCCAGGACGGGGCTTCGCCGGCGTCCCGGTACGCGTCCCAGGGGCCCTCGAAGGTGACGAGCAGGTCGGCGAGTTCGGCGTAGCCGGGGTGCGGGTGGACCCCGTGGTTGAAGACGAGCGTACGGGCCCCCGCCGCCCGGGCCGCGACGGCGAGCCGGCCGTAGTGGGCCAGCCGTTCCGGGCCGGCGCAGACCTGGTCGAGGAAGGCCCCGTCGGTGGCGTACCAGTCGCGGTGGCGCAGCAGGTCCCGCACCACGTCCGCGTGCGGGCGCCGGCCGTAGTCGGTGTCGACGTACCCGAGTACGGGCACGCCGGCCTCCCGCAGCCGCCCGGCGACGAGCGCGAACCGCTCGTCGGGGGCGTCGCCCGGTCCGCTGTCGGGGTTGAGCACCACCGAGTGCAGCCGGTCGGCGGAGGCGATGAGCCGGTCCCACTCCTCGGGCCGGTCGGCAGGGTGCTCGTAGAGCGGCACCAGCAGCATGGGGTCCTTCTTCTCGAACTCCGGATACGTCATCGGTGGGCCGTCGCACGGCCCAGCAGCAGGCAGACCAGGGCCGCCAGCACGCTCGCCGCCGCGCCCGCCACCACCAGTTGCACGAGCCTCGGCTGGCCCACCCCGGCCAGCAGGGCCAGGCTCTGCGCGACGGCCGCCGAGGCGCAGACCACGGCGGCGGGCCGCACCGCGCCGAAGGACTGCAGGAGCAGCCCCGTCCACATCACGGCGCCGAGCAGCAGCAGGGTGGCCGCGCGGAGCCCGGTGAGCGCGGGCGCGCCGGGCCAGAGCAGGGTGCCGGTCAGCCCGAGGGCGAGCAGCACCGTCAGGTAGGCGGCGAGGCAGCCGGCCAGGGTGGTCAGCATCCGCCGCCGGAACGCGTCGGCGGAGCGGGCGGCCCGGAGCCCGGCGAGGCTGCCGCTGCGGAAGCGGTACAGCAGCCATTCGGCGGGGCCCATGCTGAGGGTGAGGGCCACCGCGGAGGGCGCGGCCACCGCTTCGGCGGGCCCTCCGGCGAGTACCTCGCCCAGGGCGGCGTACAGCACGAGCAGTCCGGTGCCGAGGCCGAAGACCCCGTACGGCACGGAGTCCCCGAGCCGGGGCCCGCGGGGCCCGTACTCCTCCTCGGCGCCGCGCAGCATCTGCCAGCGCACGGGTCCTCCGCCGGGCCTGCGCCGCGAGCGGTCCCGGATCCGGCGGGCGCCGGCCCGTACGCCTTCGGCGAGCGGGAGTTCCCGTACGGCCAGGGTGCACGCGGCCAGCAGGGACACCACGAGCAGGGTCACGCGGACCGGCACGGGCAGGTCGACGAAGAGGGCGAGCACCGCGCCCGCCGCCATCGGGCCGAGGGCGGCGAGCAGCACCCGTTCCCGGCCGAGGACGAGCAGGACGGTGGCGGCCCCGACGTACAGGGCCTGTCCGGCGGCGAAGGCGTACGAGAACGGCGGCCCGCCGGGCACGGCGAGCGCGGCGGCGGTGCCGAGGAGGGATCCGGCGGGGGCGCCGACGAGCAGGGTCCGCCCGGCGGCGGCCCGGTCGCCGAGGCCGAGCCAGGAGTAGGCGCGGTGGGACAGGGTCTGGTCCCACACCCAGCCGATGAGCGCCCCGGCGAGCAGGGTCAGGGTTCCGGCGGGCAACCCGAGGCGGTCCTGCGGGCCTTCGAGGAGGGGCGCGCCGAGGACGTAGGCGAGCCCGGGCAGGGCGAAGATCACCCCGCGGAGGAGGCAGGCGGTGAGGGAGGCCTTCCAGGGGTCGGGGGTGCTCTCGGGTTCCGGGAAGGCGCGGGGCACCCGGGCGTAGAGCTCCTCGGCGAGGGCGAAGGAGTCGTGGCGGCCGTAGGTGAGCCGGATGTGCTCGTCGGTCATGCCGTCGGATTCGAGTACGGCGGCGATCTCGTCGGGGTGCACGGCGGCGGCGACGAGTCCGTCGAACCGGGCGGCGAGTTCGTCCATCGGGTCGGCGGCCGGTGGGCCTTCCCGGCCCGGGCGCGGGATGGCCGGCAGGGTGTCGACGGCAGCCGGGTACCGCCCGGCCGCCGGCGCCCCCGGACCGGCGGGGCCGGCCGGGTGTCCGGCGGGCCCGGGCAGGCCCGGGCCGGTGGGCCGCTCGGGCGACGGCGGCTTCAGCCAGAGGGATCCGCTCACCACAGGCTCCCGTCGGCGGCGAGTTCGCGGTACCAGGGGTCCGCGAGGCGCTGGGTCCAGGTGTCGCCCGGTTCGACGGGCAGGACGGGCTGGCCGGCGAGTTCCCGGTAGATGTGCCGGAAGCCGTCCACGGACTGGTGGAGGGTGAACTTGTCCACGACCCGCTTGCGGGACATCCGGCCGAGTTCCGCGCGGCGTTCGTCGTCGCGGAGCAGGGCGAGGGTGGCGCGGGCCATGGTCTCGGGCTCGCGGGGCGGGACGACGAGGCCGGTGTCCCCGACCGCCTCGCGGACCCCGCCGACGTCGGTGGAGACGGTGGTGCGGCCGCAGGACATGGCCTCGATGATGCTGAAGGGGAAGCCCTCGCTGATGGAGGAGAGCATGACGACGGAGCCGGCGGCGTAGGCGTCGGCGACCTTGTCAATGCGGCCCTCGAAGGTGATGCCGTCGCCGACGCCCAGTTCGGCGGCGAGTTTCTCCAGGCGGAGCCGGTACTCCTCGCAGCCGGCCGGGACGGGTCCGAAGAGGCGCAGTCGCAGGGCGGGGAGTTCCTGGCGCATGAAGGCGTAGGCGCGGAAGAGGGTTTCGAGGTCCTTGATCGGGTCGATGCGGCCGCACCAACTGAGGGTGGGCACCTCGGGTTCGGGGCCGGCCTGGGGGAAGAGGTGCGGGTCGACGCCGTTGTAGACGGTGCGGATGCGGTCCGCGTCGGCGCCTCCGCGCTCCTCCCAGCGGCGGTTGTACTGGTTGCAGGGGGTGATCAGGTCGGCCTGCCGGTAGCCCTCGGTGTTGAGTTCGCGGTAGAAGCCGAGCATGAGGGACTTCACGGGCCAGCGCTGCTCGGCGCTGCGGTAGCCGAGGTAGCGCTCGCGCAGGTAGATGCCGTGTTCGGTGAGGAGGAAGGGCACCCCGTCGAGGTGTTTGGCGGCGAGCGCGGGAAGGGTGGCGAGGCCGCTGCTGACGGCGTGGGCGACGCTGTCGGGCGGGATCCGCACGGCGAGCGGGCGCAGTGCGTGCTCCAGCAGGTCGGTGGCGGTGAGCGCGTCGTGGATGGTGGGCCGGGCTTCGGCGGTGGTGAGGGCCGGCCGGGTCCACACGTCCATCAGGAGGCGAAGGACGGACTCGGAGCGCAGGGCGGGGGCGAGTTTGCCGGCCCGGGCGAGGAGGGCCAGTTCGCGCAGGGCCCCGGAGAATCCCCCGTGGGAGGGGTCGAGCAGCGACAGCAGGAAGGTTTCGTAGACCTCGGTGAAGCGGCGGTGGGCCTTGCCCCGGAGGGCGGAGCGGCGGCCGCGCCCGGGCGGCGGGCCCCAGAGCGGGACGGCGGTGTGCCGGTAGACGTTGCGCGGCAGTTCCCAGGTGACCGGCTCTCGGCCGGAGCCGGTCAGGGCTATGACGTTGAAGTCGACCTCGGGCATTCCTCGTACCAGTTGGTCGCACCAGGTGCTGACGCCCCCGTGGACGTGCGGGTAGGTGCCTTCGGTGAGCATGGTGACATGACGCCCATGGCTCATGCGGTGTGTCCCCCCAGGACGGAAAAGGGGCCGGCGCCCGTTGGTTCGCGGAGCGCCGGCGCTCTTGGTACTCGTTACGGCTCGCGGTCGTGCGGGACCACGGGGTCGGTCAGCTGGGCAGTCGGAGGGTGACGCTGCTCTGGAGCAGCTCGGGTCCGGCCCAGGTGGAGCGGCTGCCGGCGTAGGCGGTGCCGAAGTCCGCGGTGCCGAGGAGCAGTTGCTTCTTGGTGCCGTTGGGGGCGGTGACCGGGGCGAGGACCCCGGACGGCGCCTTGATGGTGACGTCGGTGCCGATGCGGTAGGCCGTGACCTTGCCCCCGGCGAGGGCGTTGTCCCAGGCGGCACGGCGGCTGAGCTCGACGCCGGTGTCCTTCATGCTCTGGTTGACGATCGGCGCGCTGGGTGCGTAGAGCGCCCGGTAGGTGTCGAGGACCTGGTTGAGCACCGGGTAGAGGGTGCGGTCCTCGGCGAGGTTGGACTGGTGGACGTAGTGCGGGCGCGGGTCGTTGGCGAGGACGTGGCGCAGGGCGGTGCGGGCCTCCTGCGGAACGATGTAGCCCAGGTAGCCGGTGTTGACGTCGAGGGCCGCCGGCAGACAGGTGGAGGTCGCCGGGTTGTCCTCGCAGATGCCGCTGCCGCCGTTGGCGCGGCTGCCGTAGATCCAGTTGTACTCGTCGGCCATCTCCGCGTTGGTGCCCGTGTTGTAGTACACGTTCATCGGGTGGCGGGGCACGGTCAGGGCCGCGCCGACCGGGCGCTGCGCGGGTTCGCGGGAGTTGTCGCTGCCCGCCCACTTGATGCCGTTGTCGGCGAAGGCACCCGCCAGGTTGGGGTTGTCCTGGGGCTGCTGCGGGGCGGTCTTGAGGCCCGAGTGCTCGCCGGTGACGATCTCGGTCCGGTCGGTGGTGATGCCCTTGGCGGCGGCCCAGTTGTTGTTGTCGCGGATCTGGGCGGAGATGTCGGCGCGGCTCATGTACTTGATGGCGCCGGTGGCGTCCTTGACGCAGGTCCAGGGCACGGTGCTGGTGTCCTGGACGCAGCCGAGGAAGGGGTGCGTGTAGGTGTGGTTCATCCAGCGGTACTTGGCCCGGTCGGCGACGAGCTGGGCGGTGAGGGCGTCGGTGCCGCCGTTCTCCGCCTTCCACTCCTCGCCGGCGCCGGCGTTGAAGAGCATGTCGAGCTTGAAGTTCTTGGAGGTCTGCCACTGCGCCGCGTAGACGGCGTCCGCGGCGGTCATCCGGATCGTGCTTTCCTTGCCCTCGCCGCCCGCGCAGGCGTAGTCGCCTGGCGTGCAGTTGAGGTCCTTGTTCCAGCGGGCGTCGGGGGCGAAGACGTCGTCGACGTGGACCGCGAAGTAGTTGCGGCTCTGGCCGAGGTGGATCCCCTGGGTGAGCCAGTCGACGATGCCGCGGGCGAGCAGCCGGAACTGCTGCTGGTACTGGTTGTAGCCGAAGGTGACGACCAGTTCGCTGCGGCCGTCGTGGGCGTACTCGCCGACGAGCGAGGCCCGGCCCGAGCCGACCGGGGCGTCGAGGTAACTGGTGTATCCGGCGCGCGGCTTGCCCATGAAGCCGTAGCTCTCGGGGACGAGCGCCGAGTTGTCCTCGAAGGTGACCTGGCCACCGAGGTACGCGAAGGGGCCCGCCTTGCCGGCGGCGGTGACCGCGGCCTGGGTGCCGTCGAGCTGGCCGCTGTAGCCGCCGTTGTCGGTGTACTCCAGGCCGACGCCGGGGTGGGCCCAGGTGTAGGCGTCGACCTGGCGGATCCCGTACGTCGTCTCGTACGCGCCGAGCGCGGCCATCTCGGCCGATCCCTCCCCGAAGGGGTTCTCGTTCGGCAGGACCACGCCCTGGTACTTGGCGCGCGGCCGGCCGTCGACGGTGTCGCTGAGGAACGCGGCGTTGATGACCGGCCGGCCGGGGGCGCCCAGCTGGACCCGGGTGTACGGGACTCCGGTGTCGCGGAGCTCCGCGGTGATGGCCTCGACCGAGCTGCCGCCGTCGTCGACGACGAGCACCTTCAGGTCGATGCGCGGGGCCGTGGCCGCCTGGGCGGACACGGCGGGCACTGCCACGGACACCAGGGCCGCGGCGGCCATGACGGCGGCGGCCCTGTTCATCCGGTTCTTATTGACCATTTCGGCCTTTCCCCCCGCAGGCATCCCTCGACAACGGCCCATGGCGGATGGCCGGGCCGGGGAGGCACTGTGGAAATCATGCAAAGGGACCCCACGTCCCCTTGCGAGAGTGGACCGAGTCTCTCGGACCTCGTCAGGTCTACGGAGCAAACCTGGAGCAGAGTCCACAGATGGGTGAACCTGATGGCCCGATGATCGAACAACTTGCCAAACCTTCGAGTGACGTACGGATCAGTCCCTGCGCGTAGGCTCATTTCCGGCAGCCGTCGGGCCGGAATACGATCGCCACGGATGGCCGTCCACCCCTTCGGCCCACACATACAAACGGAAGCGAGACTTCACCACCGTGACTGCTCTGACTCTCAGCACTGCCGGCGCTGCGACGCTGCGCGCCGACGCCCTTGTGGTCGGCGTGGCGAAGGGCCCGAAGGGCCCGGTCGTGGCCGCCGGAGCCGAGGCCGTGGACAAGGCGTACGACGGAAAGCTCTCCGACGTGCTCGACGCACTCGGCGCCACCGGTGCCGAAGGCGAGACCACGAAGCTGCCGGCGCCTGCGGGCCTCAAGGTCCCGGTCGTGCTGGCGGTCGGGCTCGGCTCCGTCCCCGACAAGGACGAGTCCTTCGACGAGGAGGTGCTGCGCCGCGCCGCCGGCGCCGCCGCCCGCGCGCTGCACGGCAGCAAGAAGGCCGGCTTCGCCCTCCCCCTCGACGACGCCTCCGCCGTCACGGCGGTGGCCGAGGGCGCGCTGCTGGGCGCGTACGCCTTCACCGCGTACAAGGGCGGCGAGAAGAAGCCCGCCAAGAACGACGGGGCGAAGCTGCCGCTGGCCGAGGTCGCCCTGCTGGGCGCCAAGCCGCGCGACAAGGAGCACAAGGCCGCCGTCGAGCGCGCCACGGTCGTCGCGACCGAGGTCAACGTGGCCCGTGACCTGGTCAACACCCCGCCGAACGACCTCACCCCGGAGGCCTTCGCCGCCGTCGCGTCCGCGACCGCGAAGGAGAACGGCATCAAGGTCCAGGTCCTCGACGAGAAGGCTCTGGTCAAGGGCGGCTACGGCGGCATCATGGGCGTCGGCAAGGGTTCCGAGAACCTGCCGCGCCTGGTGAAGCTCTCCTACACGCACCCCAAGGCGGAGAAGAGCCTGGCCTTCGTCGGCAAGGGCATCACCTACGACTCGGGCGGCATCTCCCTGAAGCCGGCCGGCCACAACGAGACGATGAAGTGCGACATGGCCGGCGCCGCCGCCGTCTTCGCCGCCGTCACCGCGGCCGCGAAGCTGGGCCTGCGGGTCAACGTCACCGGCTGGCTCGCGCTCGCCGAGAACATGCCGTCGGGCTCGGCCACCAAGCCCGGTGACGTGCTGCGCATGTACAGCGGCAAGACCGTCGAGGTCCTCAACACGGACGCGGAGGGCCGTCTGGTCCTGGGCGACGCGCTGACCAAGGCCTCCGAGGACAACCCGGACGCGATCGTCGACGTCGCCACCCTGACCGGCGCCATGGTGCTGGCCCTCGGCGACCGCACCTTCGGGATCATGGCGAACGACGACGCCTTCCGCACCTCGATCCACGAGATCGCGGAGGAGGTCGGCGAGTCCTCGTGGCCGATGCCGCTCCCCGCCGAGCTGCGCAAGACCATGGACTCCCCCACCGCCGACATCGCGAACATGGGTGTCCGCATGGGCGGCGGCCTGGTGGCCGGCCTCTTCCTCCAGGAGTTCGTCGGCGAGGGCATCACCTGGGCCCACCTCGACATCGCCGGCCCCGCCTTCCACGAGGGCGCGCCGCACGGCTACACCCCCAAGGGCGGCACCGGCTCGGCCGTGCGCACCCTGGTTCGGCTGGCGGAGCGCACCGCCACGGGCGACCTCGGCTGAGGCGGTCCCCGACGCACCTGATGTGAAGGCGTCCGTGTGACGCTCAGCACCCCGGGCCTTGATCGAACGTCGGTCAGGGCCCGGGGTGCGTTCACTGACAACGAAATCCGTAGGTTTCTACGCAGCGGTAACCCGAACTTCGGACGGAACGACCTGCCACATGCCGGGCCCGGCGTCCCGCGTTCCCCCGACAAATGCGAAGATGGGTTCTCGGCAGGACAGGGCCCCCACCACAGGGCCGAAGAAACAGCGGCCGTATACCAGCCGCCGCCCGGTCACAGAGGACCGGTGCCCGGCGCACATGCATGGAGGACGTGACGTGGCGAACGACGCCAGCACCGTTTTCGACCTAGTGATCCTCGGCGGTGGCAGTGGCGGTTACGCCGCGGCGCTGCGCGCATCCCAGCTGGGTCTGGACGTTGCCCTGATCGAGAAGAACAAGCTCGGCGGCACCTGCCTGCACAACGGCTGCATCCCCACGAAGGCTCTGCTGCACGCGGGCGAGATCGCGGACCAGGCGCGCGAAGGCGCCCAGTTCGGCGTGAAGACCACCTTCGAGGGCATCGACATCGCGGGTGTCCACAAGTACAAGGACGAGATCATCGCGGGCCTGTACAAGGGCCTGCAGGGTCTTGTGGCCTCCCGCAAGGTGACCTACATCGAGGGTGAGGGCCGCCTCTCCTCGCCGACGTCCGTCGACGTCAACGGTCAGCGCATCCAGGGCCGCCACGTCCTGCTGGCGACCGGCTCCGTGCCGAAGTCGCTGCCGGGCCTGGAGATCGACGGCAACCGCATCATCTCCTCCGACCACGCGCTGGTCCTGGACCGCGTCCCCGAGTCGGCGATCGTGCTGGGCGGCGGCGTCATCGGCGTCGAGTTCGCCTCGGCGTGGAAGTCCTTCGGTTCCGACGTCACCGTCATCGAGGGCCTCAAGCACCTCGTGCCGGTCGAGGACGAGAACAGCTCGAAGCTGCTGGAGCGCGCGTTCCGCAAGCGCGGCATCAAGTTCAACCTCGGCACCTTCTTCGACAAGGCCGAGTACACCGAGAACGGCGTGCGCGTCACGCTGGCCGACGGCAAGACCTTCGAGGCCGAGGTGCTGCTGGTCGCCGTCGGTCGCGGTCCGGTCTCCCAGGGCCTGGGCTACGAGGAGCAGGGCGTCGCGATGGACCGCGGCTACGTCCTGGTCGACGAGTACATGCAGACCAACGTGCCGACGATCTCGGCCGTCGGTGACCTCGTCCCGACCCTCCAGCTCGCGCACGTCGGCTTCGCCGAGGGCATCCTGGTCGCGGAGCGTCTGGCCGGCCTGAAGGCCGTCCCGATCGACTACGACGGTGTCCCGCGCGTCACCTACTGCCACCCCGAGGTCGCTTCCGTCGGCATCACCGAGGCCAAGGCCAAGGAGATCTACGGCGCGGACAAGGTCGTGGCGCTGAAGTACAACCTTGCGGGCAACGGCAAGAGCAAGATCCTGAAGACCTCGGGCGAGATCAAGCTCGTCCAGGTCAAGGACGGTGCCGTGGTCGGCGTCCACATGGTCGGTGACCGGATGGGCGAGCAGGTCGGCGAGGCCCAGCTGATCTACAACTGGGAAGCCCTGCCGGCCGAGGTCGCGCAGCTCATCCACGCGCACCCGACCCAGAACGAGGCCATGGGCGAGGCCCACCTCGCGCTGGCCGGCAAGCCGCTGCACGCACACGACTAATCGTCACGGGCGCGACGACCACTTCCGCACTTTCGTAAGGAGCAACAGAAACCATGTCGGTTTCCGTAACCCTTCCGGCGCTCGGCGAGAGCGTCACTGAGGGCACTGTCACCCGCTGGCTGAAGGCCGAGGGCGAGCGCGTCGAGGCCGACGAGCCGCTGCTCGAGGTCTCGACCGACAAGGTCGACACCGAGATCCCGTCCCCCGTGTCCGGCATCCTGGCGTCCATCAAGGTCGCCGAGGACGAGACCGTCGAGGTCGGCGCCGAGCTGGCCGTCATCGACGACGGTTCCGGCGCCCCGGCCGCTGCCGCGGCCCCGGCTGCCGAGCCGGCCGCCGCCGCTCCGGCTCCGGTCGTGGAGGCCCCCGCGGCCCCCGCCCCGGTCGCCGAGGCCGCCCCGGCCGCTGCCCCGGCCGCGTCCGGCACCGATGTCGTGCTGCCCGCGCTGGGCGAGTCCGTCACCGAGGGCACCGTCACCCGCTGGCTGAAGCAGGTCGGCGAGTCCGTCGAGGCCGACGAGCCGCTGCTCGAGGTCTCCACGGACAAGGTCGACACCGAGATCCCCGCGCCGGTCGCCGGCACCCTGCTGGAGATCCTGGTCGGCGAGGACGAGACCGCCGAGGTCGGCGCCCGTCTGGCCGTCATCGGTGTCGCGGGCGCCGCTCCGGCCGCCGCCCCGGCCGCCGCCGCCCCGGCTCCGGTCCAGGCCGCGGCTCCGGTCGCCGCTCCGGCCCCGGTCCAGGCCGCCCCGGCCGCCGCCGCTCCGGCTCCGGCCGCTCCGGTCGCCGCCCCGGCCCCCGTGGCCGCTCCGGCCCCGGTCGCCGCTCCGGCTCCGGTCGCCCCTGCCGCCCCCGCCGCCCCGGTTTCCGCCGGTGACGAGGGCGCGTACGTGACCCCGCTGGTGCGCAAGCTCGCCTCGGAGTCCGGCGTCAACCTGAACACGGTCACGGGCACCGGTGTCGGTGGCCGTATCCGCAAGCAGGACGTCCTGGCCGCCGCCGAGGCCGCCAAGGCCGCCGCTGCCGCCCCGGCTCCGGCCGCCGCCGCTCCGGCCGCGAAGGCTCCGGCCGCCGCGGTCTCCGAGCTGCGCGGTCAGACGGTCAAGATGACCCGCATGCGCAAGGTCATCGGCGACAACATGATGAAGGCCCTGCACTCGCAGGCGCAGCTCAGCTCCGTGGTCGAGGTGGACATCACCAAGATCATGAAGCTGCGCGAGAAGGCCAAGGCCGGCTTCCTCGCCCGCGAGGGCGTCAAGCTGTCCCCGATGCCGTTCTTCGTCAAGGCCGCTGCCCAGGCGCTGAAGGCCCACGCGGTCGTCAACGCCCGGATCAACGACGACGAGGGCACCATCACCTACTTCGCCTCGGAGAACATCGGCATCGCCGTGGACTCCGAGAAGGGCCTGATGACCCCGGTCATCAAGGGTGCCGGTGACCTCAACCTGGCGGGCATCTCCAAGGCGACCGCCGATCTGGCCGCCAAGGTCCGCGGCAACAAGATCACGCCGGACGAGCTGTCGGGCGCGACCTTCACCATCAGCAACACCGGTTCGCGCGGTGCCCTGTTCGACACGGTCATCGTGCCGCCGAACCAGGTCGCCATCCTCGGCATCGGTGCCACGGTCAAGCGCCCGGTGGTCATCGAGACCCCCGAGGGCACCGTCATCGGCGTCCGCGACATGACGTACCTGACCCTGTCCTACGACCACCGTCTGGTGGACGGCGCGGACGCGGCCCGGTACCTCTCGGCCGTCAAGGCGATCCTCGAGGCCGGCGAGTTCGAGGTCGAGCTCGGCCTGTAAGGCCCCGCGCACAGCCTGAGCTGTCGCGTACGGCGCCCCCGCCCGGGAACTCCCGGGCGGGGGCGCCGTCGTCGTACCCTGGGCGCTCCGGCGGGCCGCCTGTAACCAGCCTCACCCGGCGCCTGCCACCTGGAACGCTTCGTGTTCGCGCACGCGGCCGTATTGTCTACGCATCAGGCCCCGCACGTTCCTGCACACCCCTCAGGAGTTGAAGCCCCGATGATCACCCCACCCGTCGTGCACTCGCTGCGCGAGCAGATCCGCGAGCACATCGTGGAGGGGATCGTCAGCGGCCGCTGGAAGCCCGGGGAGCGGATCGTCGAGCGCCGGATCGCCGTGGAGCTGGAGGTCAGCCAGACCCCGGTGCGCGAGGCCCTGCGCGAGCTGGAGACGTTGCGGCTGATCGAGTCGGCGCCGAACAAGGGCGTGCGCGTACGGAATCTCTCGGCGGCGGACCTGGAGGAGATCTACCCGGTCCGGGCGGGCCTGGAGCAGATCGCCGCCGAGCTGGCGGCGCCCCGGCTGGCGGCCGACTGCTCCGCCCTGGAGCCGCACGTGGCGGCCCTGTGGGAGGCCGACCGCAGCGAGGACGGCACGGCGCAGGTGCGGCACACGGTGGGCTTCCACCGGGAGATGGTGCGGGCGGCCGGGAACAGCGTGCTGCTGCACACCTGGGAGAGCCTGGGCATCGAGGTGTTCACGGCCCTGTCCATCCGGTGGCTGGGAACCGTCCAGAAGTCCTACGCGGAGGAGCACGAGGCCCTCGTGGAGGCGTTCCGCAATCAGGATCCGGACATCGGACTGCTCGTGAAGCGGCATGTCCTGGGGTGCGCACCGCGCGCCTGACCGGCCCTATTGCCCCGATTTGCCCGGCACCGGGTGCCCGATTTTCTGGCACCCGGTGCCGACTTTTGCCCCATGGACGTTTCTTCGTCACATTTATTTGATCGATCATCGATCAGGGATTTACAGTCATCGCGGACCTCAACCAGGTCCGACGACCCTGTCCTGCCCGTCAGGGATTTTTCACCACCTCTCCATTACCCGGAAGGCGGCGCACAGCGATGTCCGACCCCGTAGGAAAGCTTCCGAGCGAGCTCGACCAGCTCCCGGACCGCGACACCGAGGAGACCGCCGAATGGGCGGCCTCCCTCGACGCCGTCGCCAAGGCCGCCGGTACGCGCCGGGCCGAATACCTGCTGCGTCGCACCCTCCAGCACGCCGAGGCCGCCGGCCTCGCGCTCCCCAAGCTGCTGGAGACGGACTACGTCAACACCATCCCCACCTCCGCCGAGCCCGAGTTCCCGGGTGACGAGGAGATGGAAGCCAAGATCACCGCATGGAACCGCTGGAACGCGGCCGCCATGGTGACCCGCGGCTCCAAGTACGGCGTCGGCGGCCACATCGCCACCTTCGCCTCGGCGGCCTGGCTCTACGAGACCGGCTTCCAGCACTTCTTCCGCGGGAAGGAGGCCGACGGATCGGGCGACCAGCTCTACATCCAGGGCCACGCCTCCCCCGGCATCTACGCCCGCGCCTTCCTCGACGGACGCGTCTCCGAGCAGCAGCTCGACAACTTCCGCCAGGAGTCCGGCGGCAACGGCCTGCCGTCCTACCCGCACCCGCGGCGCCTGCCGTGGCTGTGGGAGTTCCCCACGGTCTCCATGGGCCTCGGCCCGCTCTCCGCGATCTACCAGGCGCGTTTCAACCGCTACCTGCAGAACCGGAACATCAAGGACACCGCGAACTCGCACGTCTGGGCCTTCCTCGGCGACGGCGAGATGGACGAGCCCGAGTCGACCGCCGCCCTGGCCCTCGCCTCCCGCGAGCAGCTCGACAACCTGACCTTCGTCATCAACTGCAACCTGCAGCGCCTCGACGGTCCGGTCCGCGCCAACTTCCGCGTGGTGCAGGAGCTGGAGGCCCAGTTCCGCGGCGCCGGCTGGAACGTCATCAAGACCCTGTGGGGCTCCGCCTGGGACGAGCTGTTCCAGCTCGACACCACGGGCGCCCTGGTACGCCGCCTGCGCGAGGTACCGGACGCGCAGTTCCAGACGTACGCGACCCGCGACGTGGCCTACATCCGCCAGCACTTCTTCGGCGCCAACGCCGAGCTCGTCGCCCTCGGCGGCCTGCTCTCCGACGCGAAGATCGCCGAGTGCTTCCACACCTCCCGCGGCGGCCACGAGCCCCGCAAGGTGTACGCCGCGTACAAGGCCGCCCTGGAGCACAAGGGCGCGCCGACGGTCATCCTCGCGCAGACCGTCAAGGGCTACACGCTGGGTGCCGGGTTCGAGTCGAAGAACGCGAACCACCAGATGAAGAAGCTGACCGTCGACGAGTTCAAGGACATGCGTGACCTCCTTGGCCTCCCGATCCCGGACAGCGCCTTCGTCGACGGCAAGGTCCCGTACGGCCACCCGGGCGCGAACAGCCCCGAGGTGCAGTACCTGAACGAGCGCCGCGCGGCCCTCGGCGGCCCCGCCCCGGCCCGCAAGGTCCACCACGTGGCCCTGCCGGCTCCGGCCGACCGCTCCTTCGCCCCGCTCATCAAGGGTTCCGGCAAGCAGGAGATGGCCACCACCATGGCCTTCGTCCGCCTCGTCAAGGACCTGATGCGCGACAAGGAGACCGGCAAGCGCTGGGTTCCGATCGTCCCGGACGAGGCCCGTACCTTCGGTATGGAGTCCCTCTTCCCGTCGGCCGGCATCTACTCGCCGCTGGGTCAGACGTACGAGCCGGTCGACCGCGACCAGCTCATGTACTACAAGGAAGCCAAGGACGGCCAGATCCTCAACGAGGGGATCACCGAGGCCGGCGCCATGGCCGACTTCATCGCCGCCTGCACGTCGTACGCGACGCACGGCGAGCCGATGATCCCGTTCTACATCTTCTACTCGATGTTCGGCTGGCAGCGCACCGCCGACCAGATGTGGCAGCTCGCCGACCAGCTCGGCAAGGGCTTCATCGTCGGCGCCACCGCCGGCCGCACCACGCTGACCGGTGAGGGCCTCCAGCACGCGGACGGTCACTCGCACCTGATCGCGTCCACGAACCCGGCGTCGCTGAACTACGACCCGGCCTTCGCGTACGAGATCGCGATCATCGTCAAGGACGGTCTGCGCCGCATGTACGGCGAGCAGCCCGAGGACGTCTTCTACTACCTGACGGTCTACAACGAGCCGAAGGTGCAGCCCGCGATGCCCGAGGGCGTCGAGGAAGGCATCGTCAAGGGCCTCTACCGCTTCAACACGGCGGCGGACCTGGAGGCGGCCCCGGCCGCCGACGCCCCGAAGATCCAGCTGATGGCCTCGGGTACGGCCATCCACTGGGTGCTGGAGGCGCAGCGCCTGCTGGCCGCCGAGTGGAACGTGTCCGCCGACGTCTGGTCCGCGACCTCGTGGGGCGAGCTGCGCCGCGACGCGCTGGAGTGCGACGAGGCGCTGCTGCGCGGCGAGGTGCGCACCCCGTACGTCACCCGCGCGCTGGAAGGCGCCCAGGGCCCGGTCCTGGCCGTCTCCGACTGGATGCGTCAGGTCCCGGACCAGATCAGCCAGTGGGTCGAGCAGGACTACACCTCGCTGGGCACGGACGGCTTCGGCCTCTCCGACACCCGTGAGGGCGCCCGCCGCCACTTCGGTGTCGACGCCCAGTCGATCGTGGTGGCCTCGCTGGCCCAGCTCGCCCGTCGCGGCGAGGTCCCGGCGTCCGCCGTCAAGGAGGCCCGGGAGCGCTACGGCCTCTGAGCCGTACGGATCCGACCGCGAGGCGGTCCACCCTTCGGGGTGGGCCGCCTCGCGGCGTTTCGGCGTACCCGGCCCCGGGGTTCGGCCGAGAAGGTGGGACAACCGGCCTTTGGCCGTATGCGCGGTGGCGGTGGGGGGGTCGACCCGTGATGCTGGGACGGTGATGGACGAGACGGAGTTCTGGGAGATCGTCGACCGTACCCGCGAGGCCGCCGAGGGCGACCCCGAGGAGCACGCCGAGCTGCTCGTGGAGCGGCTCGCGCAGCTCGATCCGGACTCCGTACTGGATTTCGCCCGGCACTTCGAGGCCCGTTACAACCGGGCCTACACCTGGGACCTGTGGGGCGCGGCATGGGTGCTGCTCGACGGGGCGAGCGACGACGCGTTCGACTACTTCCGCTGCTGGTTGATCGGCCAGGGGCGGGAGGTCTTCGAGGGCGGCGTGCACGATCCGGACCAGCTGGCGGAGCTGCTGGGCGACTTCGACGAGGAGATCGACGGGGACGGCGAGGAGCTGGGGTACGCGGCCGACGAGGCGTACGAGCAGTTGACCGGGGCGGTGGCGCCCGATCTCGGCATCCCGGTGCAACCGGCAGAGCCGGGGGGCGCCCCGCTGGACTTCGAGAACGAAGCCGTGCTCGCGGAGCGCTTCCCCCGGCTCTGGGACCGCTTCAGGCCGTAGCGGCCGTGGTGGCGGCGGTGGGCGCGGTGGGCTCGGCGGCCCGACCGTCCGTCAGTAGTGCGTGCCGCCGTCGATACGGATCTCCGTACCGGTGATGAAGGCGCCGTCCTCGGAGCCCAGCATGGCGACGACGCCGGCCACGGTCTGCGGGCCGGCGAAGCCCTGGCCGAGGGCCGGGGCGAGCTTCGCGAAGAGCGACCAGTCGGTGTCCTCGGGCAGGCCCGGGCCGTTGCCGGTGGTCATGCCGCTCTCGATGGAGCCGGGCGCGACGGAGACGAAGCGCAGGCCCTGCTTGCTGTACTCGGCGGCCAGCGCGTGGGTCATGGACTGGATGCCGCCCTTGCTGGCCGCGTAGGCGGACATGTAGGGGTGCGCGAAGGTCGCCGAGGTGGAGCTGAAGTTCACCACGACCGGCTGCTCGCCCGCGAGGAGCGCCGGGAGCGACTCGCGGATCATCAGGAAGGTGCCGGTCAGGTTGACCGCGATGACCTTGTTCCAGAAGTCGAGCGTGGTCTGGTGGGTGTGCGCGGAGCGCAGGATGCCCGCCGCGTTGACCAGTACGTCGATGCCGCCGAGGGCGTCGACGGCCGCGGCGACGCCGGCCTTGACCGAGCCCTCGTCGGATATGTCGAGGACGGCGGTGGTCAGCCGGTCGGCGTGGCCGTCCGCGGCCGCCTGCTCGGCGGTGGCCTTGAGACCGGCCTCGTTGACGTCCACGGTGTGGACACGCCCGCCCTCGGAGAGGATGCGGTGGACGGTGGCCTGGCCGATGCCGGAGCCACCGCCGGTGATGAGGACGCGACGTCCTTCGTAACGGTTCATGCGGTGAGCGTACCGAAGAAATGACACGTTTTGCCAGGCTGTCAAAGCATGCAATCGCCGGAGAGCACGGCAGGTAGTCTTCACCCGTGAGATCCCCACGTCCGTACTCCCCCCAGGCCGGCCCCGGAGCCCAGTCGCTGACCGAGCGCCGCAAGGCCGCCACCCAGCTCGACATCGCCCGCGCGGCCTGCGAACTCTTCGCCGAGCGCGGCCCCGACGCCACCACCGCGGAGGACATCGCCCATCACGCGGGCGTCGCGCTGCGCACCTTCTACCGCTACTTCCGCAACAAGCAGGAGGCCGTGGCCCCGCTGCTCGCGGGCGGCGGCGACGCCTGGCGCGCCCTGCTGGCGGAGGAGGACCCGGCCACCCCCCTCGCGGAGGCCCTGGAGCGGGCGGTCACCCGGGCGCTGAGCGACCTCCAGGCCATAGAGGAGGGCCTGGAGGTGACCCGCGGCCTGCTGCGCGCCGCCGCCGACGACCCGGCACTGCGGGCGGTCTGGTACCGCGTGAACCAGGACTCCGAGGAGCAGCTGGCCCCGGTGATCGCCCGGCTGGCCGGCGACGGCGCCGACGAGATCGGCGTACGCCTGCTCGCCGCGGCGGCCACGGACGCGATCCGCATCGCCCTGGAGCTGTGGTCGGCCACGGACGCCCCGGTCTCGGGACCCGGCTCCCCCGCCGAACTCGCCGTCCGCTGCCTGCACGAACTGACGGGCGCGATGCCCCTGCTCCGCTGAGAGCAGCGGGGGCAGGGGCATCGCGCCCGTGCTTCGCGTACGTGGGTTTCAGGATCGGGACGGGGTGCCCCGGGGCCGGTCAGCGGCCGCCGCCACCCCAGCCTCCTCCGCCGCCCCCGCCGTCGCCCCCGCCGCCACCGTTCCAGTTGCCGCCGTCACCGCCCCCGCCGCCGTTCCAGTTGCCGCCGTCACCGCCGCCGCCACCGTTCCAGTTGCCGCCGTCACCGCCGCCAGCGTTCCAGTTGCCGCCGTCGTTCCAGTTGCCGCCGTCGCCGCCGTCGTTCCAGTTGCGGTGGTCGTTCCAGTCGCCGCGCCCGGAGTTGTTCCAGTTCGCGTCGTACCAGTTGTTGTCGCGCCACCCGGAGTCGTAGTACCAGTCGTTGTCACGCCAGTAGCCGCGGTCGGCGCCGACTCCGGCGTTGTCCCAGCACCAGCTGGGCCGGTCGCGCCAGTCACGGTTGCAGCACCAGTCCCACCTGGCGTCCGAGCGGTTGGAGGGATACCTCCAGCAGTCGTAGCCCCCGTCGCCCCCGCCGCCGCCCCCCGTGAGGGCCGACGCCGAAGCACTGGCCACCGGGAGCATCCCCAAGACGATTCCCGCAGCCCCCGCCGTGACTGCCGCAACGATCCTACGGCGCATTTCCATGCACCTCCGAACATGTCGCTTATTGGGCCTTTAAGGTCATTTCAACCCTCGCCCTGCCCAGCCGAGCTGTCAAAGCGGAAAGGCCCCCCGCCACTCTCCGAAGAGAGCGGCAGGGGGCCTTTCACCAGGCGCTTTAGAGGTCGAAGTACAGCTCGAACTCGTGCGGGTGCGGACGCTGCGCGATCGGGGCGATCTCGTTCGTGCGCTTGTAGTCGATCCAGGTCTCGATCAGGTCCGGGGTGAAGACACCGCCGGCGAGGAGGTACTCGTGGTCCTCCTCCAGGGCCTTGAGGACGTCCTCGAGGCTGGTCGGGACCTGCGGGACGCTCGCGTGCTCGTCGGGCGAGAGCTCGTAGAGGTCCTTGTCGATCGGCTCCATCGGCTCGATCTTGTTCTTGACACCGTCGAGGCCCGCGAGCAGCAGCGCCGCGAAGGCGAGGTACGGGTTGGACGACGGGTCCGGGGCGCGGAACTCGACGCGCTTGGCCTTCGGGTTCGAGCCCGTGATCGGGATGCGCATGGCGGCGGAGCGGTTGCGCTGCGAGTACACCATGTTGACCGGGGCCTCGAAGCCCGGGACCAGGCGGTGGTACGAGTTCACCGTCGGGTTGGTGAAGGCCAGCAGCGACGGGGCGTGCTTGAGGATGCCGCCGATGTAGTAGCGCGCGGTGTCCGACAGGCCCGCGTAGCCGGCCTCGTCGTAGAACAGCGGGTCGCCGTTCGCCCACAGCGACTGGTGCACGTGCATGCCCGAGCCGTTGTCACCGAAGATCGGCTTCGGCATGAAGGTCGCGGTCTTGCCGTTGCGCCAGGCGACGTTCTTCACGATGTACTTGAAGAGCATCAGGTCGTCGGCCGCGGCGAGCAGCGTGTTGAACTTGTAGTTGATCTCGGCCTGGCCACCGGTGCCGACCTCGTGGTGCTGACGCTCGACCTGGAGGCCCTGGGCGTCCAGCTCGAGGGAGATCTCGGCGCGCAGGTCGGCGAAGTGGTCGACCGGGGCGACTGGGAAGTAACCGCCCTTGATCGGGACCTTGTAGCCGCGGTTGTTCTCCGTGGAACCGGTGTTCCAGGCGCCGGCCTCGGAGTCGATGTGGTAGAAGCCCTCGTTCGCGGTGGTCGCGAAGCGCACGCTGTCGAAGATGTAGAACTCGGCCTCGGGACCGAAGTACGCGGTGTCGGCGATGCCGGTGGAGGCGAGGTACGCCTCGGCCTTCTTCGCGATGTTGCGCGGGTCGCGGCTGTAGGCCTCACCCGTGATCGGGTCGTGGATGAAGAAGTTGATGTTGAGCGTCTTGTCCTTGCGGAACGGGTCGAGACGCGCGGTGGTGATGTCGGCACGCAGAGCCATGTCGGACTCGTGGATGGCCTGGAAGCCGCGGATCGACGAACCGTCGAAGGCGAGCTCCTCCGCCGGGTCGAACGCCCGAGCCGGGATGGTGAAGTGCTGCATCACACCGGGCAGGTCGCAGAAGCGGACGTCGACGAACTTGACGTCGTTCTCCTCGATGTACTGCTTCACTTCGTCGGCGTTCTGGAACATCCAACTCCTCCTACTCCCACCCCGGGGCAGGGACGGGTTTATAGCTCGTGGTGCGTCAGTGCGGTGCCGCACGCTGACCCGACCATAAGCAGACGGGATTTCTCAAGCATGACCCATTTGTTTCGCTCAAGTTAACCAGGGTCCGCTCGGAGTGCCGTGGAGCGCCACCGGTACCGTGGTCGGGTGGACAACAGGCAAGCAATCGGATCCTGGCTCTCCGGCCCCCGCGCGGCCGCCGAGGAGATGGGCGTCGACTTCGGCTATCCGGGCCAGCGGCTCGGCCTGCCGCAGGAGGGGCCCGGCTCGGTGGCGCGGTTCGGGCGCAGGCTGGGAGCCGTGGCCATCGACTGGGTCGGCTGCCAGCTCATCGCATACGGGCTGATCACGGGCGGCGACCTGACGGCGGCGGGCAACTGGACCCTCGCACTGTTCGTCGCCCTGAGCATCCTGACGGTCGGCACGGTGGGCTTCACCCCCGGCAAGCGGCTCCTGGGCCTGCGGGTCGTCTCGGAGAGCGGCGGCCGCCTCGGCGTCGGCCGGGTGGTCCTGCGCACGCTGCTGCTGGCCGTGGTCATCCCCGCACTGATCTGGGACCGCGACGGCCGCGGCCTCCACGACCGCCTGTCCCGCGCGGTCCAGGTGCGGGTCTAGGAACAGCGCGCGACACGGGCACGAAACACAGGGGCGGGCCCCCCCGCGGGCCCGGCCAGAGGGGGGGCCCGGCGGCCGCCGCCCACAAAGAAAAAAAAAAAAAAACCCACAAGAGAACAAAAAAAAACAAACCC
>NZ_JBIWFI010000047.1:0-63276 GCF_044762985.1 Streptomyces sp. NPDC096339 | reverse complement strand
GCGCCTCGCCCCCCCGCCGCGCGCCGGGGGGGCGCCGGCGGGGGGGGCGGGGCCCCCCCCCCCGCAACGAACCCGCACCCGGACCGCCCCCGCCCGCGCAGCACCCGCACCCCCACCCCCACCCCACCTCGCCCGGCCAGGGCAAAGGCCCCCTAGGATGACCCCGGCGGCGCCACACGGTCCGCCATCGCCGAGGACGGCGACATGGGAGGAAGCCCGGTGCGATTCCGGCGCGGTCCCGCCACTGTGAACCCCGCGGAGCGATCCGCCGGGTGAGTCAGGAACTCCCGCTGTCCTCACTGCCCGGGGCGCGGAAACCCCGAGGAAGGCCTGCCGCCGCATGATCCTGCTGCTGTCGACGTCCGACACCGATCTGCTCAGCGCCCGCGCCGCGAACACCGCCGCGAACACCGCCGCGAACACGGCCGCCACCGCCGACGACACCGCCGTCCCGTACCGCTTCGCGAACCCCTCCCGGCTCCCCCTCGACGACCTCCCCGCGCTCCTCGACGGAGTCGACCTGGTCGTCGTACGCCTCCTCGGCGGCCTGCGCGCCTGGCAGGACGGCCTCGACGTCCTCCTCGCCCCCGGCCAGACCCGCCCGGTCGTCGTCCTGACCGGCGAACAGGCCCCCGACGCCCAGCTGATGGAGGCCTCCACGGTCCCCATCGGCATCGCGGCCGAGGCGCACGCCTACCTCGCGCACGGCGGCCCGGCCAACCTGGAGCAGCTGGCCCGCTTCCTTTCGGACACGGTCCTCCTGACCGGCCACGGCTTCGAGCCCCCGGCCGCCGCCCCCACCTGGGGCCCCCTGGAGCGCACCGCGCAGCAGCCCACCGGCACCGGCACCGGCACCGGCACCGCGCCCACCATCGCGGTGCTCTACTACCGGGCCCACCAGATGTCCGGCAACACCGCCTTCGTGCACGCCCTCTGCGACGCGATCGAGGCCCAGGGCGCCCTGCCCCTCCCCCTCTACGTCTCCTCCCTGCGCACCCCGGAGCCGGAGCTCCTCCAGGCCCTGGAGTCCGCGGACGCGATCGTCACCACCGTCCTCGCGGCCGGCGGCACCAAGCCCGCCACCGCTTCCGCGGGCGGTGACGACGAGTCCTGGGACGCCGGCGCCCTCGCCGCCCTCGGCGTGCCGATCCTCCAGGCCCTGTGCCTGACCGGCTCCCGCTCCGCCTGGGAGGAGAACGACGAGGGCCTGTCCCCCCTCGACGCCGCCACCCAGGTCGCCGTGCCCGAGTTCGACGGCCGCCTGATCACGGTCCCGTTCTCCTTCAAGGAGCTCGACGAGGACGGCCTGCCCGCGTACGTCGCCGACCCCGAACGCGCCGCCCGTGTCGCCGGCATCGCCGTGCGCCACGCCCGCCTTCGCCACACCGACCGCCGCGACAAGCGGATCGCGCTCGTGCTCTCCGCGTACCCCACCAAGCACTCCCGCATCGGCAACGCGGTCGGCCTCGACACCCCGGCCAGCGCCGTCGAGTTGCTGCGCACCCTCATCTCCCACGGCTACGACTTCGGCCCGGCCGCCGAGATCCCCGGCCTGGTCTCCGGCGACGGCGACGAGCTGATCCGGGCGCTCATCGAGGCCGGCGGCCACGACCAGGACTGGCTGACCGAGGAGCAGTTGGCCCGCAACCCGGTCCGCATCCCGGCCGCCGACTACAAGCGCTGGTACTCCGAACTCCCCGCCGACCTCCGCGGACACGTCGAGGAGCACTGGGGCGAGGCGCCCGGCAACATGTTCGTCGACCGGTCCTCCAACCCCGAGGGCGACATCGTCCTGGCCGCCCTGCGCCGCGGCAACCTGCTGATCCTCATCCAGCCGCCGCGCGGCTTCGGCGAGAACCCGATCGCGATCTACCACGACCCGGACCTGCCGCCGTCGCACCACTACCTGGCGGCGTACCGCTGGATCCAGGCGGCGGCGGCCGACGGCGGCTTCGGCGCCGACGCGATGATCCACCTGGGCAAGCACGGCAACCTGGAGTGGCTCCCGGGCAAGAACGCGGGCCTGTCCGCCTCCTGCGCCCCCGACGCGGCCCTCGGGGACCTGCCCCTGATCTACCCGTTCCTGGTCAACGACCCGGGTGAGGGCACCCAGGCCAAGCGTCGCGTCCACGCCACGCTCATCGACCACCTCGTGCCGCCGATGGCGCGCGCCGAGTCGTACGGCGACATCGCCCGCCTCGAGCAGCACCTCGACGAGTACGCGCAGATCAGCGCCATGGACCCGGCCAAGCTGCCGGCGATCCGCGCGCAGATCTGGACCCTGATCCAGGCCGCGAAGCTCGACCACGACCTGGGCATGGACGAACGCCCCGACGACGACGGCTTCGACGACTTCCTGCTGCACGTCGACGGCTGGCTGTGCGAGGTCAAGGACGCCCAGATCCGCGACGGTCTGCACGTCCTCGGCGGCGCCCCGACGGGTGAGTCGCGCGTCAACCTGGTCCTGGCGATCCTGCGCGCCCGCCAGATCTGGGGCGGCACGACGGCCCTCCCGGGCCTGCGCGAGGCCCTCGGCCTGGACGAGTCCGCGGCCACCCGTACGTCGGCGGACGCCATCGAGGAGCAGGCCCGCGCCCTGGTCCAGGCGATGGAGGACGCGGACTGGTCCCTGGACGCGGTGGCCGCCGTCGCCGCGGGCCACCCCCGGTCGGTCGCCGACGTCCTCTCCTTCGCGGTCCGCGAGGTGGTCCCCCGCCTGGCCGGCACCACGGACGAGATCGCCCACGTGGTCTCTGCCCTGGACGGCAGGTTCGTCCCGGCGGGCCCCTCCGGCTCGCCCCTGCGCGGTCTGGTCAACGTGCTGCCCACCGGCCGCAACTTCTACTCGGTCGACCCGAAGGCCGTCCCCTCCCGCCTGGCGTGGGAGACGGGCCAGGCCCTCGCGGACTCCCTCCTCGCCCGCTACCGCGCGGACCACGACGACGAGTGGCCCGCCTCCGTGGGACTGTCCCTCTGGGGTACGAGTGCGATGCGCACGGCGGGCGACGACGTGGCCGAGGCACTCGCCCTCCTCGGCGTCCGCCCGGTCTGGGACGAGGCCTCTCGCCGTGTGACGGGCCTCGAACCCATCCCGCTCGCCGAACTGGGCCGCCCCCGCATCGACGTGACCCTCCGCATCTCGGGCTTCTTCCGTGACGCGTTCCCGCACGTCATCGGTCTCCTGGACGACGCGGTCCGGCTGGCGGCCTCCCTCGACGAGCCGGCCGCGGACAACTTCATCCGGGCCCACGCCCAGGCGGACCTGGCCGCGCACGGCGACGAACGCCGCGCGACGACCCGTATCTTCGGCTCCCGCCCCGGCACCTACGGCGCGGGCATCCTCCAGCTCATCGACTCCCGTGACTGGCGTACGGACGCCGACCTGGCCGAGGTCTACACGGTCTGGGGCGGCTACGCGTACGGCCGGGGCCTGGAGGGCCGCCCCGCCCGCGAGGAGATGGAGACGGCCTACAAGCGCATCACCGTCGCCGCGAAGAACACGGACACGCGCGAGCACGACATCGCCGACTCGGACGACTACTTCCAGTACCACGGCGGCATGGTCGCCACGGTCCGCGCCCTGCGCGGCACGGCCCCCGAGGCCTACATCGGCGACTCCACCCGCCCGGAAACGGTCAAGACCCGCACCCTGGTCGAGGAGACGTCCCGCGTCTTCCGCGCCCGCGTGGTCAACCCCAAGTGGATCGAGGCGATGCGCCGCCACGGCTACAAGGGCGCCTTCGAGCTGGCCGCGACGGTCGACTACCTCTTCGGCTACGACGCCACGACGGGCGTCATCGCGGACTGGATGTACGACAAGCTCACGGAGACCTACGTCCTGGACCCGACCAACCGCGCCTTCCTGGAGGAGGCCAACCCCTGGGCCCTGCACGGCATCGCGGAACGCCTGCTGGAGGCGGAGTCCCGCGGCATGTGGGAGAAGCCGGACCCGCAGATCCTCGAATCCCTCCGCCAGGTCTACCTGGACACGGAAGGCAACCTCGAAGCCGCGGGCGACTGACCGGTCCGCACCGCACGGCACGAGACCGTCCTCCCCGCCCACTGGAAGGGCGAGGAGGACGGTCTCTTCTCACGGTCGAGTCCGCGGACCCCGAATCCGCGGACTAGACCTTGACGGTCTGGTTGAGCGCCACGAGCGCCTGCGCCCACCGGGCGTACTTCAGCTGCCCGAAATCGGCGACGGTCTTCACCCCGAAGGCCTGGGCGAGCAACTCCCCGTCCTTGTCGGTGACGCCCTTGAGCGCGGAGACGGGAGCCGAGAGCACCTCGGAGAGGGGCTTCTCGGCCCACGCCTTGTCGAGCACCTTGTCCAGATCGATAGCCATGAGTGTTCCCTCCCGGAACGCCGGAACCACAACACGGACAAACTAACCCAATCCGACAATCACCCCGGGCGCCGACACCCCGGGAGACCCTCCCGCGCCGGCAGCCAGGACCGGGCGCAATCCCTCGAAGGGGGTCATCGCCACCTCCGGGTGGTTCGAACGCCGTGTCACGGAGCCGCGCCCGGGCGCCGCTTGGGGTCGACCGCCGGGCCGGAAGTGTGTGCGGGAGTTCGTTCCCCGAGGGCCGTGACGCCGCCCTGAGCAGCCACGTTCTTGCGGCGTCAGTTCGCGGCCGTGGCAGCTCGGGAGGAATCTTGCGATCCGTGCATGTTCATGTGGTGTTCGACCCGGCACCGGGCGGGGGTGGCCGCGCATGAGGCTGCTTCGCAGGCCCGAGAAGGGCCGGCCCGCCGTCTCCGAGAGCGAGCGGCTCCTCTTCGGCGGGCCGTTGCGCTACGAAGCCGGCTGGGCGGAGCACGAGTACGCCCAGCTCGAAAGCCGACTCCTCGCCACCTTGCGGGAAATGCCCCGCATGGTCCGCGGGACACTGCGGCTCGCCTGGGAGTGCGACCGGCGGGCGCTGCTCACCGTCGCCGCCGCCGAGGCCGGGCAGGGGGTGACCGCCGCCGTCGGGCTGCTCGTACTGAGCCGGGTGCTGCGGATCCTGTTCGGCGCGGGGAGTCCCGGCGCCCGGCTGCACGAGGCCGTGCCCGCGCTCGCCGCCGGGGCACTGGTCGCCGTGCTCGGGGCCGTGTTGGCCTCCCGGTCGACGGCGGCCGCGGGCCGGCTGGAGCCCAAGGTCGAGCGGATCGCGCACGAGCAGTACCTGAAGGCCGCCGTCGAGGTGGAGTTGGAGGCCATCGAGGACGGGGAGTTCCGCAGGCTGCTCGACAGCGCGCAGTGGGGTCCGCCCTCGGCTCGCCGGACGGTGGGGGCGTGCGTGGCCACGCTGGGCGGGGTCATCTCGCTGGTGGCCACCGGCGGCGTGCTGACCGTGCTGCACCCGCTGCTGCTGCCCATGCTGGTGCTGATCGCCGCCCCGCGCGGCTGGGGTGCCATGCGGGTGGCGCAGCGCCGGTACCTGTCCGTCATCACCTGGACGGAACACGCCCGGGCCGCCCGGCTGATCGGCCAGTTGCTGATCTCCCGCACCTCGGCCCCCGAGGTGCGGGTGCACGGGGTCGGCCGCTATCTGCTCGGCCACTACCGCAACATGGGCGAGCACGCCGAGGGCGAGGCCACCCGCCTGGCCAAGGACAAGGCCGCCACCGAACTGCTCGCCGCCGCGCTGTCCGCGGCGGCCGCGCTGGTCACGTACGGGGCGATGGGGGCGCTCATCGTCACCGGGCGGATGGATCTCGCCGTTGCCGGCACCGCGGTCTTCGCGGTGCGCACCGGGTCGGCGAGCCTGGGCGCGCTCGTCGCCACCACCAACACCCTGCACGAGGAGTCCTTGTACGTACGGGACCTGGAGCGGTTCGTGGCCGAGGCGGGGCGGCGGGCCATTCCGGCCGGCGGGCTGGCGCTGCCCGAGCGGCACTCCGCCGTACGGCTCGACGAGGTCTGCTTCAGCTATCCGGACCGGGACGAGCCCGCGCTGTCGGAGGTCTCCCTCACCATCGAGGCGGGCACCGTCGTCGCCCTGGTCGGGGAGAACGGCTCGGGGAAGAGCACCCTCGTCAAACTCCTCGCCGGCCTTCACCTGCCCGAATCCGGGTCGCTGACCTGGGACGGGGTGGACGTGAGGGACGCCGACCGGGAAGCGGTCTTCGACCGGGTCGCCCTCCTCACCCAGGACTTCGAGCGCTGGCCGGTGACCGCCCGTACCAACATCGCCATCGGCCGGCCCGGGCGGGAGACCGCCGACGGCGCCGTGGAGCAGGCCGCGGACGTGGTGGCCGCGGCACGCTACGCCGGGGCCGACCGGATCGTCGAGAAACTGCCGCACGGCTACGAGACCCTGCTCGCCCGGGTGTTCCGGGGCGCCTCGGAGCTGTCCGGCGGGCAGTGGCAGAGGGTCGGCCTGGCCCGTACCCGCTTCCGCGACGCCCGCGTCGTCGTCGTGGACGAGCCCACCTCGGCCCTGGACCCGGAGGCGGAGATCGCCGCGTTCGAGTCCATCCGGGGCCTGGCGGGGCCGCAGCGGGCCGTGGTCCTCGTGTCGCACCGGATGTCGGGGGTGCGCTTCGCCGACGTCATCCACGTGCTGCACGAGGGACGACTCGTCGAACAGGGCGGACACGACGAGCTGTTGGAGCGGGGTGGGCGGTACGCGTCCATGTTCCGCATGCAGGCGGAGCAGTTCGGCCGGCACCCTTCTATCCCCCGGCAGGCACACGCGCCGCGGAAGGGCACGTCCATCACCTGATGAAGTGAACTTCCCCTTGTCGCGGCGGCGCCGGGGGTAGGGCACTGCTGATCTCGTGCGGGGGCCGGAGCGAACCGGCCCCCGCACCCGTGAGCGAAAGGCCGAGCCCGCTGTGACGCAGCCGTTCCAACTGCCGGATTTCTACGTGCCCCATCCGGCCCGACTGAACCCCCACTACGAGATCGCGAGGGTCCACACCAAGCGGTGGGCTCGCGACTTCGGGATGCTGGAAGGTTCCGGCGTCTGGGAGGAATCCGACCTCGACTCGCACGACTACGCGCTGCTGTGCTCGTACACCCACCCCGACTGCGACGGCGACGCGCTCTCGCTCGTCACCGACTGGTACGTGTGGGTGTTCTTCTTCGACGACCACTTCCTGGAGATGTTCAAGCGGACGAAGGACCGCGCCGGCGCCAGGGAGTACCTCGACCGGCTCGCCGCCTTCATGCCGATGGATCTCGCCGCCGGCTTCCCCGAGCCGACGAATCCCGTCGAGGCCGGGCTCGCCGACCTGTGGGCGCGGACCGTGCCCGCGATGTCGATGGGCTGGAGGGAACGGTTTTCCGACTCGACCAGGAACCTGCTCGACGAGTCGATGTGGGAGCTCGCCAACATCGACATCGGGCGTGTCGCGAACCCCCTCGAATACATCGAGATGCGCCGCAAGGTGGGCGGCGCCCCCTGGTCGGCCGGTCTCATCGAGTACGTGGCCGCCGAGGTCCCCGCACGCGTCGCGCGTGCGCGGGCCCTGGGAGTGCTGCGCGACGCCTTCTCCGACGCCGTGCACATCAGGAACGACCTGTTCTCCTACCAGCGGGAAGTGACCGAGGAAGGTGAGCTCTCCAATGCGGTTCTGGTGTTGGAGACCTTCCTGGACTGCACCACCCAGGAGGCCGCCGAGGCCGCGAACGACCTGCTGACCTCCCGCCTCCACCAGTTCGAGCAGACGGTGTTCACCGAGCTGCCCCAGCTCTTCGCCGACCACGCCATGGACCCGGCCGAGATCGCGGCCGTCCTCGGCTACGTCAAGGGCCTGCAGGACTGGCAGTCCGGTGGCCACGAATGGCACATGGTCTCCAGCCGCTACATGAACGAAGGGGCGAAGCGCACCGCCCCCGTCACCCTGCCCTTCCTCCCGAGCGGGCTCGGCACCAGCGCCCTCGACCTGCGGTCCGTCTTCGTGAAGCGTTCGATGGAGCTGCGCCGCCGCTCCTTCACGCACGTCCCCTTCGAGCGGACCGGGCCCTCCGTCGTCCCCGACATCTACATGCCGCACCGGCTCACCCTCAGCCCGCACCTGGCCCGTGCCCGCGAGGAGTCGGTGGCCTGGTGCCGGAGCGTGGGCCTGCTGGAGCCGCAGCCCGGCGACCCCGGTTCCGTCATCTGGGACGAACAGAAGCTGCGTGGCTACGACTTCGCGCTCTGCTCGGCCGGCATCGATCCGGACGCCTCCCCCGAGGCCCTGTCCCTGAACGCGTGCTGGCTGAGCTGGGGGACGTACGCGGACGACTACTACCCGCTGGTGTTCGGGCACGGCCGGGATCTCGCGGCGGCCAAGGCGGCCACGGCGCGCCTGATCGCGATGGCTCCCGTCGACCACACCGAGCAGCCCGCGCCGGTGACGGCGCTGGAGCGGGGGCTGTGCGATCTGTGGGTCCGCACCACGCTCGGCATGGCGCCGGACCAACGGGCCGCGTTCCGCGCGACGTTGGTGGAGATGCTGGAGAGCTGGGTGTGGGAGGTGGACAACCAGATCCAGAACCGCATCCCGGACCCGGTGGACTACGCCGAGATGCGCCGCCTCACCTTCGGCTCGCGCCTCACCATGCACCTGTGCCGGCTGGAGCACGAGGGCCGGGGCATCCCCGACGAGGTCTACGCGTCGGGGACCATCCGCTCACTGGAGAACGCCGTTTCGGACGCCGCCTGCCTGATCAACGACCTCTTCTCCTACCAGAAGGAGCTGGAGGTCGAGGGCGAGCTGCACAACCACATCCTCGTGACCAGGAACTTCTTCGACATCGGCTACCCGGAGGCCTTGAACATCTGCCATGCGCTGATGACCCGGCGCACCGAGGAGTTCGAGCACATCGTGGCGAACCAGCTGCCGGTCCTCTGCGACGACTGGAAGCTCGACGCCGAGGCACGGTCCGCGCTGGACACGTACGTGGACGAGCTGAAGGACTGGCACGCCGGAATCCTCAACTGGCATCAAAAGGCCCGCCGTTACCGCGCGGAGGACCTGCACCCGCTGCCCGACACCCTGTCCACGCTGATCCGGAGTTCCACATTCGGCATGTCGGCCGCCCGGATCTCCCTGCCCGCGTAGCCCCCGGAAGGTCCTTTCAGAACTCGTCCGCTCAGAACTCGTCCGCCGTGTGCGGCAGCAGCCCGTTCCCGGTCGCGAGGGCCGCGTCCAGCGCCGCCGCGGCTCCGGGCGTGTGCTCCCGTACGAGTCCGGCCGCGACGAGTTCGACGACCCGGGTCCCGCCCAGGTAGCAGGCTGCCAGCTCGCGTACGTCCAGGGCCAGGTCGGGGCCGGTGTCCGCGTGCTCGTACGCCGCCCCGCCCGGCCCCGCCTTCAGCCGGAACCGCCCGGCGTTGGCGGGCAGCCGTGCGTCGTGCACTTCCAGTACGAGTTCCACGGGCGCGGCCCAGGACCGCGCGGTCAGCGCCGCCCCCACGTCGACCAGGCGCAGCCAGAGCGCGGGGAACTGGGCGGTGACCCGGACCTGGTCGCGATCGGCGGCGAAGTGCAGCAGCGGGTCGTCCACCGGCCGCCCCCAGGCGGTCACCTTGCCGGTGAGGTCGAGGGCGGCCATGCACTCCCACAGGGCCGCGGCCACGGCGGGGGTCTCGGCCTCCAGCTCCTCCACTCGGACCAGCCCCGGCGCGCGGAGGGGCCGGGAGCCGTCCTCGGCCTTGGTGCGGTAGACCACGTAGCCGGCGATCGGCTCGCCCGGGTCACCGAGGACGATGATCCGGGGCGGGCTCAACTCGTCGTCGTCCTCGGCCTGCTCGCACAGCCATTCCTCGCGCCAGCGGGCCGGGCTGCGGGTGGGGCGGCCGGCCCGCACGGCGCGGGCCGCCTCGTGGAAGGGGGCGATCTCCGCGAGGGCCCCGGCCGGGTCCACGAGCCGCAGCGGGCGCGCGTCGGGCGCCAAGCGCAGGGCCAGCGGGCGGGTGGAGTCGATCTCGACGGTGATCGCGGTGGTGGCGCTGCCGTAGCCGAAGCGGCCGTAGATGGCGGCCTCGGAGGCCCAGAGCGCGGCGATCGGGCTGCCCGTCGCCGCGGCGTACCCCAGCGTCTCCGCCATCAGTCCGGTGAGCACGCCGCGCCGGCGGTGGGTGGGGGCGACGGAGACGAAGGTGAGCCCGGGGCAGGGCAGGTCCGCCCCGGGCACCGAGAGCCGGAAGTCGTGCGCGGCCATGAAGCCGACCAGGGCGTCCCCGTCGTAGGCGCCGGTCCGGCGGCAGCGCGCCAGCAGTGCGCGGTGCCGCTCCCGGGCTTCCTTCTCGGGACGATCGTGGAAGACCAGGTACGCGAGCTCCAGAGCACGGTCGATGTCTGCCTCGGGTACCTCACGGATGTCCACCATGATCGGGAGACTAATCGGTCATCCCGGACCGGTCACACCAAAATGGCCTGATGTGCGCGTTTGGCCAATTCGAGCGCCTCGCCCGGCAGCCGCGCGCGCCGGCCTCACCGGGCCGTCGGTCCGGCCCAACCGTCCGGGACGTGGCCGAGGCGGACGCGCTGCGGGTGGTCGCCCACCGGGACGGACACCCGCTTGGTTCCGGTGGCGAAGTCGATGGCCGTGATCCGGTCGGCGCCGCTCTCGGAGATCACGCAGGAGGTGCCGTCGCCATCGACGGTGGCCCAGTACGGCTTGTCGGCGGGTACGAGCGGCCCCTCGGTGAGGGTGGCCCGGTCCACGACGGTCGCGTAGTCGTCCATGGTGCCCGCGATGCACAGCTTGGACCCGTCCGGGCTCATGGACATGCCGTGGTGGCGGGAGTCGTTGACCCACTTGGTGCGGTCGGTGGTGGTGGCGGGGTTCGCGGGGAGCATCTTGAGGCGGGTGATCCGGTCGGAGGCGACGTCGTACTCCAGGAAGCCGTTCAGGAACGACACCTGGAAGTAGAACTTCGACTCGTCGGGGCTGAAGGAGACGGGGCGCACGGCGTCGGAGAGGTCGGGGCGGCCGAAGGCGTCGAGCCGCTCCCGCATGTCGATCACCCGGACCGTGCGGAAGGTCTGCGCGTCGACGATCGTGATCTTCCGGTCGCCCTTCGTCCAGTCCAGCCAGGGTGCGTCGAGGGCGGAGGTCACGTCCCCGATGGCGCTGTTCCACAGGAAGCGGCCGTCGCGGCTGAAGACGTTCTCGTGCGGCTTGTCCCCGGTGGCGAAGGAGCCCACCTGCCTGCCGGTGGCGATGTCGAGGACGTGCACGGTGTTGGCGGTGGAGGCGGAGACCGCGACCTTCGTCCCGTCGGGCGAGACCGCCATGTGATCGGCGCGGTAGCCGGCGACGGGGAACCGCCAGTTGACGCGGCCGGTGCGCACGTCGATGGAGACGACGTCGGCGAAGCTGGGCCGGGAGGCGACCACGGCCGTGCCGTCGGGGGTGGTGTACATGTCGTCCACGAACTGGTCGTGGCCCTCGCCGGCGGTCTGCCGCACGCCGAGGAAGAAGGCGAGCTTGACGGGGTTGAGGTAGATCTCCCGCAGCCGCTCCGCCTTGTCGGGGATCACGTTGATCCGGCCGATCTTCGCGAGGTCTCCGGTGGAGGCCAGGACGTCGGCGGTGCCCTCCCAGTTGTTCCCGACGAAGAGGACCTCTCGCAGTCCGCCGCCGGGAGCGGCGGCGGCCGGAGCAGCGGCGGCTGCCGGCACGGCGGCGGTGAGGAGGGTGGCCGCGGCCAGCACGCCCAGGGTTCGCAGGGTACGTATCATCCGCTCGGCTCCGGTGTGGGGGAAGGGATGGAGAGAGTGCCTCCTGTTACCGGCCGGTAAAATAGACGGAACGTCAAAAGGGCGCAACCCCTTGGGAGTTGCGCCCTGCCGTCCGTGAAGGCCGGTCCGTCAGGCGACGGAACCTATCCGGCCGGTCACCTTCTTCTTCGGGTCGGGGTGGATCGGGGTGTGCGCGCCCGCCAGGGACACGCCGCTGCCGCCGCGCCGGTTGGCGACGATCTCCGCGGCGATGGACAGCGCGGTCTCCTCCGGGGTGCGGCCACCGAGGTCCAGGCCTATCGGGGAACGCAGCCGGGCCAGTTCCAGCTCGGTGACGCCGACCTCGCGCAGCCGCCTGTTGCGGTCCTCGTGGGTGCGGCGGGAGCCCATGGCGCCCACGTACGCGACGGGAAGCCGGAGGGCCGTTTCGAGGAGCGGGACGTCGAACTTGGCGTCGTGGGTGAGCACGCACAGGACGGTGCGCCCGTCCAGGTCGCCCGCCGAGATCTGCGCCTCCAGGTAGCGGTGCGGCCAGTCGACGACGATCTCGTCCGCCTCGGGGAAGCGGGTCCTCGTCGCGAACACGGGCCGGGCGTCGCACACGGTCACGCGGTAGCCGAGGAACTTCCCGATCCGCACCAGGGCGGAGGCGAAGTCGATGGCCCCGAAGACGATCATTCGCGGGGGCGGGACGCTGGACTCGACCAGCACCTTGAGCGGCTCTCCGCAGAGCCGGCCGTCGGCGCCGATCTCCAGCACGCCGGTCGCGCCGGCTTCCAGCATGGAACGGGCCTCTTCGGCCACGGCGCGGTCCAGCTCCGGGTGTCCGCCGAGCGTGGCGTCGGCATGCGGCCGGGCGGTGAGCGTGCCCTCGTACGAGCCGTCCGCGCGGACCAGGACCACTCCGCCCATCAGACCGGCGGGGCCCTCGGCGACCCGCGCCACGGCCGCGGCCTCGCCGCGGGACGCCGCCTTGGCGGCGGACGCGAAAACGGCCCGCGCGGGAGAACCCACGCGGACCGGGGCGACGAGGATGTCGATGATTCCGCCGCAGGTCAGGCCCACGGCGAAGGCATCGTCGTCGCTGTACCCGAAGCGCTCCAGGACGGTCTCGCCGTCCTCCAGCGCCTGAAGGCACAGGTCATACACCGCGCCCTCCACACATCCACCGGAAACCGAGCCGATCGCCGTTCCCTCGCCGTCGACGGCGAGGGCGGCCCCGGGCTGCCTCGGGGCGCTTCCGCCGACCGCCACGACCGTGGCGACGGCGAAGTCACGTCCCTGCTGGACCCACCGGTTCAGTTCCTCGGCGATGTCCAGCACGGCGTCCTCCTGGGAGGGGTTCAGCTTCCGGTATTCGGATGCGTGGAGGGTCAGGTGGTGATCACTCCCCCGGCTTACTTGACGCCGAGCCAGCCCTCGATCGGGTGCAGGGCGAAGTAGACCAGGAAGATACCGGTGAGCACCCACATGAAGGCACCGACCTCGCGGGCCTTGCCCTGCGCGACCTTGATGGCGACGTAGGAGATGACACCCGCGGCGACACCGGCGGTGATCTGGTAGGTGAACGGCATGATCACGACGGTCAGGAAGACCGGGATCGCGGTCGCGCTGTCGGCCCAGTCCACGTGGCGGGCGTTCTGCATCATCATCGCACCGATGACCACCAGGGCGGCGGAGGCGACCTCACCCGGGACGAGCTGGGTGATCGGGGTGAAGAAGAGGCAGGCGGCGAAGAAGAGGCCGGTGACGACGGAGGCGAGGCCTGTGCGGGCTCCCTCACCGACGCCGGTGGCGGACTCGACGAAGACGGTCTGGCCGGAGCCACCCGCGATGCCACCGATGGCGCCACCGGCACCGTCGATGAAGAGCGCCTTGGACAGACCCGGCATGCGGCCCTGCTCGTCGGCCAGCTTGGCCTCGGTACCGACACCGATGATGGTGGCCATCGCGTCGAAGAAGCCGGCGAGGACCAGGGTGAAGACGATCATGCCGACGGTCATGACGCCGACGTCGCCCCAGCCGCCGAACTCGACCTTGCCGAAGAGCGAGAAGTCGGGCATCGAGACGGCGGAGCCGGAGAGGGTCGGGGGACCGTTCTTCCAGGCCTTCTCGTCGATGTCGACGATCGCGTTCAGGATCGCGGCGAGGACCGTGCCGCCGACGATGCCGATGAGGATCGCACCGCGGACCTTGCGGGCCTGCAGCATGAAGATCGCCAGCAGGGTGATGCAGAAGAGGAACACGGGCCAGCCCGCGAGCTCACCCGTGGCACCCAGCGAGACGGGCGGAGCGAACTCGCCGCCGTTGCCGACGAAGCCGGCCTTGACCAGGCCGATCAGCGCCACGAAGAGGCCGATGCCCATCGTGATGGCGTGCTTGAGCGCGAGCGGGATGGCGTTCATGATCATCTCGCGGAGGCCGGTGACGACCAGGAGACAGATCACGACGCCGTACATCACGCACATGCCCATGGCCTGCGGCCAGGTCATCTGCGGAGCGACCTGCGAGGACAGCACACCGGACACGGAGAGACCGGCGGCGAGCGCGAGCGGCACCTTGCCGACGAAGCCCATGAGGAGCGTGGTCAGGGCGGCGGCGAAAGCCGTGGCCGTGATCAGGGCCTTCTGGCTCATGGTGTCTCCGGCGACGTCCTTGCCGGAGAGGATGAGCGGGTTGAGCAGGAGGATGTACGCCATCGCCATGAAGGTCGTGATACCGCCACGAACTTCATTGCCGACGTTGGACCCTCTGTGGGTTATGTGAAAGTACCGGTCGAGCCAAGAACGCCCGGCGGGGTTCAGAGAGCCGTCACCGGCTTCATCCGCACTGGTCTTGGGCTCCACAGACGACTGGGTCATGGTGCCTAACTCCCAAGGTTCAAAGGGGCACCCGCAAGAAGATTGAAGACGCGGGATTTGGGAAACTGCGTTGGCTGCACGACCCGGGGTGACGGCCCGAGGCGACGCGAGATTTCATTGCGTGTACTGCGGGTAGTGCGGGGGTGACCCGCTGGTACTACGTGTTTTTTGCAGGGGTACTGCCAGGTGAAGGGACCGCGAGCGGTGCGGCACTTCGTGGTTCTCCGGGCGGTGCGGCCGGCAAGTGTGACGTTCCCGTGTCACACCGCCCGGAAGTTCTCAGGGGGTCTCGGGGGCCTTACGGCTCCCGCACCGCTCCGTCCTGGAGAATCCCGGTGAGGATTTCCGGACGGCCACCCGCGATCGTCGCGACCGGTGGGCTCTGCGCCTTGTCGGCGAGTGCCTCCTCCCGGCCAGCGGGGCGAAGGAAGTCCATGAGCGGCTCTCTTCTACGTCATCGGGGCGTTTACTTCAAGCCAGGAAGCCGACGCCTCTCGACTGGTCGTTCACGTGTTGTTAATGCGGTGTGGAGTCAGTACACAAGCCGCGCGTCCCCCGAGTGCAGTCACCGAAACCATGAAGGAGTTGGCTGAGGGGCTCCCTAGTCTTGTAGATTCGTATGAACGGCAGGCCGCGACAACCTGCCCGATTTCCAACGGCAACAACGAGACAGATCGGCGGCGACATCATGCGGCTGCGCGCACTGCTGGAAACCGAGGCGCTGGGGCTGCGGCTGCTGGGCGGCGAGGAAGAGCTCGACCGTACCGTCCGCGGGGTCATGACGACCGACCTCCGCGATCCCAGCCGATACCTGTCCGGAGGTGAGCTCGTCCTCACCGGCCTGGCATGGAGACGAAATTCGGCCGATTCCGAGCCATTCGTGAGACTGCTCGCCGGCGCGGGCGTCGCAGGGCTCGCGGCGGGCGAGGCCGAGCTGGGAGACATCCCGGACGACCTGGTCACCGCCTGCGTCCGCAACCGCCTGCCACTGTTCGCAGTGAACGAGGACGTTGCATTCGCCACGATCACGGAATACGTGGTGCGGCAGGTTTCGGGGGAACGTGCCGGTGACCTGGCGGCCGTGGTCGACCGGCACCGCCGTCTGATGACCTCGGGTCCCGCGGGCGGCGGGCCCGATGTGGTGCTGGATCTGCTCACCACGGACCTCGATCTCCGGGCCTGGGTGCTGTCCCCCACGGGCCGGCAGATCGCCGGGGCCGGCGAACCGCTGGCGCCGGGGGTGTGCGCTGCACTGGCGAGCGAGCACCTCGCGGCGGTCCGGACGGGCCGCAGGGGACCGCACCGGATCTCCATCCAGGGTATTACCTACTCGCTCTTCCCGATCAGGGGAGCCGGGCGCGGCGCCACCGGCCCCGCCCCGAAGGACGTGCGCGAGAGCGTGCTGTCGGACTGGCTGCTGGCCGTGGAGGCGGACGCGGGCGACTGGCCCGCGGAGCGCCTCGACCTGCTCCAGGGCGTCACCCAGCTGATCGCCGTCGAGCGGGACCGGCGGGACGCCGCGCGCACCGTGCGCCGCCGCCTCGCACAGGAAGTCCTCGAACTGGTCCAGACGGGTGCTCCGCCCGCCGAGATCGCCGCCCGCCTGCGGGTGGCGGCCCCCGTGCTGCTGCCCGGCGTGGGCGGCGCCCCGCACTGGCAGGTCGTGGTGGCCCGGGTGGACTGGGACGGCGGGGACATCCCCGGCGGCCCGGTGGCCCAGTCGCTGCTGGAGGAGATCCTCGTCGACCCGTCCGTCTCGGGGCCGGAGCCTTCCGACCGGATCGCGGTGGCCCATGCGGGTGACGAGGCCATCGCGCTGGTGCCGCTGCCCTCGCTGCCCGGGGACACCTCCGAGGACCGGGGCCCGGACTCGGCCCTGCACGCCGACGAGCTGCTGGCGGCCGTGCGCGACCCGCTGCAGGCGGGTCTGTCGGACGACGGCCGGCTCACGCTGGGCGTCAGCGCGGCCGTGCACTCCGCAGAGGGCCTGCGCGGGGCGCTGGAGGAGGCCCGGCACGCCCGCCGGGTCGCCGCGGCCCGTCCGGGCCGGGTCTGCGCGGCAGGCCACCACGAGCTGGCTTCGCACGTGCTGCTGCTGCCGTTCGTACCGGACGACGTGCGGCGCGCGTTCACGGCGCGACTGCTGGACCCGCTGCGGGACTACGACCGGCGCCACCGGGCGGAGCTCATCCCGACGCTGGAGGCGTTCCTGGACTGCGACGGTTCCTGGACCCGCTGCGCGACGCGGCTGCACCTGCACGTCAACACGCTGCGTTACCGGGTCGGGCGAATCGAGCAGTTGACGGCGCGCGACCTGTCGCGGCTGGAGGACAAGCTGGACTTCTTCCTCGCCCTGCGCATGAGCTGAGCGATCCCGGCCGTGGCCAGGCCGTATCCCATCCGCCCCCGCCCGGTCCGCCGGCCGGGGGCGGCTGACGAGGTGTCCGGACTTTGTGAAAGAGTTCACCCGACCCCTTGGCCGGAGCCGTCGATCCGTGCTCTCATTTCGCCCCAGGGCTCGACGACGTGCTGCTTGATTGCTTTGGGGAGGGCAATGTGGCGGATATCGCCATGTCCGGTGCCGGATCTACGGGGGGAGAAGACCCCCTCCAGCGGGCGATATGGCGACTGCGTTCGCGCGGCTGTTGGACCGACGCGGCGGCGCTGCTGACGCCCCACGCCGGCGAGACCGCGACCGCGGGGGCGGCCGTGCAGCGGACCGCGCTACTGGTCGAGCGGTGCCTGTTCACGGGGCAGGGCTGGGCCGAGGCCGAGGACGCGCTGCGGGTCGCCGAGGCGGTCTCGCAGGACGACGACGACCGGGGTGCGGCGGCCTGCGAGCGGGGCCAGCTGGCCTACGCGGCGACCGTGCTGGGCGTACGCGACCGGGCCGACGAGGCCCGTTCCGCGCTGGGCCGGGCGGCGGCGCTGCTGTCCCCGGGGTCCCGTACCCGCCCGCTGCTGGACTTCCGCCGGGGGCTGGTCGCCGAGCACCTGGCGGACGCCCCGCAGTCGGCCCGACCCGCGTACCGGCGCGCCCACGCGGGGGCCGAGGCGCACGGGGACGTACTGCTGCTGTCCTTCACCTGGCGCCACCTCGCGGCGCTGGCCCTGCGGGACGGGGAGGTGGCGGAGGCCCGCAAGGGCTTCCTGGAGTCCCTGCGCATCCGGGAGGAGCTGGGCTTCCTGGTCGGCACGGCCCCGGCGCTGGCCGCCTTGGCCGAGGCCGAGCCGGAGCCGGAGGCGACGCGGCTGCGCGCGGAGGCGCGGCGGCTGTTCCACCTGCTGGGTGGCATCCCGACCTGGCTGGCGGACCAGCTCCACCCGGCCGCCGCGTCCCCTGCGGGGTAGCTCCCGGGATTCCGGTGCGGCGCCGCTGCCGGGGCGCCGCCCCGGACCCCGCTCCTCAAACGCCGGAGGGGCTGGATCGTGCCTCGGCGGCTGAGCCCGCAAGGGCCCTCAAACGCCGGGCCGCACCGCACGGGCGGCATCAGCCAAAATCAGCCCCGCCGGCGTTTGAGGCGCGGGGGTCCGGGGGCGGAGCCCCCGGCAGCGGCGCCGCTGCCGTCAGGCCACAGCCCCGGCGAAGTGCCGCCGTACGAGGGACTCCACCGCCGGGAGGTCACCGGCGATCAGGGCCGCCAGGAGCGCCGAGTGTTCGGCCGCGTCGGCGACGAGTTCGGCGCGGCGGACCCGCGGGGCGCCCGGCAGGGGCCACTGGGCGCGCCGGTGCAGCGCCTCGGCCACCGCCACCAGCTGGGCGTTGCCCGCCAGGGAGAGCACCTCGCGGTGGAAGGCCCGGTCCGCTTCCGCGTATGCCGGCAGGTCGCCCTCGGCCGCCGCCTCCGCCGTGGCGGCCGCGGCCGGGCGCAGGGCCTCCCAGGCCTCGGCGGGCACGGCCCGGGCGAGCCGGAGCATGACCGGGACCTCCAGCAGGCCCCGTACCTCCGCCAGCTCGGCGAGATCCCTCGGGGTCCGTGACAGGACCCGGAAGCCCCGGTTCGGGAGGCATTCCACCGCCCCTTCCAGGGCCAGCTGCTGCATCGCCTCGCGCACCGGGGTCGCCGAGACCCCGAAGCGCTCCCCGAGTGCCGGGCCGGAGTAGATCTCCCCCGGAGCCAGCTCCCCCTCGACCAGCGCCGCGCGCAGGGCGTCGAGGATCTGCCCGCGCACCGAATGGCGCAGCACCTTCCCGGCGGTCTTCTGCTCCGGGATCGACGGGATCGATGGCATCGGCTGCATGCGGCGGCCCTCCTCACTGGTCTCGACCTCGCCCGAGAATATGCGACGTCCCACAAGGTGATACGGCCACCGAGATCAGCTAAGGTGAGGCTTACCTGATAACGATCGTGCGATTCGGTGGTCCCCATGACCGTCACCACCCCGACCGGCTCCCCGGTGGCGGCCGCGTACGCGCGGCTGTCCGAGGCCTACGCCGGACTCCGCGTCACCGAGCTGTCCGCGCTCGACCCGACCCCGCGCGGCGCCGGGTGGGTCGGCGCGGACGAGCTCGCGGCGGGCGGGGCCGCCCTGGAGGCCTTCCTCGCCTGGGACGAGGCCCAGATCGCCCGGGACCACGGCCGCCCGGCCCGCCCGGACGTGGTGGCGGGCTTCGGGCTGCACCGGTACGCGTGGCCGGCCTGCCTGCTGATCACCCTGCCGTGGTTCCTGCACCGGCGCGTCCCCCGGCTGCCCGCCGACCGGGTGGCGTTCCACCGCACCGACGCCCGGATGGCCGTACGCGTCGAAACGTTCGCCTGCCTCCCCGACGACCCCGCGGCGGTCCTCCCCGGCGCGCGGGTCGCGCCCGGCGAGGAGGCGCTGCGCGACGAGGTGCGGGCCGCGGTGGCCGAGCACCTGGGCCCGCTGCTGGAAGGTTTCGGCCCGCGCATGCGCCGCGGCCGCCGCGCCCTGTGGGGTCTGGTCACCGACGAGGTCGTCGAGGGCCTCTGGTACGTCGCGAGCCTGCTCGGGCCCGGCGAGGAGCGGCGCGCCATGGCCGAGTTGGAGGCCCTCCTGCCCGGCGGCACCGACCCGTACTCCGGGAGCGCCGGGTTCCGCACCCTCTCCGGGCCGGCCGGCGAGGAGCTGCCCACCCGGGACCGGGCCGGGTGCTGTTTCTTCTACACCATCCGCCCGGACGACACCTGTGTCACCTGCCCGCGCACCCGTGACGCCGACCGGGTCGCCCGGCTCACGGCGGCCGCCGCCTGAACCCACCCGTACGACTGACCGTAATCGAACTCAACTGGGCCCGAACGAGCACCAGTTCGAGCCACAACACCCTATCCGGCGGGCCCCGCCCCCCGATGGCGTCCACTTGCCCCGAAACCCGCGTGCACGGCGGACCGGCTGCGCCACTATGGCGCCCGGAAAGCCGTACGGCCGCACGTACCGAGGCAAGGACATCCGCATGAGACTGACCGACATATCGCTGGACTGGCTGCTGCCCGGCAGCCTGCTGATCCTGGGCGTGCTTGCGGCAGTTGCGGTGGTGGCCCGGGGCAAGCGCGAGGGCGAGAAGGCCGCGGCCGACGACAGCTGGGAGCGCAGCGAGGAACGGCGGCGGCGCAAGGAAGCCGTCTACGGGACCGCCTCCTACGTCCTGCTCTTCTGCTGCGCGGCGGTCGCCGCCGCGCTCTCCTTCCACGGGCTGGTCGGCTTCGGTCGGCAGAACCTCAACCTTTCCGGCGGCTGGGAGTACCTGGTCCCCTTCGGGCTCGACGGCGCCGCCATGTTCTGCTCGGTGCTCGCCGTCCGCGAGGCCAGCCACGGCGACGCGGCCCTCGGCTCGCGCATGCTGGTCTGGCTGTTCGCCGGCGCGGCCGCCTGGTTCAACTGGGTGCACGCCCCGCGCGGCATGGGCCACGACGGCGCACCGCAGTTCTTCGCCGGGATGTCGCTCTCGGCGGCGGTCCTCTTCGACCGGGCCCTCAAGCAGACCCGCCGCGCGGCACTGCGCGAACAGGGGCTGATCCCGCGTCCGTTGCCGCAGATCCGGATGGTCCGCTGGCTGCGGGCACCCCGGGAGACCTTCGGCGCGTGGTCGCTCATGCTGCTGGAGGGGGTGCGCACCCTCGACGAGGCCGTGGACGAGGTGCGCGAGGACAAGCGGGAGAGGGAGCAGGACCGGCACCGCAGGCGCGATCAGAACCGGCTGGACCGGGCGCGCATCAAGGCGCTGGGCCGGCAGAACCGGGCGTTCGGGCGGTCTCGCGGCCGCCAGGTCGAACTCCCGGAGCTCACGCAGGGAGCTGGCTCCGCGCCGGTCGGCGCGGAGCCGGCCATACCGGAATCAGGACAACTGCCACTGCGACGCCGGCCATCCCTGCAGGCCGTCAGTCGGACCGGGTCCGCTGACGTGACCGGTCCCCGGACGGTGGATCTCACCGCCGAGGACGACACCCAGACCATCCCCCGGCTCGACTCCCTGGAGCGCAAACTGAAGGACCTGGAACAGCAGTTCGGCTGACCGGCGGGTTCTTCTCGTACGGTCCTACCGGTCCCGTGGGGTCCGCCGTCAGGCGGGCCCCACGTCGTATCCCCGCTCCAGCTCGAACCACACCACCTTGCCGCCGCCGAGGTCCGGGGCATCCACGCCCCAGTCGTCGGCGAGCGCCTGCACCAGCACCAGGCCCCGGCCGTGCGTACCGTCGTCGGCGGTCGGTACGTACGGTCGGGGCCGGCGGCCGGCGTAGTCCCGGACCTCCACCCGTAACCGGCCGGCCCCGAGAGTCGCGGACACCTCCGCCCCCTGGTCCGTGTGGACGAGGGCATTGGTGACGAGCTCGGTGATGAGCAGCTCGGCCACTTCGGCGGCATCGGCCGCGCACCGGTGGCGCATCAACTCCCGCAGCGCCCGCCGGACTTCGCCCACCGCTTTCAGATCCGCCCGACGCACGCTCCGGTTGATCACCGGCCCGTCCACCGCGGCCGCCCCGTCCGGACCGGACGGCTCGCGCGGCACCGGCCTGCCTCTGCGCCACGGCTTCCCGGTCTTCGCCCCCACACGCACGGCGATGTGCCTCCCTCGTCGTGTGTCCCCAACTGAGCAACTGGTCGAACAGGTCTACGGGATGCATGCCCCCCGGGCCGGTCCGCACTCCTGCGGGCTTACGGGCGGGGCACGTTGCGGAGGTTGGATCGAGCCATCTGGATCATCCTGCCGACCCCTCCGTCGAGCACGATCTTGCTGGCGGAAAGTGCAAATCCGGTCACCATCTCGGCGCTGATCCTGGGCGGAATCGACAGCGCGTTGGGGTCGGTGACCACGTCCACGAGGGCCGGTCCCCGGTGCCGGAAGGCGTCCTTCAAAGCCCCTGTGAGCTGCTTGGGTTTCTCCACGCGGACCCCGTACGCCCCCGCCGCGCGGGCGATGGCGGCGAAGTCGGGATTCCTGTTCGTAGTTCCGTACGAGGGGAGGCCGGAAACAAGCATCTCCAACTCGACCATGCCGAGGGATGAGTTGTTGAAGAGGACCACTTTGACGGGCAGGTCGTACTGCACGAGGGTGAGGAAATCTCCCATCAGCATCGAGAAACCGCCGTCACCCGACATCGACACCACTTGACGGGAGCGGTCGGTGAACTGTGCGCCGATGGCCTGCGGCAACGCGTTCGCCATGGAGCCGTGGCTGAAGGAACCGATGATGCGGCGCTTGCCGTTCGGGGAAAGATAGCGCGCGGCCCACACATTGCACATGCCGGTGTCGACGGTGAAGACGGCGTCCTCGTCGGCCAGTTCGTCGAGCACCGAGGCCACGTACTCGGGGTGGATCGGGGTGTGCTTCTCCACCTTGCGCGTGTAGGCCTTGACCACGCCTTCCAGTGCGTCCGCGTGCTTCTTCAACATGCGGTCCAGGAAGCGACGGTCCGTCTTGGGCTTCACCCTGGTGTTCAGCGCGCGCAGGGTCTCCCGTACGTCCCCCCAGACGGCGAGGTCCAGTTGGGAGCGGCGGCCGAGGTGTTCGGGCCGGATGTCCACCTGGACGATCTTCACGTCGTCGGGGAGGAAGGCGTTGTACGGGAAGTCCGTCCCGAGCAGGACCAGCAGATCGCACTCGTGGGTGGCCTCGTAGGCGGCGCCGTAGCCGAGCAGTCCGCTCATGCCGACGTCGTACGGGTTCTCGTACTGGATCCACTCCTTGCCGCGCAGGGCGTGCCCGATCGGCGCCTTGATCCGGCCGGCGAACTCCATCACCTCGGCGTGCGCCCCGGCGGTGCCGCTGCCGCAGAAGAGGGTGACCTTGTCCGCCTCGTCGATCAGCCGGACCAGCTTCTCGATCTCGCCGTCACCGGGGCGCACGGTCGGGCGGGCGGTGACGAGCGCGTGCTCCACCGCCTTCTCGGGGGCCGGCAGGGACGCGATGTCCCCGGGCAGCGCGACGACGCTGACGCCGCTGCGGCCGATGGCGTGCTGCACGGCGGTCTGCAGCAGGCGGGGCATCTGCCGCGGGTTCGAGATCAGTTCGCTGTAGTGGCTGCACTCGCGGAAGACCTCCACCGGGTGGGTCTCCTGGAAGTATCCGAGGCCGATCTCGCCGGAGGGGATGTGCGAGGCGAGCGCGAGCACCGGGGCCATCGAGCGGTGCGCGTCGTACAGCCCGTTGATCAGGTGCAGGTTGCCCGGGCCGCAGGAACCCGCGCAGGCGGCGAGGCGACCGGTGATCTGGGCCTCGGCGCCGGCCGCGAAGGCCGCCGTTTCCTCGTGGCGGACCTGGATCCACTCGATATCACCCGTTCGGCGGATCGCGTCCACGATCGGGTTCAGGCTGTCGCCGACGACTCCGTACATCCTGCGCACGCCCGCGCGCACGAGGATGTCCACGAACTGCTCCGCCACGTTCTGTTTCGCCATGGATGGGGCGCCCCTCTCGGGTTCGGCTCTGCCGGGTGCGCCTTCCATCCATGCACGTCCCGCGGGATCGCGCCTGTTGCGGCCGTCGTGCCGGTCACTCCTCCCAGACCGCGGCGGCCGTCCGGTCGTCGGCGTAGCCCTTGAGGCGGAGCTGGGTGTCGGCGAGGAAGGCCGCCAGGCCGGGGGGCTGCGGATCGGACCAGCGCGCGGCGAGCTCGGCCGGGAGCGGGGCCTCCTCCCGCATGGGGCCGGCCAGGCCGACGGAGCAGACCAGCAGGGTGTCACCCGGCCGGGCCACGGAGGCCCGGAAGCGGAAGTCCCCTTCCGACGCGCCTTCACCGGGCTCCAGGTCCTGCCACTCCCCCGACCGGAGCCGGAACAGTCCGCCCGCGCCGGAGCCGAAGCACACCCGGGTCCGGCACTGCGGGTCCACGGGGAGCAACAGGGCGCGCAGCCCGGCGGTGTACGCCTCCTCGGCGAGGCCGAGCTCGGCGGCGTGGGCGCGCAGGCGGCCGTAGCCCCGGTCGGTGAGCCGTTGGAGGCCCGAGCGGAGCGCGTCGCGGCGGCCGGCCCGGATGTCCTCGGAGAGCCGCTCCTGGCTCCGGCCGACGGCCGACGCGACGGTGCGGCAGAGCTCCGCGGCGGCCGCCGGGCCCCCGGGGGCGGCGCGGTCGCCTCCGGCGAGGACCACCATCACCAGGGCGTCTTCGCCGGTGCCGAAGCGGGCGGTGAGCAGGCAGTCCCGGCGGGCTTCGCCCCGGTAGCGGGCGGAGTCCCCGCGCAGGGAGGCGGCGCGCAGGGTGTACGTGCCGTAGCGGGCCCCCTCCAGGACGGTGTCGGGGGTCAGGTCGTCGAGCGCGGCCGGGTCGGCGGCGGGCAGCGCGCCGGGCTCCGCGGCGTAGGTGGGCGCGCGGTCGCCGAGGTGCCGTACCTCGGGCCGCGCCTCCTCCGCCTCGGGTACCGGGACTTCCGCGGTGCGGTCGTCCTCGCGCCAGGCCGGTACGGCCACGTTCCCGAGCACGTACCCGGTGACCCCGCCGGCCCGCGGGTCCGGCAGTGGTGGCGCCGGGGGCGCGGGCGGGCTCGGCGGGGCGGGTGCCGGGCGCGGCCCCGGCACGAGCCCGTGCGCGGGGGGCGCCGGCGGAGCCGGGGGTACGGCTTCCGGGGCGGGCGCGGGCGCCGGTGCGCCGCCGGTGGCCGGCACGGGCGGCCGGACGGGCAACCCGCCGTCCGGGGACGACGCCGGGGACGGCGCCGGGGGCGGCCCCTGCTGCTGCGCGCCGACGGGGGTCGCCTCCGGCGGCGGCGCGTACGCGGGCGAGCCCGGGTGGGGTGCCTGGGCTCGGGGCGGCTCCGGAGTGGCCGCCTCCCACGGCAGGGCGACCGGCTCCGGCGGCGCCGGGCGCGGGGGCTGTCCGGGCTCGGCGGGGCCGGGTCCCCACGGGGGCGCCGGGGGCTCGGCCGGGGGCGGTGGCGGTGGCGGTGGCGGACCTGCCTGCCGGCCCGGGCCGGGGTCCGGCCCGGCGGGGACGGCCGGACGCGCCGGCCGCCCTGGCGCGGGCGGCTCGGAGTCCGGCCGCGCGGGCGGCGCGGAGTCCTGGGCCGGCTGCGGGCGGGGGCCCGGGAGCGGGGGCTGTTCGGGTGCGGGCAGTGCGGCCGACTCCCACGGCCGGACCGGGTGGACCGGCGCGGGGGTCTCCGGCGCGGGAGAGGCGGCCGACTCCCACGGCCGGACCGGGTGGACCGGCGCGGGGGTCTCCGGCGCGGCCGGGCCGGCTTCGCCGGGGACGGGCGGGCGCCGGGGCGTCTCCCCGGGCGCCGAAAGCGGCGAGGGGTCGGAGGGCCGGGCGGGGGTGTCCTCGGCGCCCTGCGGGGACGCCCCGGCACCCGCCCGTCCCCCGCCGGAGGGGTCGGCGGGCGGCGGGCCCGGCGGGCCCGGCGGCTCCGGCGGTTCCGTCAGGGAGGAGGCCGTGTGGAAGCGGTTGTCCAGGGTGTCCCCGGGGTCGGGGTCCGGGACCGCGTCCGGGTCCTCGTACAGTTTCTGCCACCAGTCGTCCGCGCCCGCGCCCTGCTGACTCATGACCTCATTCTCGGCCTACCGCACGAGCGGAAAACGCCGAATGCGCGAAAAGGGTCCACCGGGCCGCCGCCCGGTGGACCCTTCCCCCCTCACCTGTACGAACTAGCGGACGTCATACGCCCGTCCGACCGTCTGGGTCACGGAGGCACCCTTCGCGTCGGTCAGTTCGACCTTCAGCGAAACCTGCTTGCCGGAGGCCCCGGCGTGGTCCACGACCGCGGTCCACGCTCCGCCGTGCTCGCTCACCTTCGCCTCCGTCCAGTGCTCGCCGTCGTACGAGTACGACAGCTTCGCCGACTTCAGTGCCCCCGGCGCGTACCCCGCGTGCCCGGTGACACTCAGCCCGATGCTCTGGCCGCCCGCCGCCGCGACCGTCTTCAGCCCGTCCAGCGGGGCCGCGTACCTCGGGAAGAGGATCGGCAGGCCCTGCGAGTAGGCGGCCGGGTCGAGCTTCGAGGTGAAGGCCCAGGTGGTCGTCACCGCGGTGGACCGCTGCCAGACGCGGGCCGGCGCGCCGATCTTCTCGATGGCCTGCGTCAGTTCGTAGCGGCTCTCTTCGGCCGGGACCTCGAACACCCCGAACGGGTACCAGCTGTCCCCGATGACCTCGCCGTTCCGCTTGAGCTGGAGCCCGCCGATGTCACCGAAGGAGCCCGGCTGCGCGGCGTGGCCGCTGTCGCCCCACATCGCGGGGGCGAAGCCGATCAGGTCGCCCTGCCGTTCGGCGGCCAGGGTCTCCTTGCCCGAGGCGTCGCGCGGGGCGACCGGGCCGGTGATCCCGTCGTACCAAGTCGCCTTGACCGTCTGGCCCTTGGCGTAAGTGCGCTGCTCGCCGACCATGAACTCGCCCCACGGGAAGCTGCTGGAGAGCAACTGGTCCCAGGCGGTGTCCCCGGCCGAGTGGTACTCGGTCCGCGTGCCCGGCACCGCGACGGTCTCGATCGAGCCGAAGTACACCGCCGTGCCGATCGGCCGGTACGCGCCCGACAGGTCGATGAAGTCGCCCGCCACGCCCATGGAGTTGTAGGAGGACTCGACCCGGCCGAGGTCGCGGTCGCGGACCCGGTAGGTGTGGCCGCCCTGGACCTGCCCCTGCTCCGGGAAGGCGAGAGAGTAGGAGTACGGGCTCCTCGCCGTGCCCTTCCAGGCCAGCGTGACCTTGCCCGCCTCCAGCCGCGCGAGCAGCGCACGGCCCTCGGCGGCCTCGATCGACAGCGTGGGCAGCACACCGCCCGCGAAGCCGGTCGAACCGACCCAGCGGCCCGGTGCCTCGCGGTAGGCGAGCACGGCCTTGGCGCCGGCGGCCTTCGCGTCCCGGGCCACCTCGTACAGCGCCCCGTCGACGGTCTTGACCAGGACGATCGCGTCCTTGGCGCCCGCCGCGGCGAGCTCCTCGGGGGTGCCGGTGCCCGCGTCGACGAGCGGGGCGCTGCCGGTTCCGTCCAGGTTGTCGCTGCCCGTGGTCGCGGTGATCGGGTGCAGCGCCGGACCGCCGACGGCCTTCAGCTCGGAGAGGATCGGCGCGCCCGCCCGCCAGTAGCTGCCGAACTCGAACTCGCCGTCCGTGGCGCGGCCTTCGACCGAGGCGTAGAAGCCGCGGATGGTGCGCCCGCCGGCCGCCGTGCCCGCGTGCAGCCAGACGTCGTCCCAGCTGCGGGCGAAGGCGAGGGTGGTGTTGCGGCTCTCGACCGGCTTGTCGGCCTCGATGTCGAGGCGGCCGGCCTTGCGGGCGTCGAGCACGACGGTCGTGTCCTTCTTCACCTCGACCTGGGGGCGGCCGAGGTAGGTGAGGGAGTCGATCAGCGTGGCGCCCTCGCCCGCGTCGGGGGTGGCGACGAAGGCGGAGAGGAAGTACGCGCCCGGCCGGACCCGGTAGACCTGGTCCGCGGAGCCGTCGTTGAAGCGGCGCTCGCCGGTGGCGTCGTCGGTGCCGATCACGTCCAGGGAGGACGGTCCGGCGGCCGGGTTCCCCGCGCGGTCGACGAGCTTGACCCGCAGGGTGACCGTCTGCGGCTCCACGTACAGGGAGAAGGGGGTGGAGACGTGCACGCCGTTCGCCGTGGCGACGACGCGGCCGGTGACGTCCCCGTACTGGGAGCGTTCGAGCTTCGCGGCCGGGTCGAGCGCGAGGGGCACCTTGACGGTGGCGCCGGCGGGGACGGTCACGGTGCGCTGCGCGAGGCGGGCGATCTGGCCGCGGACCTTCGAGCCGTCGTTGCCGGTGACCTTCTCGACGGCGAGGTCCAGCGTGACGGGGCTCGTGCCGAGGTTGGTGTACGGGACTTCGACGGTCCGGCGGTCGCTCTTGTCCTGCGGCCAGTCGTGGGCGCCGCCCTGGACGGCGGGGGCGCTGGTGACGGTGGTGTCGATGGCGGCCTTGACGTCGAGGCGGCCGCCGCCGGTCTCCCGTACGTCCCCGGGGATCGCGGTGTCGGCGGATCCGACGAGGGCGGCCTTGATCTGCTGCCCGGTCCAGTCGGGGTGGCGCTGCTTGACGACGGCGGCGGCGCCGGCGACGTGCGGGGTGGCCATCGAGGTGCCGGACATGGACTGGTAGGCGTACACCCCGCGGCCGCCCATGTTCGCGGCGGAGATGCCCACGCCGGGGGCGGCGATCTCGGGCTTGAGGGTGTGCTGGAGTCCGGCGGGGCCCCGGCTGGAGAAGGGGGCCGTGGTGTCGTCGCGGTCGACGGCGCCGACGGTCAGCACGCTGGGGGCGCAACCGGGCGAGGAGACGGTGTTGTTGCCGGGTCCGGAGTTGCCGGCGGCGATCACGAACAGCGGGCCCTGCCGGGAGAGTTTCTCCGCGGCGGCGGCGAGCGGGTCGTCGCAGGCGGTCTGGGAGGGGTCGCCCAGGCTCATGGAGACCACGTCTGCCTTGTTCTCCACGGCCCACTCCATGCCGGCGATGATCCACGAGTCGAGGCCGTAGCCGCCGTCGTTGAGCACTTTGCCGCTGAGCAGTTCGGTGCCGGGGGCCACGCCCTTCTTGGCTCCGCCGCTCGCCGCTCCGGAGCCACCGACGGTGGAGATGGTGTGGGTGCCGTGGCCCTGCCGGTCGGCGTCGGTGTCGGAGTCGGTGAAGTTCTTCGAGGCGGTGACGCGGCCCGCCAGGTCGGGGTGTTCGAGGTCGGTGCCCGTGTCGAGGACGGCGACCTTGGTGCCCTTGCCGTCGTACCCGGCCGCCCAGGCCGCCGTGGCGTTCACCTGCTTCGTCGACCGCTCCAGGTTCGCCCGGACCTTGCCGTCGAGCCACAGCTTCTGCAGTCCGCCGCCCGCCGCGCGGGAGCGGCTGTCGGCGGTGACGTCGGCGGTGACGTCGGCCCAGAAGTCGGCGGCCTTGCCCTTGTCCGCGGCGAGTGCGACGGCGCCGATGGAACCGAGGACGAGGGACCGGTCGGCGCCGCGCGGGGCCGGCGGGGCGCTGCGCGCCACGTTCACGGAGGCGTCGTAGACCGCGATGAGCGGGAGCTTCTTGGTGTGCGCGTCGTCGTAGCCCTGCCGGACGAGGCCGGTGACGTTGAAGAGTTCGTGGTCGACCTTGCCGGCGGCGAGCGCCTTGACGGCGCCCTCGGGGTAGACGTAGAGGTCCTTGCCCGACTGCCGGGTCTGGACGAGCGGCTGCGAGCCGTCCTCGCGCGGCATCGCGGTGGCGGCCGTGCGGCCGCCCGCGTCGGTGGAGACCAGGATCCGGTCACCCGTGACGAGGGTGACGGTGACGGGGGCCGTGGGCTGCTTTCCGGCCGCCTCGCTGCCGACGAGTGGTCTCTTCCCCGCTCCAGGCGCCCCGTCGCTCGGCTGTGCCGTGGACGGGCCGATGGCGGTGACGGCAAGGACGGCAGCGGTGGCCGCTCCCAGTGCCGTACGCGATATCGGGCGCATCGCTCTCCCCAGGTCAATTCCGGCCAACTGCTGCATTGCACGGCAAAGCTGCCGCACAAGTGGCTTCGGGCCGGCGGATGTTGGTGCTGCGGTGGCATGACCTTTACAGAGGGGCGGGGGGTACGGCGATGATGTCCGCGGCGGGTTTGCGCCGTGGCCGCTTCCCGCCAGGCGCAGTGTCGAAAGGTGGGTGGGCGGGTTGCTGGGTGCCATAGGCCTGGACGAGGGCCAGGAGTCGGCGTACCGCGCCCTGGTGGCGATGGGCGCGGCCGAGGCTCCCGATCTCGCGCACCGGCTGACCCTTCCGGTGCCCCAGACGGAACGGACGCTGCGCCATCTGGAGCGCCACGGCCTGGCCGCGCAGTCCTCGGCCCGCCCGGGCCGCTGGGTGGCCGCCCCGCCCGGGGTCGCCCTGGGGGCCCTGCTCACGCAGCAGCGGCACGAGCTGGAGCAGGCGGAGCTGGCGGCGGCGCTGCTGGCGGAGGAGTACCGGGCGGAGGCGGCCGAGCCCGCGGTGCACGACCTGGTGGAGGTGGTGCAGGGCGCGAGCGCGGTGGCGCACCGTTTCCACCAGCTCCAGCTGGGCGCCGTCGAGGAGGTGTGCGCGCTGGTCAGCGGCCGGCCCCAGGTGGTGACGGGCACCGACAACGAGGCCGAGGACCGGGCCTCCGTGCGCGGGGTCGACTACCGGGTGGTCATCGAACGGGAGGTGCTGACCCTGCCGCGGGGCATCCGGGAGGCGTCGACGGCGCTGGCACGGGGCGAGCGAGTCCGGGTGACGGGGCAGGTCCCGACGAAGCTGGTGATCGCGGACCGCACCCTGGCGATGGTGCCGCTGACCTCGCGCGGTTCCGAACCGGCGGCCCTCGTCGTCCACGCGTCGGGGCTGCTGGAATCGCTGATGGGTCTGTTCGAGGCGGTCTGGCGGGAGTCCCTGCCGCTGCGGCTGGGCACGTCGGGCTCGGCGGAGGAGGGCGGCGGCTCCCCCGACGCCACGGACCTGGAGATCCTCTCCCTGCTGCTGGCGGGCCTGACGGACGCGAGCGTGGCGAAACACCTGGAGCTGGGCCTGCGGACGGTGCAGCGCCGGGTGAAGGGCCTCATGGAGCTGGCGGGGGTCACGACGCGCATGCAGCTCGGCTGGCACGCCTACGAGCGGGGCTGGGTGGCCCGATAGTCGCCGGTCGGTCAGGCTGAGCAGCATGGATCTGCCTCAGCTGCTCCTGGTGGGGCTGGTGCTGCTGCTCGGGGTGGCCGGGGTGATGGTGCCCGGCGTCCCGGGGACCCTGCTGGTGTGGGCGGGGGTGATGTGGTGGGCGCTGCACGAGCGCTCGGCGCTGGCGTGGTCCCTGCTGGTCGCGGCGACGGCCCTGCTGCTGGTGGTCCAGGTGGTGAAGCGGCAGCTCCCGCCGCGCAGGCTGCGGGGGGTGGGGGTCACCCGGCGGATGGCGGTGTTCGCGGGCGCGGGCGCACTGCTGGGTTTCGTACTGGTTCCCGTGCTGGGGTCGGTCCCCGGCTTCGTGGGCGGCGTCTACCTCTGCGAACGGCTCCGTCTCGGCACGCACGGCGAGGCGTGGGCCTCGGCGCGGGCGGTGATGCGGGCGGTGGGGACGAGCGTGCTGGTGGAGCTCTTCGCGTGCCTGCTGGTGGTGGGGGCGTGGGTGGGGGCGGTGGTGGCGGAGTAGACGGCGTCCGCACGTTCCCCTACCGGAGGTCGTCCCCGAGGAACGGGCGCAGGGCGCCGAGCAGGGCGCCGACGCAGGTGTCGCGCAGTTCCGTGCGCGTGCAGGTCTCCTCGGTGAGCCAGTCCAGGCAGAGCACGCGGACGAAGACGAGCCAGCTCTTGAGGACCCCGGCCACGGCGGCCCGGACGGATTCGTCCGCGAGCGGGACGACGTCGAGCAGCCGGGTCCGCAGCTCGTCCAGTTCGCCGTCGATGATCGTCTGGACCACGGGGTCGCCCACGAGCACGCGGTTCGCCGCGAGGACCGTGTTGCGGTGCGCGATGAAGTAGTCGAGGTGGACGTCGAGCCCGTCCTCCAGCTGCGCGAGCAGATCGCCGGGCCGGTCGAACGGGACCCGTTCGAGCAGCCGGTCGGTGGCCTGCCGGTACACGGCGGCGAAGAGCTCCTGCTTCCCGGCGAAGTGACGGTAGAGCAGGGCCCGCGAGACACCGGCCCGCTCGGCGACGTGTTCCATCAGCACGTCCTCGTAGGGGTGCTGGGCGAAGAGCTGCGCGCCGACGGCGAGGAGCTGGGAACGGCGGTCGTCGGGGGTCATTCGTCGACGGGGAGGCATGGAGCCACCTTACTTGACACGCGTCTACTAGTGCCGCCTACTAGTGGACACACGTCTACTTACCAGGGGTGGGAGGTCGGACCATGGCCAGGACTCTCAAATGGCTCGCACTGACGATGGGCGTCGCATGCGTGGCGATCGGGCTGGCACACGTGGCCCTGGGCAATGCGGCGGTACCCGGCGGGGGCGGGGCCGACGCGACGCTCGACAGCCTGAACCGCTTCCTCGGCGCGATCTTCGCGGGCTACGGCCTCGCCTGGCTCTGGGCGGCCCGCCAGTCGCCGATCCCGGCGAGCACCGTACGCCTGCTCGCCGCCGTCTTCCTGCTGGGTGCGGCCGGCCGGCTGATCTCGCTCGCGGTGCACGGGTGGCCGCACTGGTTCCAGGTGGTGCTCACGGTCATCGAACTGGTGATGCCGCCGCTCTACTTCTGGCTGGCGGATGCCGACGAGAAGGCTCACGCGGCGAGGCTGCGGGCGTAGTCGACGGCCGGACGGTTCCGCCCCGCGCGCCTCTCGACCGGAGGGGCGGGCGAATCCGGCGCCGATGCGGATCCGCCGCCGGGACTCCCGCGCGCCCCCGCGTGCGGCCGCCGGACAAGAGCAGACCGCCGGGGCCGATCCGGAGCGCCCCGGGCCCGGCGTGGACACACCAATGGCAGGTGCCTACTGGGCGCGGCCAGGGCGATGAGCGCGAAGTGACCGGTAGCCCGGGTGCACGCCCAGAGTGAGCTGCTGCTGCTCGGCCATGCGGCCGAGCAGGCCCATCAATTGCCGGCGCTCCTCAGGGGAGAGCGCCTGGCACATCTCCTGCTCGTGGGCGGCGCCTGCTTTTCGGAGCTCGGCGAGCAGGCCCAGCCCCTGATCCGTCAGATGCAGGGCGTACTGGCGCCGGTCACTCGCGTTCCTGCGGCGCTCGATCAGCCCGCGCCCCTCCAGCTCGTCGGCGAACGGCACGAAGCGGCTGGCCGGCATTCCGAGGTCGTCCGCGAGTTCACGCTGACTTCGACCGGGGGCGCCGGCCAGCAAACGCAGCAGCCCTGCCTGCGCGGGGGTCAACTCGAGTTCGGCGATCCGCCGGGCGAACAACTCGGCACCGTGAGCTCCCAGCTGCGCCAGCAGGAAGGCGGCGCCCATCCGGGGCGCAGGACTCTCGCTCTCACGATTCACACTCATGACGGCATAATACACAGTTGACAATCATTCCAAGTTGTAATCATTATTCTTCGTGTACGACCTACCCAGGAGGAACCATGGCCATAGCCACCGCCCCTCGGGAGACCGGCACCCGCCGTCCCCAGTCCGGGCCGCCCCTGCTCGCCCCCGTGCTCGCCTTCGCCGCGCTGACCGTGGCCTACGTCGTCGTCAACCGCTCCACCCCGCACCCCGACGCCTCCGGAGCCGCGGTTCTGGACTACGCGCAGACCCACGGCACCGCGATCAAGGTCGGCTCTCTGCTGCTGTTGAGCTCCGCCGTCCCGCTGGTGCTGTGTGCCGCGGTGTTCTACCGACGGCTGCGCGCGCTGGGCATCACCGCGCCCGGATCCGCGATCACCCTCGTCGGGGGTGTGTTGGCAGCCGGCGCCTTGACCCTCTCCGCGACGTTCGCCTGGACTGGCGGTCGCCTGCCGGCGGACACCTCGCCGACCCTCGCCCGCGCGCTCGCGGACCTGTCGTTCCTCTCGGGCGGTCCCGGCTACGTGGTGATGTACGCCCTGTTCGTCGCCGGAATCTCGGTGACGGGCCTGATGGCCGGCCTGCTGCCGCGTGGCGTCACCTGGACCGGACTGCTCCTCGCCGCCGTCGGCATGGTCGCCCTCCTGACCCTTGTGGCCCCTGGATTCGGATACCTGCTGCCGGTCGTCCGCTTCGGCGGCACCCTGTGGCTCGTCTTCGTCGCCGCCCTGCTGCCCCGCACCCGTCCCCGGACCACCGCCGCCTGACGGCGATCCCCAGCGCGAGGAGTGACTTCTCGGATGTCCAACACCCACACCGGCTTGAACGGCAAGGTCGTCCTCATCACCGGCGGATCTCGCGGCATCGGCGCGCAGACCGCTCGGGCCTTCGCCACCGAAGGCGCCAAGGTCTGCGTGGTCGGCCGCGACGAGGACGCCCTCGATGCGGTCGTCACAGACATCTCGGGCGCGGGCGGCACCTGCATCGCCGCCGTCGCCGATGTCACCGACTCCGCGGCACTCGAAGAAGCACGCCGACGCGTCGAATCCCGGCTCGGTCCGGTCGACGTCCTCGCCGCCTTCGCCGGAGGACAGGGCCGCCCCATACCGTCCGTAGACCTGACCGAAGAGCGCTGGCGTCAGGTCATCGACTCGGACCTGACCTCGGTGTTCCTCACCATCCGGACGTTTCTGCCCGGGATGCTCGAACGCGGCAACGGCTCCGTCATCACCATGTCCTCGGCCGCCGGGCGTCAGCCCAGTCAGGCGAACCTCGCCTACGGCGTCGCCAACGCGGGGGTGGTCATGCTCACGCGGCAGCTGGCCAACGAGGTCGGGCCGCGCGGAATCCGCGTCAACTGCATCGCGCCGTCGTCCATCCTCACCGAGAAGGTGAAGGCCAACATGCCGGACGACGTGCGGGCCAAGGTCGCCGCCGCCCACCCCTTGGGCCGGCTCGGAACCCCGGACGACGTCGCCCAGACCGCCCTGTTCCTCGCCTCCGATGCGGCGGCCTGGCTGACCGGGATCACCATCGACGTCGCCGGCGGCCGGGTCACCCACTGAGCCGAGCGGCACGCCGTGGGGATCGAAGGCTCACGCGCCGAGGTTGCGGGCGTAGTCGGCCAGGGCGGCGAGCTGGGCGGGGAAGCCCGCGGCGACGGCTTCGGCCGAGGCCGTCGGCATGGAGATGACGAAGGTGACCCGGGATCCGCCGTCGCCGTCGGGCTCGATGCGGTGGGTGAACCGGCCGGGCACACCGTCGACGTCCACGTCGTCGCTGTAGCCCACCCCGGGAACCACGTCCACGAGCGTGGTCCGCACGGGCGCCGGCAGGAACGCGAACACGGCCTGACGGGACAGCAGTTGGCACTGCTGCGGCTCGTCGCCGAGGAATCCGGCCCGGACCGGCCCGTGCCGCTGGCGGCGCTGCGGGAGCGGCTCTTCATGCACCCCGCGACCATCGGCCAGCTGCTGGACCGGCTCGCCGACCGCCGTCTGATCTCCGTGACGCCGGATCCGGGCGACCGGCGCCGCCGTGTGGTCCGGGTGACCCGGGAGGGCGCGGCCGTCCTCAGCGCCGCCCCGCTGGCCGGCCCGGTACGGCTGCGCCACGTCGAGGCCGAGCCGGACCGCCTCCGGGCCCTCGCGGCCGCCTTGACCGACGCGGTCACGCTCTTCGGGCTGGAGGACTACGCCCCTCGGACCTAGGGCGCTTCTTTCGGATCACCACTGACCAGACTATGAGGCCTGTGTGGTGGCTTCGAGACGGCCTGGTTCTCTCGTACAGGTCCGCTGTCGGGTGCTTGGCGAATTTGTCCTGTCTCGGGGGAGCCCAGTCGCTAGGGTCGTCATGATCACGAAGACCATGAGCAGGGGGAGCGATGGGCCGGACAGGCAGAACGAGACGATGGGCCGCTACTGCGGTGGGACTGACGCTGGCGACAACGGCGTTGGCAGCCTGTGGAGGCGGCGGCTCATCGGATGCGCAGGCGCCTGGCAAGTCCCCGGAACAGTCCCAGGCGGCTTCCGGGAAGCCGAGCCGTCCGGTGTTCGACCCGCCCGTGCGCTTCGAAGGGCCCGCGGTCGAATTCCCTGATGCCAAGCAGCCAAGTACGGCGAGCGGGGACGCGACACGGCCCGCGGTCACCCTTGCCGACGGGGTTGCCTACGTCACCGCCGAGGAGGGACTGGAGGCGATCGACACCGAGACCGGTGACCCGAGGTGGGAGGCGACGACGAAGCACCCCGCGGAAAAGGGCGGTTTCGGAAGCAACCGCACCGCTCCCCTCGTGTCGGCGGACGGCAAAACCGTGCACGCGGCTTGGGGCAGGAATGTGAAGGGTGAAGGCACAACGCCCGACCGGGTCTTGATCGAGGTGCTGGCCGTCGAGACGGCTACCGGCAAGACGGCGTGGTCGGCTGAGGTCGCTGTCGATGCCACCTCGGTCAGCGCACCGCGGATCATCGGAGTCGATGCCACCACAGTGCTCGTCACCGGGGCCGGCACCACGTATGCCGTTGACCCCTCCACGGGCACCGTCCGCTGGAAGAAGTCCAAGTTCAGCGCGGTGACCCTGGCCGACGGTGTCGTTGCCGGTGGCGAGAGTACGGGGTTCGGTGAAGGCAGGCTGCTGGGACTTGCCGCGGCCACGGGCGAACAGCGGTGGACCGTGGCAGAGGCGCAGGAGCCGGCCGGAGCCGCGCCCCGGCTGCTGAGCGCAACCCTCAAGGACAAGACACTCGTCGTGGATGCGGTCACCGGTAAGCAGCGAGCGGCACTCGACGGCAGGGGCTGGCGGTGCCGCCACGACGGACAGTCCCTGGTCTTGTGCTCCAAGTACGGGTACGGGGAGGCCGACCGCGGGATCACCGTGTTCGACGCCTCTTCTGTGCAGCAGCGATGGACGTTGCCCGGGGGCTCCGGACGGAAGGTGCCGAAGGTCAGCGGATTCTGGCACGGTGCCGTGTACGGGGAGGTCGGCGACGAGCCGATCGTCCTGGACGGCACGACGGGACAGGACCGACAGACGTCTGCCGGCGCGGCGCCGTACGAGATCGATCGGTATGGCGGTGTGGTGGGATCGAAGTTCTATCGCGCCGCAGGCTGACGATGGCGGCCTCCTGAACCTTCATGGTCGCCGGAACCCTGCCGTGCGCCTGAAGCGGCGCCGGGCCGTTCCTTTCGGATCACCTCGCTGACCAGATGAAGATGGCGGCGAGGTGGAGTCCGGCGAGGTAGATGGTGGCCGTCTTGTCGTAGCGAGTAGCCAGGCCGCGCCACTGCTTGAGTTTGGGTTGATGCACCGCTCGACGGTGTTCCGTTGCTTGTAGGCCTCGCGGTCGAAGGCCGGCGGGCGGCCGCCACGCTTACCGAGGCGCTTGCGGTTGGCCGCCTGGTCGGCGCGCTGCGGGATCACCGCCCGGATCCCGCGCCGGCGCAGGTGGGAACGGATCGCGCGGGAGGGGTACGCCTTGTCGGCCAGGACCACGTCCGGCCTGGCTCTCGGTCTGCCGACCGGCCTCGGAACCCGTAACCGGCCCATGACCTGGGGGAACGCGGGTGCGTCACCGGCTTGGCCAGGTGTGATGACGAAGGCCAGGGGTCGGCAGCAGTTGACAGCGGCCAGGTGGATCTTCGTGGTCAGTCCGCCGCGGGACCGTCCGAGGGCGTGGTCAGCCGGCTCGCCGTCCGGGGCCCCCTTTGACGGGCCCCGGCGGCGTGCTGGTGGGCACGGACGATGGTGGAGTCGACCGCGACGACCCAGTCGAGGTCGCCTTCGGCGTCGGCCTGAGCGAGGAGGGCGGTGAAGACCTTCTCCCAGGTCCCGTTGGCGGCCCACTTCCGCAGCCGGTTGTGGGCGCCCTTCCACGATCCGAAGGACTCGGGCAGGTCCATCCACGGCGTCCCGGTCCGGTACTTGAACGCGATCGCATCGATAACCTGACGGTGATCACGCCACCGCCCACCCCGCCTCGGCGCCCGATCCGGCAGCAACGGCTCGATCCGCGCCCACTGAGCATCAGTCAACGACACACATCAACCAACGATCAGATGATCCGAAGGAAACGGCCTAGGACCGTGGCCCGATGCGGGGTGCGGCGGCGCCTGCGAGGCTTGCGGACATGAGGGACTTCGACGGTTTCAGCGAGGCGGAACGGGCATACCTCCGCTCCCAGCACCTGGGCCGGCTGGCCACGGTGGACGCGGCGGGTCAGCCGCAGGTGAACCCGGTGGGCTTCTTCCCGCAGGAGGACGGGACGATCCTCGTCGGCGGGATGGCCATGGGCGCGTCCAAGAAGTGGCGCAATCTGCGGGGCAATCCGCGGTTGGCGCTGGTGGTCGACGACCTGGTGAGCACCCGTCCGTGGCAGGTGCGCGGCATCGAGATCCGCGGGTACGCGGATCTGGAGGTGGGCCCGCACACGCTCGGCCCCCACTTCAGCCCGGAGGTGATCCGCATCCACCCGGAGCGGGTGCACACGTGGGGGCTGTGACCCCGCCCCCTCCCGGGCGGGTGCGGCGGCCTGCGGCTGCGGTGGGCGGCGGCTGCGGCTGCGGCTGAGCGTGGCGGGGGCCGCTGCGCGGGGCCGTCCCCTACCCGCCCTTCCGCCGTTCCCCGGGGCCCAAACGCCGGCGGGGCTGACTTTCCAGCCCGTCCGGCGTTTGAGGACCAGGTCCGGGCAGCGCCCGGGGAACGGGGAAGGGCGGGGTGGGGCGGGGAGAGGCTCCGCGCAGCGGCACCCGGCACCCCGCACCCGGCACCCCGCACCCCGCACCCGTGAGGGCTAGACCCGCCCGCCCCGCTTCGCCGCGTAGTTCGCTCGGCCCTGCGCCGACTTGAGGCGCCAGTCACGGCGGATCTCCGCCCGCAGCCGCGCGTCCGTCTTCGCCACGATCCGCTGGTTCTCCCGCAGCAGCTTGCGGTAGCTCTCCAGCCGGCGTTCCGACAGCGCGCCCGCGTCCACCGCGGCCAGCACCCCGCACCCCGGCTCCGCCTCGTGCGCGCAGTCCTGGAAGCGGCAGCGTGCCGCGTACTCCTCGATCTCCGAGAAGACCTGACCGACCCCCGCCTCGGCGTCCCACAGCCCGACGCCCCGCAGTCCGGGGGTGTCGATCAGTACGCCGCCGCCCGGCAGGGCGAGCAGGTTGCGGGTGGTCGTCGTGTGGCGGCCCTTGCCGTCGACCTCGCGGGCCGCCTGGACCTCCATGACCTCCTCGCCGAGCAGCGCGTTGGCCAGCGTGGACTTCCCGGCGCCCGAGATGCCCAGGAGCACGCTCGTGCCGCTGCCGACGACCGCGGCCAGGACGTCCATGCCCTCCCCCGTCAAGGAGGAGACCGTCAACACCTGGACCCCGGGCGCGGTGGATTCCACGTCCTGGACGAGGTGTCCGAGCGTCACCGGGTCGGGGACCAGGTCCGCCTTGGTGAGGACGACGAGCGGCTGCGCCCCCGACTCCCAGGCCAGTGCCAGGAAGCGCTCGACGCGCCCGAGGTCGAGTTCCACGGCCAGCGATACGGCGATGATCGCGTGGTCGACGTTGGCGGCGAGGATCTGCCCCTCGGACCGCTTCGAGGAGGTGGAGCGTACGAAGGCGGTCCGGCGCGGCAGGTACGCCTTCACGTAGCGCGGGTTGCCGCCCGCCTCCACCGCCGCCCAGTCACCGGTGCAGATGACCCGGAGCGGGTCGTGCGGGGTGACGAAGGCGGTGTCGGCGCGGACGACGCCGTCCGCGGTCATGACGTCGCACTGGCCGCGGTCGACCCGTACGACCCGGCCGGGAAGCAGACCTTGCGCGGCGTACGGAGCGAACTCGGCTGCCCAGTCCTCGTCCCAGCCGTAGGCGGCGAGGACGTGCCGATCACCGGAAGGGGAAGACGTGTTGAGCGAAGCGTTGAACAAGGGGAACCCTTCGAAGGGTGGCCCCGGCGGCGCGCTCGGCGCGCGGAAGTTCCAGTGGGTGTCAGCCGGAGACCACAGGGGTGGAAACGATGAACTCCTGAATGGGGGCAGCGCCCGTCACCATGACAGTCATCACTTTCCTCACCTCCTGTTTCTTCTCCACGAACCAACAGCGTACGAACCGACACCGCTCGCTCCGGAGCGGATGAGCAGAACCCTAGGCCGGCCCATGGGCGGGGCACCACCGATTTATCGTGAAGGTGGTTCAGGGCACGAACCCGACGCCATCTCGGCATGTGGACGCACGTCCTTCCGTCGAGCCCGACCCGGTCCTCGCACCCGGACCTGCGGAAACGTCCGGCAACCGACCCCCGCCGTCAATACCACAACCACATCATCACGTGACCGGGCGTCCCGCGCATCGTTGGAATTGACGCTGGACTGATCCAGCGTCAGATCCATTCCCTTCCGAAAGTTCAACCATGGACACAGACAACCCGTCCACACGGCCCGGCCGTTTAAGGTCCGGCCGTTTACGGGCCGCCCTCTCGACGACGGTCGCCCCACGGGCGATCCGCGCCAAACTGGTCCGCATCCTCGTGGTGGCCGTCGCCCTGCTGCTGACCCTGCTCGGGCTATCGGCCGCCCAGGAGGTGGGCGACTACCGCAACGCGGCCAGGACCGCGTCGAACGCCGAACTCGCCATCGAAGTACAGAACTTCGTCCACGAACTCCAGAAGGAACGCGGCCTCACCGTCGGACGCGCCGTCGGCATCGACCGCTTCCGCGCCATGCTGCCGGCCCAGCGCGCCGCCACCGACGCCGCCCGGCGCAGCCTCACCACCCACCGGCTCGACGGCGACAGCGCCTCCGCCGCGTCCGTGCGCACGGCGCTGAAGCAACTCGACGGGCTGGCGGCCCTGCGCGACTCCGCCGATCGGGGCACCGCCGACGCCGACCGGACCATCGACTACTTCACCACCGCCATCACCTCCCTCAACCAGCTCGGACTCGGGCTCCACGAGGTTCACGACGACAAGCTCCGCTCCGCCTTCCAAGCACTCCAGATCCTCGGCCTCACCAAGGAGTACACCGGCGAGGAGCAGGCGATCGTCCTCGGATCGGCGCCCGCGGGCCGCTTCCGCGGCGACGCCTACCCCGGCTTCCTGGCCGCCCGCGCCGCCCGCCTCGACGAACTGCTGGTCTACCCCCAGTGGGCCACCCCCGAGGAGAAGCGCCGCCTCGACGAGGCGCTGCGCACGCCTCAGGCACTCCGCTTCCTCGCGCTGGAGAAGACCGTCGCCGACGGCGTCGGCCTGCTGCCGGCGGAAAAGATCACGCCCGCGGCGTGGTGGGACGCCTCGACTGCCACGATCGACGGCATGCGCAGCGTGCAGAACGCGCTCAGCGCCGACATCCAGGCCCGCGCCGACAGCACGGAGCGGGACGCCACCCACTCCCTCGCGCTCTTCGCGCTGCTCGCCCTCGGCTCGATCGCCCTCCTCGGCGGCCTTGCCGTCGGCTGCGCCCGCGCCGTGTCCCGGCCGCTCGCCGACCTCACCCGCCAGGCGCGCGACATCGCCGAGAACCGCTTGCCCGCCGCCGTCGCACGCGTACAGGCTTCCTCCGGGCGTCGGCCGGAACCGCTCGCCTCGCTGCATCTGCCGCCGGACACCGGCACCGAGATCGCCTTGGTCGCCGAGGCCTTCGAACAATTGCAGCAGGCGGCCTACGACCTCGCGACCGAGCAGGCCGTGCTGCGCCACAACGCCACGGAGTCACTGGTCAACCTCGGCCGCCGCAACCAGAACCTCGTACGACGCCAGATCAGCTTCATCAACAAGCTGGAGCACGAGGACGCCGACCCGGCCACCCTGGGCAACCTCTTCGAACTCGACCAGCTCGCCACCCGGATGCGCCGCAACGCGGAGAGCCTGCTCATCCTCGCCGGCGAGGCCAGCCCGCGTCCGTGGTCCACGCCCCTGTCGGTCACCGACGTCATCCGTGCCGCGCTGTCCGAGGTCGAGGAGTACCGGCGGGTGACGCTGCGCCGGGTGGACGCCGCCCACATCAGCGGCAGCGTGGTCGCCGAGGTCGCCCACCTGCTCGCCGAGCTCGTGGAGAACGCGCTCAGCTACTCGCCGCCGGTGACCGACGTCGAGATCGAGGGCCGCCGCACCAGCGCCGGCTACCTGGTGGCCATCGTCGACCACGGCACGGGCATGGAGCCCCGCGCCATCGCCGAGGCCAACGTCCGGCTCTCCGGGTCCGCCACCTTCATGGCCGAGCCGACCCGCTTCCTCGGTCACTTCGTCGTGGGCGCTCTCGCCCGCAAGTGCGGCATCGAGGTCCGGCTCGGCGAGGCGCCCGCGGCCGGAACCGTGGCCCGCGTGCTCCTGCCCCACGGCCTGTTGACGGAACCGGCGTCGCCCGCCGCCCCGCAGCCGGACCCGAAGGAGAAGGGCAGGAAGGAGGCCGGTGCCCCCGTGTCGGACGCGCCGGCCCGAGCCGTACCCCTGCCCGCGCCCCGCTCCGCCCCCCTCGCCGCACCGGAGGTCGACCGGCGCGTTGCCGGCTCCGCGGACGACGCCGCGGCGGCACCGGCCCCGGGAGGGTCCGTCGCCGCCCCGGTCCGGGACGTCCCGGCCGCTCCTGCCGCCGGGGGCGCCCCCGGCGGCGCGTGCGCCGCGCGCACCCGCAACGGCCTCGTCAAACGGCCCAAACGCAGCACCATCCCGTCCGCCGTCAGCGAGACGGCACAGCCACGCTGGCAGCAGGAGTCCGAGCCGACCCCGGACCGCACGCCCGACCAGGTGTCCGGGATGCTCTCGACGCTCCGCAGCGCCCACATGCGGGGCGCGATCAGCGTCGAGAAGGAGAAGCAGACCGCGCGGAAGCCGCAGCAGCGCGCCGGGAAGGGTGATCAGAAGTGACCGTCGACCTGCACAACGACACGCAGACCTTCAACTGGCTGCTGGCGAACTTCGTCCGCAAGACGGACGGGGTCCGCGACGCGGTGGCGGTCTCGTCCGACGGCCTCCTCATCGCCGTCTCCGACGGCCTGGGCCGCACGGACGCCGACCATCTCTCGGCGGTCGTCTCGGGACTTTCGAGCCTCGCGCGCAGCGCCTCCCGACGCTACGACTTCGACCGGTTCAAGCTCATCATGATCGAGATGGGGCGGGGCTTCCTGCTCGTCTCGGCGATCCGCGACGGCAGCTGCCTCGGCGTGCTCGCCGACAGCAGCGGTGAACTCGGCCTCGTCGGCTACGAGATGGCCGTGCTCGCCGAGCGCGCCGGCGACCTGCTCAACCCGGCCCTCATCGCCGACCTGCGCCAGGGCCTGCCTCGATGAACGAGGAAGCCGACGACGACGCGCTCTTCGTACGGCCGTTCATCATGACCGGCGGCAGGGTGGAGCCGATGCACGACGGGCTGCGGCTGGAGACGCTCGTCGTCGCCGCGCCCGGTGCGCGGACGGAGACCCTGGAGTTCGAGCGCCGACGGATCGTGGTGCTGTGCACCGAGCCGACGACGGTGGCCGAGGTGGCCACCCGGATCGGCGTACCGCTGGGCGTGGCGAAGGTGCTCATCGCCGACCTGGTGGTCGGTGGGCTGCTGTCCTGCCAACAACCCAAGGAGCTACCGCTCCATGTCCTGGAGAGGATCAGGAACCATGTTCGGTCGCTCTGACAAGGTTGTGCCCCTCGCCGTGAAGATCGTCGTCAGCGGCGGACTCGGCGTCGGGAAGACCACGTTCATCGGCGCGATCTCGGAGATCGAGCCGCTGGACACGGAAGCCGCGATCACCCAGGTGTCCGTGGGTGTCGACTCCCTCGTCGGGGTGGAGAACAAGACCACGACGACGGTCGCCCTCGACTTCGGGCGGATCACCCTCGACGCGTCGATCGTGCTGTACCTCTTCGGCACACCCGGGCAGGACCGCTTCTCCTTCCTTTGGGACGACCTCGTCGAGGGTGCCCTGGGCACGATCGTCATCGCCGACACCCGCCGTATCGAGGATTCCTTCCCCGCGCTCGACTTCTTCGAGGAGCGCGGCACGCCGTTCGTGCTGGCCGTCAACCACTTCGACGGCGCGGTCCACTTCGACCTGGAAGAGGTGCGCGAGGCCCTCGGCCTCGGCGACGAGGTGCCGGTGCTCACCCTGGACGCCCGGAACCGCGACTCGGTCCAGGAGGTCCTGGTCGCCCTGATGGACCTCGTCGTGCAGCGGCATTCGGCGGGCACCGCGCGCAGGTCGTGGGAGCTCGCCCGCTGAGCGGCGACACCACCGGTGCGGCCATGCGGGCCCGGGAGACGACCCCGGGCCGGCATGGCCGCGTCCACGGTCATGACGACGAGGTCCCTCACGCCGTCGCCCGTTCCTTTCCGGGCCGCTTCCACAGGGCGGCCCCGGCCGACCACGCGCGGCTCGCCAGGTCCCGCGCGACGATCCCTCCGCGCGTCGCCGGCACCAGCATCGCGGCGGCCCGCCCCACCCCGCGCTGCTTGGGTTCCACCAGGCCGCGGTGGCGCCGCTCGTAGCGCCGGAAGGCGGACGCGTGGTCCTCGGGGCTCGCCGCCAGCTCCGCGGCCAGGGTGTACGCGCCGGCCATGGCCAGGGTGCTGCCGTCCCCGAACAGGGACACCGACGACGCGGCGTCCCCGAGCAGCGCGGTGCGGCCGTGCGACCAGCGGTCCATGCGCACCCGGCTGACGGCGTCGAAGTACAGCTCCTCCGTGGCCCGTACGCGGTCCAGCAGTTCGGGGATCCGCCAGCCGCCCCCTTCGTACGCGTCCAGGAGCAGCCGCTTGTGGGCGGCGGTGTCGCGGTGGTCGAAGTCCGGTACGGGGACGGCCCGGTAGGCGAAGAAGGCGAGGGAGTCGCCGCGGCGGGGGTGTACGGCGGCCATCCGGCCGGGGGTGTTGTGGGCGACGACCGTACGGGGCCGGGGGGCGGGCGCGCCGAGGGGCAGGGTGGCGACGTAGAGGCCGGCGTGGGTGACGAAGCGGCGCTCGGGGCCGAAGACCCGCCTGCGGACGGCGGAGTGTTGGCCGTCCGCGCCGATGACGAGGCCGAAACGGCGCGGTGGTGCGTGCCGGAAGGTGACGTCGACCCCGTGCTCGTCCTGCTCGATGCCGGTGATGGAGTCGCCGAAGATGAACTCGGCCTCCTCCGAGGCCAGTTGATGGAGGGCCGTGGCGAGGTCGCCGCGGCCGATCTCGATGTCGCGGGCGCCCGCGGCCGCACCGGGGACCGCGCTCAGGGAGAGCCCGCCCGTGCGCCGGCCCCCGCCGTCCACGAACCAGAGGTCCGTCACGTCCGTGCCCGCCTCGCGCAGGCGCTCGGCGATGCCCATCCGTTCGGCGACCTCCACCGCCGGCCCGCGGACGTCCACGGGGCTGCCGCTGGAGCGGACGCCCGTCGCCAGTTCCACCACGGTCGGCCGGAAGCCGTGCCGGGCCAGCCAGTAGGCGAGCGTGGGGCCGGCGATCCCGGCTCCGGAGATCAGTACGGTCCTGTCGTCCACGACATCCTCCATGCTTACCGGCGGTCAGTCACGACTGTAGACATCTGTCCGCAAGTCCGGCAAGAAGATAGGTTGTTCAGTGTGATGCGCGCCGAGAGAGGCAATTTCGAGATGGATTACGAGACACCGATCAATGAGACGTCGCGGACGCGTCAGCGGATCCTGAGTGCCTCGATGGAGCTGTTCGGCGCCCGCGGCTTCCACGAGACCTCGCTGCGGGAGATCGCGGAGCGGGTGGGTGTCACCAAGGCCGCGGTGCTCTACCACTTCCCCGGCAAGGCCGACATCCTGGGCGCGCTCGTGGAGCCGATGCTGTGCGACCTCGCGGCGGCGATGGCGAACGCCGCCGCCGCCGGGCCCGGCCGGGCGCGCTGGGCGGCCATCGAGGGGATGCTCGACGTCTGGCTGGAGCACCGCTACCTGATCCGGCTGAACCTCCAGGACATGGCCCTGGCCACCCCCGGGCCCGCCTTCGCCCGCTTCCGCGACGCCATGCTGCGGGCCAATGCCCTGGTGGCCGGGGCCGAGCCCGGTCTGGCCGAGCGGGTGCGGGCCGCGCAGGCGGTGGCGATGCTGTCGGACCCGGTGGTGCTGTTCGCGGACGCCCCGGTCGAGGCGCTGCGGGCGGCCGTGCTGGACGGCGTACACCGCCTCCTGGACGGTACGGCCGAGCCGGCCGCCGAGCGGGCCGCCGAGCCCCCGCCGCCCCGGAGTCGTCGGGGACGGCCCGCCGCCATGAGCACGGCCATGATCGAAACCGCCTGCCGCATGCACGCCGCCGGGAGCAGCGCCACCCTGATCGCCGCCGCCCTGGGCGTCTCCCGGGCCACGGTCTACCGGCACCTGCCGCCCGCCGCGCCTCCGGCGCCGTGAGCGGTCACGGCCCGTACAGGGCCTGCGCGCGGCCCGAGCCCGCCTCCATGTCCAGCGTCCGCGGCGCGGTCTCGTCGCGCAGGCCGTCCGGGACCTCGCAGCGGCCGCTCCCGGCCTCGCAGGTGGTGCGGAACGTGGTGGCCACGGGTACGAAGAGGGCCAGCCGGCCGGAGCCGACCCTCCCGACGACCTGCTCCGGCGGGGCGATGAAGGACACCGCGGCGTTGCCGGAGCCGACCCGGACGTCGATCTGGGGGGAGCTGAGGTCGGTGGCGTTCAGGCGGCCGGAGTCGACCTTCGCTCGCAGGGCTCCGCGCAGGCCGCTGATCTCCACCCGGCCGGAGTCGACCTCCGCGTCGACGGTGCCGCCGAGGCCGGCCAGGGACACCCGGCCCGAGCGGACCGTCACCTTCACGGGGATCCCGGCGGGCACGGTCACCGCCAGCTTGACCGAGCAGCCGGGCGCAGCGGGCCGCCAGGAGTCGCCGCCGGGGCAGCGCGGGGTCAGCCGCAGGGAGTCGCCGAGCCGGCTGGTCTCGACGGAGGGCGCCGCGAGCGACCAGCTGACCTCGGCCCGGTAGCCGACCTGCTGGTCCCCGCGCGGGGTGACGGTGATGTCCGCGTCGCCGCCCACGATCTCCAGCGCGCTCACCGGGCGGCCGTCATCGCCTCCCGCGAGTAGTCCGTGCCGCACGGCCCCGTGCGGCAAGGCCTGCCAGGCGGCCGGCAGCAGGACGAGGAGCGCCCCGAGGAGCGCCACGGCGATCCAGGTCCGGTGGCGCCTGCGCTGCTGCCGGCCGGCCTGCGGCGCGGCGGCCTGCGGCGCTTCGGCGGCCGTCACGGTGTGCCGTCCAGGAAGCGCAGGACCGCGAGGACCCGGCGGTGGTCGCCGTCGGCCTGCGGCAGGTCGAGCTTGGTGAAGATGCTGTTGATGTGTTTGGCCACCGCGCTCTCGCTGACGACGAGTTCGGCGGCGATGCCCGCGTTGGAGCGACCCTCGGCCATCAGGGCCAGCACCTCCCGCTCGCGCGGGGTGAGCCGCTCCAGGGGGTCCGGGCCGCCGCCGCGGCGCAGCAGGAGCTGGGAGACGACCTGGGGGTCGAGTGCGGTGCCGCCGGAGGCGACGCGGCGCAGTGCGTCGACGAACTCTTCCACGTCGGCGACGCGTTGCTTGAGCAGGTAGCCGATGCCGGCGCCGCTGGGGCTGGACAGCAGATCGGCGGCGTAGCGTTCCTCCACGAACTGGGAGAGCAGCAGCACCGCCGTGTCGGGGTACTGCCGGCGGATCACCAGGGCCGCACGCACCCCCTCGTCGGTGAAGCCGGGTGGCATCCGCACGTCGAGGAGGGCGAGCCCGGGTCGGTGCTCCTCGACGGCGGCGAGCAGCGCCTCGGCGTCGCCGGTCTCGGCGGCCACCTCGAATCCGGCCATGTCGAGGACTTTGACGAGTCCCACGCGCAGCAGGACGGAGTCCTCGGCGATCACGGCGCGCACGGCAGCTCCACGGTGATGTCGGTCGGTCCCCCGATGGGACTGGTGATCTTGATGGTTCCGTCGACCGACCCTACGCGCTTGCGCAGACCCACCAGGCCGGTGCCCCGCGCCGGATCGGCTCCGCCGACCCCGTCGTCGGTGACGGTGACGCGCAGTCGCTCGCCGGTACGGCCCCCGACGCGCTCGACGCGTACCGAACAGTGGCCGGCGCGGGCGTGTTTGGAGACGTTGGCCAGGGCTTCGGACACCACGAAGTAGGCGACGGCCTCCACGGTGGGCCCCGGCCGGGTGCCCAGGTCCACGGTCAGCTCGACGGGGAACGGGGCCCGGGCCGCGATCCCGGAGAGCGCCGCGTCGAGCCCGCGGTCCTCCAGTACGGCCGGATGCAGGCCCCGTACCAGGTTGCTCAGCTCCTCGATGGCCTCCTTCGCCTCGCGGTGGGCCTCGTCGATGACGGCCCTGGCCTCGGGCGGCAGGTCGGTGAGGGTGGCGCGGGCGATGCCGAGGTTCATGGCGAGCGCGACGAGGCGCTGCTGGGCCCCGTCGTGCAGGTCCCGTTCGATGCGGCGGCGTTCGAGGTCGGCCGCGTCGAGGACGCCCGCCCGGCTCTCGGCGAGGTCCTCGACGCGGCGCTCCAGCTCGCGGGAGCGGTTGGGGCCGAGGAGGGCCGCAGCCGCGAACGCGTCGACGCGGGTCGAGAGCGCGGCGAGCCAGGGCGCGCAGAGCAGGAGGAGGACTCCGGCCGTGGTGGCCAGGTCGGGGTCGAGGACCGGGCTCGGCAGGACCCACTCCCACGCGTACACGGTGGCGCCCGCACCCCCGGCGCCCCAGGCGAGCACCACCAGCACCCCGGCCGCGGCGATGAACGGGCTGACGACGAGGTGGTAGCCGTACTGCCGCCAGGTCGCCTCGGAGCGCACCCGTTCGAGGAGTCCGCGCGGAGTCCACCAGCGCTCCTCTCGTACGACCGCGGGCACGTCGAGGCCGAGCAGGGCCCAGAAGCGGCTGCGCTGGAGGGTGGTGAGCAGCGGACTGAGGGCGAACAGCAGGAGCACCGCGACGGGGCTGTGGCCGGGCGGCAGGACCGCGTAGGCAATGGCGAGGAGGGCGGGCAGCGCCACCGGGATCGCGGCCGCGCTGAAGGCGGTGTTGCGCCGGGCCCACGCCGACCACGGTGCGTGCGCCGCGGTCCAGGTGTACGTACGCCTCAGCGCGCCGCGAAGTGCCATGCCCCGTACGGTAATCGCACTGGTCGGAGGGGTGCCATCACGCCGGCACCAGGGCAGGGGTGTACCTGGCACCACCCCCGGTTCGGACGGTGGGGCTACTGCTCTCGGCGGCCCGGCGGACGAGGCTGGTGGCATGCCCGGGGGACGGACCGCCGGGCCACCGTGAGGAGACCCCGAAGCCATGGCGATCGTCGCCCCGCAGTTCCGCACCCGGCAGCTCGACACCCGGCCGTTCCCCGACCTCCGGCGCGCCCCCCGGCTCGCCACGGTGCTCACCGGGGCGGGGGTGGCGCTGGTGCCGTGGATGCTCGTCCTGGCGAAGACCCTGCCGCAGACCACGGAGGTCTCCAACTGGTCCACGGCGTGGATCGGCCTGGACCTGATGCTGGCCGCCGGGCTGACCGGCACCGGGACCCTGCTGCGCAGGCGCGACCCCCGGGCGTCGCCGGTGGCCGCCGCGACGGCCGCGCTGCTGGTGATGGACGCCTGGTTCGACGTGACGACCTCGGCCGGGACCGCCGAGCAGGGGATGGCCTTACTGCTCGCGGTGGGAGCGGAACTCCCGCTGGCGGCGGCGTGCGCCGTGGTGGCCGCGCGCCGGGCGCCCCGCGGCTAACCGAACCGCACCGGCAGGTACTTGATGCCGTTGATGAAGTCCGAGCGCAGTCGGCGCACCTCACCGGCCAGGCCGAAGTCCGGGTGGCGCCGCAGCAGTTCGCGGATGAGCGCCTTGATCTGCGTACGGGCCAGGCCCGCGCCGAGGCAGAAGTGGGGGCCTCCGCCGCCGAAGGCGAGGTGCTCGTTCGGGGTGCGGCGGATGTCGAAGGTGAAGGGGGCCTCGAAGACGTCCTCGTCCCGGTTGGCGGAGGTGTAGTAGGTGACCACCTTCTGACCGGCGGCGATGGGGCGGCCGCGCAGGACGGTGTCGCGGGTGGCGGTGCGCCGGAAGTTGTGGATCGATCCGCCCCACCGGAGGAACTCCTCGGTGGCCGAGTTCCACAGCGCCTCGTCCTGTGGGGACGCTGCGAGCTCGGCGCGGGCGGAGGGGTGTCCGGCGAGGGCCAGCACGGTGTGGGACAGCAGGTTGCGGGTGGTCTCGTTGCCCGCGACGCAGAGCAGCACGAAGAACATGTTGATCTCGTGCTGCGTGAGCCGGTCGCCGTCCACCTCGGCATGGACCAGGGTCGAGAGGATGTCCTCGCGCGGGTGCGCCCGCCGCTGCGCGGTCAGGGCGTCGCAGTAGGCGTAGATCTCGGCGGCGGCGAGGTCGCTGTCGTGCTTGCCCGCCGAGAGTTCCGGGTCCTGGCCGCCGGCCATCCGGTTGCTCCAGTCGAAGATCAGGCGTTCGTCGCCGGGCGGTACGCCGACCATCTCGCAGATCGTCTGGATCGGCAGCCACGCCGCCACCTCGTCCACGAAGTCCATGTCCCGGCCGGGGGTGACGGCCGTCTCCACCAGCGCGGCCGCCCGTTCGCCGATGCGGGCTGCGAGCCGGCGCACGACCCGGGGTGTGAAACCCGCGCTGACCAGCGCGCGGTAGCGGGAGTGGCGGGGGGCGTCCATGCCGAGGAGGACCAGGCGCAGGGACTCCAGGGATTCGGGGCTCTGGTCGCGGACCATGAAGGAGCCCAGTTCCGTGGACCAGAGCTCCGGGTCGCGGCTGACCGCCTTGACGTCGGCGTGCCGGGTGACGGCGTAGAAGCCCTCGTGGCGGCCGGGGATCTCGTGCCAGTGCACGGGGTCCTCCCGGCGCAGCCGGGTGAACTGCTCGTGCGGGACCTCGCGCGACCAGGTGTCCTCGAGCAGGTCGACTTCGCCGGTGGGGATCATTCCGTGCGTCCCTTCGGTAGGGCTCCGGGGGCCTCCGCGACGACCGCGTCGGGGATGCCGTGGGGGCGGGTGCCGGGTCGTCTTCGGCGAACCCGACCGTCCGGGCGGACGTGCCGCCCACGGGTCCTCCCGGACTCGCATCGGCTTCCCGGTACAACCTGCGGGTCGAACTGACGGTCCGTCAATCCCCGTGCGAGTGCGGGCACCGGATCCCGTCCGGTCGCGGTGGTCCGCACGACCGGGCCCCGCGCGGCCCGCACGCGGTGTCCGATTCGTTCAAGACGCCCCCGCCGGGCCGTGCCTAGCCTGGCCGCATGACTCCTCGACTCGACATGATCGGCATCGTCGTCTCCGACATGGCCGCCTCGCTCGCCTTCTACCGCCGCCTCGGACTGGAGATCCCCGCCGATGCCGACGGGCAGCCGCACGTCGAGGCCGCGGGTCCCGGCGGGCTGCGGATCGGCTGGGACACGGAGGCGACCATCCGCTCCTTCGACCCGTCGTGGACCCGGCCGGAGGGCGACGGGCGGGTCGGACTGGCTTTCCTGTGCGACTCCCCCGCCGAGGTGGACGCGGTGTACGCCGAGTTGACCGGCGCCGGGTACACCGGGCACCTGAAGCCCTGGGACGCCTTCTGGGGCCAGCGCTACGCCGTGGTCCTCGACCCGGACGGTTGCGGGGTCTCCCTCTTCGCGCCGGCCGGTCCCGCGTAGGCGCTCAGCGTGGTCCCGGCCAGCGCGCGCACCTCCCGGGCGAGGTGCGCCTGGTCGGCGTAGCCGGTGGCGTACGCGACCTCGGCGTACGCCATTCCCGAGCGGGCCAGCGCCAGGGCGCGCCGCAGCCGCAGGATCCGGCCGAGGGTGCGGGGCCCGTACCCGAAGGCGTCGAGGGAGCGCCGGTGCAGCCGCCGCTCCCCAAGGCCGAGCGCGGCCGCGATCCCGGCCACCGTCTCCCCCGCGCGGAGCCTGGCCGTCACCTCCGCGGCGAAGCCGTCGGGCGCCCCGGCCCCGGCCGCGCGGCCGGCGGCCACCGCTTCGAGTCCCGCGCACGGGTCCCCGTACCCCGCCACCAGGCCCGTGAGGCGCCGCGCCTCCCGCCCCGGCCACAGGTCGGCGAGCTCCACGCGCCGGTCCCGCAGCACGTGCGCCGGTACGCCGAGCAGCGCGGGCGCGGTGCCGGGCGCGAGCCGGATCCCGGCGAAGGCGCGCCCCGGGACCTCCCCGGCGGGGTGCGGCCCGGTGTCGGGCCCGGCGACCAGCAGCCGCCCGTCCACCCAGAGCAGGTCCATGCACCCGTCGGGCAGCACGACGCCGCCCCCTCCCGCGGCCCGCCACAGCACGGCGCCGGGAACGGCCTGCGACGGCGCTTCCTCGTACACCCCTCCAGCATCCCTCCGGGCCGGCGGCTCAGTGCTTGCGCAGGCGCGAGGAGTAGTCCTCCGGCGGCAGGAACTTCGACCAGCGCTCGGGGAACTCCGACGGCATGGCGCCGCCGTCCTCGTCGTCCTCCGATTCGCCCTCGGCCAGGGCCCGCCACGCGGCGGCCCGCGCGATCAGCTGGGCGGCTTCCGCTTCCCGGGCCCGCTCGTTCGCCTCGCGCGCCGCCGCCGTCGCCACCGAGGGCCAGACCCGGTCGATGGCGGCGTTCACCGCGGCGCCCACCAGCACCGCGAAGGCCGAGATGCCGATCCACAGCAGCACCGCCACGGGGGCGGCCAGGGAGCCGTAGATCGTGGGGCCCTCCACCGTGTTCGTGAGGTAGATCCGCAGCAGGAACGAGCCCAGCACCCACATCGCCAGGGCGACCAGCGCGCCCGGCACGTCCTCGATCCACGGCGAGCGCACCGGCACCGACACGTGGTAGAGGGTCGTCAGGAAGACGATGGACAGCAGGGTGACGGTCGGCCAGTACAGGATCGCGATCACGTCCGTGCCCCAGGGCACCAGCCGCACCACCGCGTCGGGCCCGACCACCATCAGGGGCAGCACGATGGCCCCGATCAGCAGCGCGACCACGTACAGCAGGAAGGCCAGCAGCCTGGTCTTGACGATGCCGCGCTGCCCGTCGAGGCCGTACATGACGGTGATGGTGTCGATGAAGACGTTCACCGCGCGCGAGCCCGACCACAGGGCGATGGCGAAGCCGAGGGAGATGAGGTCCGGTCGGCCGCTCCTGGTGACGTCGTCCAGCATCGGTCTCGCGATCTCGTTGACGCCCCGGTCGGAGAGGACGGTGCCGACCGCGTTCAGGATGTTCTCCTCGATGCTCTGCACCGACTGGGTGTTCGTCCAGCCGTCCACGTAGCCGAGCAGGCCCAGCAGGCCGAGGAAGAGCGGCGGCAGCGAGAGGAGGGTGAAGAAGGCCGCCTCGGCCGCGAGCCCGAGGATCCGGTACTCGATGCACGAATTGACGGTGTCCTTCAGCAGCAGCCAGCCCATCTTCCGCTTCGACACGTTGCGGTAGAGGGCGCGGGCCCGGTGGAGCCGTCCCGGGCGTCCCGGGATCCGCTCGAAGCTTTCTTTTGCTGGCTGCACGTCCTTACGGTATCCGCATGGCAGCCACCACCCACACAGTCACGAACCAGGCCCCGCCCCTCGTGGGCCACGACGTCTACGGGGGCGACCGGGCGCTCACCGAGGGCGTCGAGCGCCACCTCGCCTCCGCGGAGCCCGAACTCCTCGGCGAGGTAAGGGAGGAGCTCACGACGCTCGGGCGGGCCGCCGGCTCGGCGCAGGCCCAGGAGTGGGGTGCGCAGGCGAACGAGAACCCTCCGAAGCTGCGCACGCACGACCGGTACGGCAACCGGATCGACGAGGTGGAGTTCCACCCGGCCTGGCACCGGCTGCTCGGGCACGCCGTGACCTCCGGGCTCACCGACGCCTGGGGGCGCCCGGCCGGGCATCTGCGGCGCGCCGCCGGGTTCTTCGTCTGGTCGCAGGCCGAGGCGGGGCACGGCTGCCCGGTCTCGATGACGCACGCCGCCGTTCCGGCGCTGCGGACCGACCCGGAGCTCGCCGCCGAGTGGGAGCCCCGGCTGACCTCGCACGTGTACGAGGAGGGGCTGCGGCCGGCCGCGGAGAAGGGCGGGGTGCTCTTCGGCATGGGGATGACGGAGAAGCAGGGCGGCAGCGACGTACGGGCGAACACGACGACGGCGAAGGCCCTGGACGCGTCGGGCGAGTACCTGCTGACCGGGCACAAGTGGTTCTGCTCGGCGCCGATGAGCGACGGCTTCCTCGTACTGGCGCAGGCATCCCCCTCCGGAAAGGACAGCCTGACCTGCTTCCTGGTGCCGCGGGTGCTGCCGGACGGCACGCGCAACGTGTTCGCGATCCAGCGGCTGAAGGACAAGCTGGGCAACAAGTCGAACGCGTCGAGCGAGGTGGAGTTCGACGGGACCTGGGCGCGGCGCGTGGGCGAGGAGGGCCGGGGGGTGCGGACCATCATCGAGATGGTCGCGGCGACCCGGCTGGACTGTGTGATCGGTTCGGCCTCGCTGATGCGGCAGGCACTGACACAGGCCGTTCACCATTCGGAGCACCGCTCTGCTTTCGGAGCACCGCTCATCAAGCAGCCGCTGATGCGCAACGTACTGGCGGACCTGGCTCTGGAGTCGGAGGCGGCGACCACCCTCACCCTGCGCCTCGCGGCCGCCTACGACGCCGGTACCGAGCAGGAGAAGGCCTTCCTGCGCCTCGCGGTGCCCGTCGCGAAGTACTGGGTGACCAAGCGCTGTACGCCGATGGTGGCGGAGGCCCTGGAGTGTCTGGGCGGCAACGGCTACGTCGAGGAGTCCGGGCTCCCGCGGCTGCTGCGGGAGTCCCCGCTGAACTCCATCTGGGAGGGCTCGGGCAACGTCCAGGCCCTCGACGTACTCCGCGCCCTCCAGCGCGAGCCGCAGGCCCTCGGCGCCTTCCTCCAGGAGGTCGGCCTGGCCCGGGGCGCCGACCACCGGCTGGATTCGGCCATCAAGGACCTCCTCACGGAGCTCGCCGACCTGGAGGGCATCGAGGCCCGGGCCCGCCGGGTCGTGGAGCGCATGGCGCTCGTGCTCCAGGGGTCGCTGCTGGTGAGGTGGGCTCCGCCCGCGGTGGCGGACGCCTTCTGCGCCTCCCGGCTGGGCGGCGACTGGGGCGCGGCCTTCGGCACGCTGCCGCACAGCCTCGACCTCGGCGCGGTGGTGGAACGGGCGCGGATCGCGGGCTAGGAGGGAGCCGCCGGGCTCCCGCGTACGGTCCCCAAACCGTTCCGAGCCGGGATCCGGGCCCGTTGACCGGGACCAGAGGTGGCGCCGCGCCGACTCGGCACCGCCTCTGGTCCGGGAGAGCCCCGAGGAGGAGCTGTCACGCCGTCTGGCGGCGTCCGGACAGTTTCGGTCGGTCGAACGGGACTTGGCGAGAGTTGCATGGGGTTGCAACCCTTGGTGCGACAGTCGCCCTTCGGGTGCCGGGGGAAGCGGCGGCCGAGGACCGCGGGCGGCTCGCTCGGTTCGACCTGTTCGACGGGGAGGTTCCGGTGGTGCACACCACGGGCGGCGCGGTCGACGCGGCGCGCATCTCGGCCATGGACGCGCGGGAGGCCGCACGTCTGCTCAAGGGGGTGCGGGAGGCCGCGCTGGCCGGGGCCCGGCCGCCGGCCCCGCCGAGACCGGAGATCGCGGAGTCCTGGCGCCGGATGATGGCCGGCGGGGTGCACCCGGACCGGGACGCGCGCTCGCGGATGCTCTCGGCGGCCGAGACCGAGGAGCGGCGGCACGGCTCGCCGCTGCGGGAGATCCTGCCGGTGCTCCGGGAGGGCCTGCTGCCGGCCCTGGACGAGGCCCTGCACATCATGGTCGTCGCCGACGCGGACGGGCGGCTGCTGTGGCGGGAGGGCCACTCCTCCATCCTGCGCAAGGCCGACCGGCTCGGCTTCGCGGTGGGGGCCGACTGGGACGAGGCCGTGGTCGGCACCAACGGGGTGGGCACGGCGCTCGTGGCCCGGCGGCCGGTCCAGGTGTTCTCGGCGGAGCACTTCGTCTCCAGCCACCACGACTGGACCTGCGCGGGCGCGCCCGTACGGGACCCGCGCGACGGGCGGCTGCTGGGCGTGGTCGACGTCAGCGGGCCGCTGGCCACCATGCACCCGGCGACCCTGGCGTGGGTGAGCTCGGTGGCCCGGCTCGCGGAGCGGGAGCTTCGGGTGCGCCACCTGGAGTCGCTGGAGCGGCTGCGGGCGGTGGCCGCCCCGCTGCTGGCACGGCTGCCGGGGCGGGCGCTGGCCCTCGACCCGAACGGCTGGACGGCCGCCGTCACCGGCATCGTGCCCGCGGAGCGGATCCCGCTGCCGAAGGGCTTCGGGCCGGGCCGGGTGTGGGTGCCGCAGCTCGGCGACTGCACGGTGGAGCCGCTGCCGGGCGGCTGGCTGCTGCGGATCGCCGAGGACCGTACGGGCACGGCCGTCACCCGGGTCGTCCTCGACCTCAGCCGCGCGGGAGCCTGCTCGGCGACGGTGTACGGGGCCGCCGGGAGCTGGGCGCAGGAGCTGAGCCCGCGCCACGCGGAGCTGCTGTTCCTGCTGGCGGAGGAGGAGCGCGGGCGCTCGGCGGCGGAGCTCGCCGCGGAGCTGTTCGGGGATCCGACCCGTACGGTGACGGTACGGGCGGAGATGTCGCGCGTACGTCGCCACCTCGCGGGCGTGCTGACCCACCGGCCGTACCGCTTCGCCCAGGACGTGGAGGTGGAGCTGATCCGTCCGCAGGACCCCGCCGCCCTGCTCCCTCACTCGACGGCGCCGTCGGTGATCCGCGCCCGGTTGGGGCGGAAGGGGGCCGAAGGACCCTCCGTCGACGGTTGGGGGATGTGATTCCCTGAGGTGCATGAGCACCGTCACCCTCACCACCTGGTCCCTCGAAATGAACTCGCCGGACGATCTGGTCGCGGCTTCCGTCCCGGGTTCCGAGATCACCGTCTCACGGTCGGAAGTCCCCTCCCCGGAGTTCAGCCGCTTCCTCTACGCCTCCGTGGGCGGCGACATCCACTGGACGGACCGGCTGGGCCTGACCCGAGCGCAGTGGGTGGAGCACCTCGGGCGGCCGGGGGTGGAGACCTGGGTGGCGTACGACCGCGGCACACCGGCCGGGTACGTGGAGCTCGACCCGCAGGAGGACGGGGTGGTGGAGATCGTGTACTTCGGGCTGCTCCCCGACTTCCGGGGCCGCCGGATAGGCGGGCACCTGCTGACGGTGGGTGTCGCCCGGGCGTGGGACCTCGCGTCCCGCTGGCCGGACCGCGAGCCGACGCGCCGGGTCTGGCTCCACACCTGCAGCGAGGACGGCCCGACGGCGATGGACAACTACCAGCGCCGCGGCTTCAAGGTCTTCCGTACGGAAACCTCCGAGAAGGCGCCCACCCAGACCCCCGGCCCGTGGCCGGGCGCGGGGGTCTAGGACTGTCGGCACCCCCCCCGGGGACTCGGCCGGACCTTGGTCGGCAAGGCGCGGCTGAGATCGGCGGGGCCGGGAAGGCCTGCGGGCGGCGGCGAGCCGTATCGCCTCGCCGATCAGCTGGAGTACCGCCGTCCCGAGGGCCGGCGGTACGGGGATCCGCACCTCCTGCGCCACGGCGTCTCCCTTGTGAGCTCGACCACTGCCGTTGCCGTGTCCTGAGCCATGAGGGAGCCTGGGGCGGATTCCTTTCGTTCGGCTTTTCCGGCCGGCGCCTTTCCGCGACCAGGAGCGCCTCGGGGAGTGACCCCCGTCACTCGTCCCACGATCCGGGACGAGTTCGTCCGAATAATGGACACTAGTGGACTCCTCCAATCGCCCCATGACACGCTTCCGTCATGAATGGAGCTGGAATTGCCTTGGTGAGTCGGCGGCACGTCGACCTCGGCCGCATGTCCAGCGCCATCTGTCCGGCGTGCTGACGGAACCAGCAACCGCCGCACATCGCCACAATCCCGGCATCGTCGCCGTGGAAGTGTCGATCATCGCCGCCCCCTGAAGGCCGAACACCGCCCCGCCCTGTCCGCCGGCAACCCCGGCGAAGGCGCCGCGATCAGCCGCACCCGCTCAGCGTCGTCAGTGTCTGTGCCGGGCCTCTCCACCACTACCCCCTGCTCTGACTGCCCTCCGCCCTGAGCCGCCGAAGAAGGACGTACCGCCATGGCCGCCACCCCCGAAACGCCCGCAGCCGCAGCTCCCGCAGCCGCCGCGCGCCGCAAGACCGGTCGTCACCGCGGTGAGGGCCAGTGGGCCGTCGGACACCACACCCCCCTCAACGGCAACGAGCAGTTCAAGAAGGACGACGACGGTCTCAATGTGCGGACGCGCATCGAGAACATCTACTCCAAGGCCGGCTTCGACTCGATCGACCCCAACGACCTGCGCGGCCGTATGCGCTGGTGGGGCCTCTACACCCAGCGCAAGCCCGGGATCGACGGCGGCAAGACCGCGATCCTGGAGCCGGAGGAGCTGGACGACAAGTACTTCATGCTGCGCGTCCGCATCGACGGCGGCCGGCTGACCACCGAGCAGCTCCGCGTCATCGGCGAGATCTCGGAGGAGTTCGCGCGCGGTACCGCCGACCTCACCGACCGCCAGAACGTGCAGTACCACTGGATCCGGATCGAGGACGTCCCGGAGATCTGGCGCCGCCTGGAGGCCGTCGGCCTGTCCACCACCGAGGCCTGCGGTGACACGCCCCGCGTCATCCTCGGTTCGCCCGTGGCCGGCATCGCCCAGGACGAGATCATCGACGGCACCCCCGCCATCGACGAGATCTACCGCCGCATCGTCGGCAACAAGGACTTCTCGAACCTGCCCCGCAAGTTCAAGTCCGCGGTCTCCGGCTCGCCGCTGCTCGACGTGGCGCACGAGATCAACGACATCGCGTTCGTGGGCGTGAACCACCCCGAGCACGGCCCCGGCTTCGACGTCTGGGTCGGCGGCGGTCTCTCCACCAACCCCAAGCTGGGCGTGCGCCTCGGCACCTGGGTCTCGCTCGACGAGGTCCCGGACGTGTACGAGGGCGTCATCTCGATCTTCCGCGACTACGGCTACCGGCGCCTGCGCACCCGCGCCCGCCTGAAGTTCCTCGTCGCCGACTGGGGCCCGGCCAAGTTCCGCCAGGTCCTGGAGGACGAGTACCTCAAGCGCAAGCTGACCGACGGCCCCGCGCCCGAGCAGCCCAGCGGCCAGTGGCGCGACCACGTCGGCGTGCACCAGCAGAACGACGGCAAGTTCTACGTCGGCTTCGCGCCCCGCGTCGGCCGCGTCGACGGCGCCACCCTGACCAAGATCGCGGACATCGCGGAGCAGCACGGCTCCGGCCGCCTGCGCACCACCGCCGAGCAGAAGATGATCGTCCTCGACGTCGAGGCCGACAAGGTCGACTCGGTCGTCGAGGCGCTGGAGGCGCTGGACCTGCGGGTCAAGCCGTCCCCGTTCCGCCGCGGCACGATGGCCTGCACCGGCATCGAGTTCTGCAAGCTGGCCATCGTCGAGACCAAGGGCCGTGGCGCCTCGCTGATCGATGAGCTGGAGCGCCGCCTGCCGGACTTCGCCGAGCCGCTCACCATCAACATCAACGGCTGCCCGAACGCCTGCGCCCGTATCCAGGTGGCGGACATCGGTCTCAAGGGCCAGCTGGTCCTGGACGACGACGGCAACCAGGTGGAGGGCTACCAGGTCCACCTGGGCGGCGCCCTCGGCCTGGAGGCCGGTTTCGGCCGCAAGGTCCGTGGCCTCAAGGTCACCTCGGCCGGTCTGCCGGACTACGTCGAGCGGGTCGTCACGCGCTTCGAGGAGCAGCGTGAGGACGGCGAGCGCTTCGCCGCCTGGGTGACCCGCGCGAAGGACGAGGACCTCTCGTGAGCGAGCGCGCCGCACCGTTCTACTGCCCGTACTGCGGCGACGAGGACCTGTTTCCGAACGAGACGGGCCACGGCGCCTGGGAATGCAGGGCCTGCAACCGAGCCTTCCAGCTGAAGTACCTCGGGCTGCTGGCCCGGGGTGTTCAGTCCGACACCGCTGGAGGGGACGAGATATGACCACGGCTCAAGACGCCGATCTCAAGACGGGCGATCTGAAGGCACTGGCCGAGCAGGCGGGCCGGGACCTGGAGGACGCCTCCGCGCTGGAGATCCTCACCTGGGCGGCCGAGACCTTCGGCAAGAAGTTCGCGGTGACCTCCTCCATGGAGGACGCGGTCGTCGCCCACCTGGCCTCCCGGGCGATGCCCGGCGTGGACGTGGTCTTCCTCGACACCGGCTACCACTTCGAGGAGACCATCGGCACCCGCGACGCGGTCGAGGCCGTGATGGACGTCAACGTCATCACCCTCACCCCGCGCCAGACGGTCGCCGAGCAGGACGCGGAGTACGGCCCGAAGCTGCACGACCGCGACCCCGACCTGTGCTGCGCTCTGCGCAAGGTCAAGCCGCTCGAAGAGGGCCTGACCGTGTACACCGCGTGGGCGACGGGCCTGCGCCGCGACGAGTCCCCGACCCGGGCGAACACCCCGGTGGTCGGCTGGGACGAGAAGCGGCAGAAGGTCAAGATCTCGCCGATCGCCCGCTGGACCCAGGACGACGTGGACGCGTACGTCGCCGAGCACGGCGTGCTCACCAACCCGCTGCTGATGGACGGTTACGCCTCCGTCGGCTGCGCTCCCTGCACCCGCCGCGTGGCGGAGGGCGAGGACGCGCGCGCCGGCCGCTGGGCCGGGCGGGGCAAGACCGAGTGCGGACTGCACGGCTGATGACGACCAGCGAAGAACTTACGGAGACAAAGCAGATGAGCGTGAGCGACCAGGGCGCCACCGTGTGGCTGACCGGGCTGCCGAGCGCGGGCAAGACCACCATCGCCTACGCGCTGGCCGAGCGGCTGCGCGCCGAGGGCCACCGCGTGGAGGTGCTCGACGGTGACGAGATCCGCGAGTTCCTCTCCGCCGGACTGGGCTTCAGCCGCGAGGACCGGCACACCAACGTGCAGCGGATCGGCTTCGTCGCCGAGCTGCTCGCGAGCAACGGCGTCAAGGCGCTGGTACCGGTGATCGCGCCGTTCGCCGACAGCCGTGAGGCCGTCCGGGGGCGCCACGCGGGTGCCGGGACGAACTACCTCGAAGTGCACGTGGCCACCCCGGTCGAGGTGTGCTCCGAGCGTGACGTGAAGGGCCTGTACGCCAAGCAGGCGGCGGGCGAGATCTCCGGTCTGACCGGGGTCGACGACCCGTACGAGGCTCCGGCTTCCCCGGACCTCCGTATCGAGTCGCACACGCAGACCGTGCAGGAGTCGGCTTCCGCCCTGCACGCGCTGCTCACCGAGAGGGGTCTGGCATGACCACCGCCGCACACGTGCACGCCGAGTCCGACGCCGACGCGCCCTACGCGCTGTCGCACCTCGACGCCCTCGAGTCCGAGGCCGTGCACATCTTCCGCGAGGTGGCGGGCGAGTTCGAGAAGCCGGTGATCCTTTTCTCCGGCGGCAAGGACTCCATCGTCATGCTGCACCTGGCGCTCAAGGCGTTCGCGCCCGCGCCGGTGCCCTTCGCGCTGCTCCACGTCGACACCGGGCACAACTTCCCCGAGGTCATCGAGTACCGCGACCGCACGGTCGCCCAGCACGGCCTGCGCCTGCACGTGGCGTCCGTCCAGGACTACATCGACGCGGGCAAGCTGCGCGAGCGTCCGGACGGCACCCGCAACCCGCTGCAGACCGTCCCGCTGACCGAGGCGATCCAGCAGCTGAAGTTCGACGCCGTCTTCGGCGGCGGCCGCCGCGACGAGGAGAAGGCCCGCGCCAAGGAGCGCGTCTTCTCCCTGCGCGACGAGTTCTCCCAGTGGGACCCGCGCCGCCAGCGCCCCGAGCTGTGGCAGCTCTACAACGGCCGCCACGCTCCCGGCGAGCACGTGCGCGTCTTCCCGCTCTCGAACTGGACCGAGCTGGACGTCTGGCAGTACATCGCCCGCGAGGGCATCGAACTGCCCGAGATCTACTTCGCCCACGAGCGCGAGGTCTTCCTGCGCAACGGCATGTGGCTGACCGCCGGCGAGTGGGGCGGCCCGAAGGAGGACGAGACGCCCGAGACGCGTCTCATCCGCTACCGCACCGTCGGTGACATGTCCTGCACCGGCGCCGTCGACTCCGACGCCGCCACGCTGGACGCCGTGATCGCCGAAATCGCCGTCTCCCGCCTCACCGAGCGGGGCGCGACCCGCGCCGACGACAAGATGTCCGAGGCCGCGATGGAAGACCGCAAGCGCGAAGGGTACTTCTAGACATGACCAGCACCACCGAGCAGTTCGCCGACGTCTCGGCGACCACCCTGCTGCGCTTCGCGACCGCCGGTTCCGTCGACGACGGCAAGTCCACCCTGGTGGGCCGCCTGCTGCACGACTCCAAGTCGGTCCTGACCGACCAGATGGAGGCCGTCGAGGCGGTCTCCCAGGCCCGCGGCCAGGAAGCGCCCGACCTGGCGCTGCTCACCGACGGCCTGCGGGCCGAGCGTGAGCAGGGCATCACCATCGACGTCGCGTACCGCTACTTCGCCACCGCGCGCCGCCGGTTCATCCTCGCGGACACCCCGGGGCACGTGCAGTACACCCGGAACATGGTCACCGGCGCCTCCACCGCCGACCTGGCCGTGGTCCTGGTCGACGCCCGCAACGGCGTGATCGAGCAGACCCGCCGGCACGCCGCCGTCGCGGCGCTGCTGCGCGTCCCGCACGTGGTCCTGGCCGTCAACAAGATGGACCTCGTCGGCTACCAGGAGTCGGTCTTCGCGGCCATCGCCGAGGAGTTCACGGCGTACGCCTCGGACCTGGGCGTCCCGGAGATCACCGCGATCCCGATCTCGGCCCTGGCCGGTGACAACGTGGTGGACCCGTCCGCGAACATGGACTGGTACGGCGGCCCGACGGTGCTGGAGCACCTGGAGACCGTGCCCGTCAGCCATGACCTCACCGCCTGCCCGGCGCGTTTCCCGGTGCAGTACGTGATCCGTCCGCAGTCCGCCGAGCACCCCGACTACCGCGGCTACGCGGGCCAGATCGCCTCCGGCGTGCTGCGCGTCGGCGAGGCCGTGACCGTGCTGCCCTCGGGCCGTACGAGCACCGTCGTGGGCATCGACGCGCTCGGCGAGAGCGTCGACATCGCCTGGGCCCCGCAGTCGGTGACGCTGCGTCTGGCGGACGACATCGACATCTCGCGCGGCGACCTGATCGCGCCGTCCGCGAGCGCCCCGGCCACCACGCAGGACGTCGAGGCGACGGTCTGCCACGTGGCGGACCAGCCGCTGGCCGTGGGTGCGCGCGTGCTGATCAAGCACACGACCCGTACGGTCAAGGCCATCGTCAAGGAGATCCCCTCGCGGCTGACCCTGGACGACCTGTCCCAGCACCCGAACCCCGGGCAGCTGGTGGCCAACGACATCGGCCGCGTCGTCGTCCGCACCGCCGAGCCGCTCGCGCTCGACGCGTACGCCGACTCGCGCCGCACCGGGTCCTTCCTGCTGATCGACCCGGCCGACGGCACCACTCTGGCGGCGGGCATGGCGGGCGAGTCCTTCGCCTCCAAGGCCCAGGCCGGCGACCAGGCCGCCGAGGCGGACGAAGAAGGCTGGGACTTCTAGATCATGCTCGCCGATCTGTATTCCACCTTCGCCAAGGAGGGCGGCCGCGTAGGCAGCGGCGCCCTCGGCAGCGGCCAGGGAGGGGTGGCGCGATGTGCGCGATGACGTACGTGCACCGCATGCGCGCCCTCACCCCCCACCAGCCGTACCCGCCTTTGCTCCATGAACGAAGACGTGCGTCATGAGTTGACCACGTCACGAGAGGAAGTCCTCCCGTGCCTGCCATCCGCAACACCAGCAAGACCCTGCGCCGCGGCGTCGCCGCCGCTGCCGCCCTGCCGCTGCTGATCGGCGTCCTCGCCTCCTGCGGCTACGGGTCCCAGGCCGTGGACAAGCAGACGAACGCGGCCGCGACCGGCGGCAAGAAGCTGTCGGCCTCCGAGGTCCGGATCGGGTACTTCCCGAACCTGACGCACGCGACCGCGCTGGTCGGTCTGCAGGAGGGTCTGATCCAGAAGGAACTGGGCGGCACCACGATCAA
>NZ_JBIWFI010000046.1:55302-65583 GCF_044762985.1 Streptomyces sp. NPDC096339 | reverse complement strand
TTTTCAACGGGGTGCCGGCGGGGGGTTCACCCGTGGGCCCGGCCCGGCCCCCGCCCGGCCCCGGCCCGGCCCCGGATTTTGAACCGGGGGGGGCGGGGGGGCCCCCCCCCCGGGCCCCCCGCGCCCGCCGTTCCCCCGTTCCCCCCGTACCCCCGTTGGGTCCCCCGGTTCCCCCGTACCCCCCCCCGGTGGGTCCCCCGTGGCCCGCAGCCGCCGTTACGGCAGGGTGCCGGTCGCGTGGTTGTCGAGCGTCACGATCTCCTCGTCGGCCGGCGCCGTCGTGAGCGGTTCGCCCGTGGCGTGGTTGTCGAGCGGCTTGATCTCGATGCCCGTGGCGTGGTTGTCCAGCGGCTTGATGTCGCCGTCGCCCGGCAGGATGTTCTCGTTCGTCGTCATCACGCACTCCTGATGGTGGGTTGGGCCCCGTTCGGCGATTCCCCCGCGGACCGCCGAACGGGTTGTCCAGCCGACCCGCGTGCCCCCCGACGCGACGAGTCGATGCACCTACGATGACCCGAGGCGATAAACGAACGATGAACGTCTCATTCAGCGCCTGATCGCGCAGGTCAGGACAGTTCCGGAACCGGACCGGTCCGGATCAGGCCGCGATTTCGGACGCCAGCAGCGCACGCACCTCGGCCAGTTCGGACGAGCCGAGTTGCGCGAACACCGCCTCCGCGTCCCGCCAGCACGCCCGTGCCCGGTCACGCTGCCCCAGCCGCCGCAGCGCCCGTCCGAGCACCATCAGCACGCACGCCCGGCGCCACTCGCCGCCCATCACGCGCAGTGCGACCGCCTGTTCGGCGTGGGCGGCCGCGAGCGTCGGCCGGCCGGCCGACAGGTGGACCTCCGCGAGCCTGAAGTGGGTGATGCCCTCCCACAGCGGCTGGCGGTTGTCGTGGAACAGCCCGAGCGCCTCGGTCAGTTGAGTCAGCGCCTCGCCGTGCCGTCCCGCCTGGGTGAGCGCGATGCCCAGCGCGTAGCGGCCGTTGGCCAGGCGCAGGGTCAGGCCCATCTGGTCGTAGATGGCGATGCCCTGCTGGGCGAGGTCGATGGCGCTGGGGAGCCGGCCGAGCTCCACGTGGATCCGGGAGAGGTTGCACAGGGCGCTGGCCTCGCCGACGTAGTTGGCGTCGGCGCGGAAGTTGGAGATGGCCTCCAGCAGGTAGCGCTCGCCGTCCGCGTGCCGCCCCTGGTGGAGGGCGATGATCCCGCGGTCGTTGGGCGCCCAGCAGCTGGGCAGCGGGTCGCCGGCCTCCCGGGCGAGGGCCGTGGCCTGGCGGGCCTCGTCGTCGGCCTCGGCGAAGCGGCCCGTGATGAGGTGGACGCTGGTGAGGGTGGTGCGGGCGCGGCCCTCGGCGTACGGGTCCTTCGCGGCCTGGGCGGCGTCGCGCAGGGCGACGGCGGCCGACTCGTACTGCTTGGAGTTGGCCCCGGACTCGGCCAGGTCCTTCGCCGCCCACAGCAGGTCCACGGCCCGGCGCAGCACCGTCGAGTCGCCGCCCCGTACCGAGGCCTGACGTACGCAGCCCAGCAGCGGGTCGGCCTCCTGGTAGAGCCAGTCCATGGCGGCGCGGGAGTCGGGGAAGACCAGGCCGGGGTAGTGGGTGTCGGAGAGGTGCGCGGGGAGCCGGTCACCCGGGCGTTCCAGGGCGTAGACCCCGGAGGCGGTGGCGAGGTAGAAGTCCAGCAGCCGGTCCAGGGCGGCGTCCCGGCTGCTCGGCGGCTGCTCGTCGCGTTCCGCGCACGCACGCGCGTAGAGGCGTACGAGGTCGTGGAAGCGGTAGCGGCCGGCGGCGGCGGATTCCAGCAGGGAGCAGTCGACCAGGGCCTCCAGGAGGTCCTCGGTGTCGTACTCGGGCAGGTCCAGTACGGCGGCGGCCGCCGAGAGGGAGATGTCGGGCCCGTCGGCGAGGCCGAGCAGCCGGAAGGCGCGCTGCTGGGCGGGCTCCAGCTGGCCGTAGCCCAGCTCGAAGGTGGCCTTGACGGCGAGGTCTCCGGCCTGGAGCTCGTCGAGGCGGCGGCGTTCGTCGGCGAGCTTCGCGGCGAGGACGGACACCGTCCAGGTGCGGCGGGCCGCGAGGCGGGAGGCGGCGATGCGGATGGCCAGTGGCAGGAAGCCGCAGGCGCCGACCACGTCGAGGGCGGCCTGGCGTTCGGCCCCGACCCGTTCCGCACCCACGATCCGGGTGAACAGCTGGAGGGCCTCCTCGGGGCTCATCACGTCGAGGTCGACGAGATGGGCCCCGGCGAGGCCCGCCATGCGGACCCGGCTCGTGACGAGGGCGGCGCAGCCGGCGGTGCCGGGCAGTAACGGGCGCACTTGGGCGGCGTCGCGGGCGTTGTCGAGCAGGACCAGGACGCGGCGGCCGTCGAGGGTGGAGCGGTAGAGCGCGGCCCGCTCGTCGGCGTTGTCCGGGATGGAGGTGTCGGGGGTGCCGAGGGCGCGCAGGAAGGAACCGAGGACGGCGACGGGCTCGGCGGGCCGCGGCTCGGTGCCCTGGAGGTCGACGTAGAGCTGGCCGTCGGGGAAGTGCGCGCGGGCGGCGTGGGCGACGTGCACGGCGAGCGTGGTCTTGCCGACGCCGCCGATGCCGGCGAGCGCGGAGACGGCCATGACCTGGCCCTGGGAGCCGCCGGCCAGGATGGTGCCGAGCTCGTCGACGAATCCGGCGCGGCCGGTGAAGTCGGGCACGGTCGCCGGGAGTTGGGCGGGCCGTACGTGGACGGCCGCGGCGGCCGGCGCCTGGTCCTCGGCGCGGGCCAGGTCGGCGTCGGCGTTCAGGATGCGCTGCTGGAGCGCGGACAGCTCGGGGCGCGGGTCGACACCGAGTTCGCCGGCCAGGAGGCGGCGGGTGTCCGCGTAGACGGCGAGGGCCTCGGCCTGCCGGCCGCTGCGGTAGAGGGCGAGCATCAGCAGCTCGCGCAGGCGTTCGCGCAGCGGGTGGGCGGCGGTGAGGGCGGTGAGCTCGGAGACGGCCTCCGCGTGGTGGCCCACCTCCAGGTCCAGGTCGAGGCGGGTCTCCAGCAGCTGCAGGCGCCACTCCTCCAGCCGGGTGCGTTCCGTTTCGGCGTGCGGGCCGGGGACTCCGGCGAGGGGTTCGCCGTCCCACAGGTCGAGGGCGCGGGCCAGCAGCGTACGGGCGAGGGAGCGGTCGCCGGCTTCGCGGGCCGCCTCGGCGTCGTCGGCGAGGCTGCGGGCCACGCCGAGGTCGAGGGTGGCGGCGGAGCGCAGGCGGATGGCGTAGCCGCCGGACTCGGAGACGAGCAGCCCGGGGTCGAGGACCTTGCGCAGCCGGGAGGCGTACGTGCGGATGGTGGCGAGGGCCTGCTGCGGCGGGTCCTCGCCCCAGATGGCGTCGATGAGCTCGGGCGCGGTGGCGGTGCGCCCGCCGCGCAGCAGCAGCGCGGCGAGCAGCGCCCGCTGCTGGGGCGTCCCCGAGGGCAGCACGTCGCCGCCCCGCCAGGCCCGGATGGGTCCGAGTACGGAGAACCGGGAGTCCCCGGGGGCGGGGACGCCCGTGGCGCCCGCGTCGACCCCGGGCGCACCGCTGCCTTCGGGGCGGTGGCCTGCGGTGTGCGTGCCTGCGCGCCTGCCTGCGGCCCTGCCCGCGGCGCCGCCGCCGGCCCGCGGTTCGGTGCCGTCGCCCGCGGCGCCCGGGGCGTTCGTGGCGCCGGGGCCTCGACCCTCGGTGCCGGCCTGGGTCGCCTGGGCCGACGGGGTCGCCGGGGTCGCCTGGGCCGACGGGGTCACCGGGGTTGCCTGGGCCGACGGGGTCGCCCCCGGGCCGGCCGCGGGGGCAGGCCCGCCCGGCTCGGGTGCGGCCGCGGCCGCGACGGTCGCCGGGGCCGCCCCGGCCGTTCCCGGGGTCGTGAGGGGTGCGGTGGGGTCGGCCCCACGGTCGACGGCGGGCGGAGGGGTCCCCGGTTCGGGTGCGGCCGTGGCCGCGGCGGCCGCGAGCCGTGGGCGCGGGATGGCCGGTACTCCGTCCATGCGGTCGTCCCCCTGCCTTCCGTCGGTGTAAGGGTCAGTCTGCCCTGTCTTGCGCGTACACGTCAGCCCGTCCCGGAGCGATCGGCTCCCAACTAGCTGACGGTTCGTCAGATCGGCGCTACCGTAGGGTCATGGAGACCTTCCCGAAGATCATCTCGGTGGACGACCACACGGTTGAGCCCCCCCACGTCTGGCGGGACCGGCTCCCGTCCAAGTACAAGGACACCGGTCCCCGCGTCGTCCGCGCCCCCCTGAAGGAAATGACCTTCCTCGGCGGCAAGTTCGCCCCCGTCATGGGAGCCAAGGGCGACGACGGCCCGATCGGCGACTGGTGGGTGTACGAGGACCTGCACCGGCCCCTCACCCGCCTCGACACCGCCGTCGGATACGACCGCGACGAGATCAAACTGGAAGTCATCACCTACGAGCAGATGCGCCCGGGATCCTTCTCGGTTCCCGACCGCCTCGCGGACATGGACGTCAACCACGTCCAGTCGGCGCTCTGCTTCCCGACCTTCCCGCGCTTCTGCGGCCAGACCTTCACCGAGGCCAAGGACCGCGAGCTCGGGCTGCTCGGCGTCCGCGCGTACAACGACTGGATGGTGGAGGAGTGGTGCGGCCCCGAGGCCCGGGGTCGGCTGATCCCCCTCACCCTGATCCCCCTGTGGGACGCCCGGCTCGCCGCCGCCGAGGTCCGCCGCAACGCCGCCCGCGGCGTGCGCGCCGTCGCCTTCTCCGAGATACCCCCGCACCTCGGCCTCCCGTCCATCCACACGGACGAGTGGGACCCCTTCCTGGAGGCCTGCGACGAGACCGGCACGGTCATCGCCATGCACATCGGCTCGTCCTCGCGGATGCCGTCGACCTCCGCGGACGCCCCGCCGGCGGTCGGCTCCACCATCACCTTCGCCAACTGCTGCTTCTCGATGGTCGACTGGCTGATGAGCGGCAAGTTCGAACGCTTCCCGAACCTGAAGATCATGTACGCGGAGGGCCAGATCGGCTGGATCCCGTACATCCTGGAGCGGGCGAACGTGGTGTGGGAGGAGAACCGCGGCTGGGGCGGCGTCGCGGACAAGGTCCACCGGCCGCCGTCGGAGCTCTTCGCCGAGCACGTCTTCGGCTGCTTCTTCGACGACGCCTTCGGGCTCAAGAACCTCGACTCCATCGGCGTCGCCAACGTCCTCTACGAGACCGACTACCCCCACTCGGACTCCACCTGGCCGAAGTCCCGCGAGGTCGGCGAGGCGCAGATGGGCCACCTGGCCCCGGACGTCGTGGACCGCATCGTGCGCGGCAACGCGATCGACCTGCTCGGCCTGACGCCGGACGGACTGTGGGCGGGGCCGGGGGCGTAACGGCGACGCGGGCGCGGCCCGGTGGGGGGTGACCGACACCCCGCACCGGGCCGCGCTCCTGCCCCTGGCCCTGCCCCTGGCCCTGCCCCTGCCCCTGCCCCCTGTCCCGTCCCGGACGGTCGCGGCCTAGCGGTCCGCGGTGGCCGTGACCACCGGGCGGACATGGGTCAGGAGGAGCTCCAGGAACCGCTCCGGGCGCCGGATCCACGCGAAGTGGCTCGCGTCCTCGATCAGTTCGAACCCCTTCACCGGCGCCTCGACCGCGTCGAAGTACGCCTTGGCGCGTGCGGCGGGGGTGATCACGTCCAGCGCGCCCTGGAAGACGAAGAACGGGATCTCGAAGCGCGTCCCGTCGGCCCAGTCGTCGAACCCCGCCGCCCCTTCGGTGACGGTCTCCGAGAAGCCCTGGCCCTGGAAGTACGCCTTGATCCGTCCGACGGTGTACAGCGGCGACAGCCACATCGACCCCAGGATCACCTTCTTCACCGTGTCCAGGGTCAGCGGGTCGCTGCCGGCGCACAGCTTGTCGTACGAAGTTCGCTGCGCCCGGGTCCACCGCGCGGGGTCGGACCCCATGGCCTCGATCCGCGCGGCCTGCTTCTTCTTCCCGGCCGCCCGCAGTCGCTCCAACGTGGCCCGGTAGGCGGAGGTGTCCCGGCCGGCCTCGTGGACGTTCTGGTCGGTGCCCACGTACGCCGAGTAGAGCTCGGGGTGGTTGCGGGCCAGCCGCAGCCCGAAGACGGTGCCGAAGGAACTCGGCACGAGCACCACCCGGTCCACCCGCATCCGGTCCAGGACGTACCGGGTGACCTCCAGGGCGTCCTCGTAGAGCCGGTCGAAGGTGACCGGCCCGCCCTGGGCCGCGGCGCCGCCGTTGGCGAAGGTCAGGCCGGCGCCGCGCATGTCCCAGCGGACGAGGGTGAAGTGCTTCTCCCACTCCCGGGTGCGGGCCCCGTAGGGGGAACTGGCCGCGCCGGGCCCGCCGTGGATCTCCAGGAGCACGGGGTTGGCGCGGTCCTCGCCGCGGATCGAGATCCACTGCTCGATGCCGCCGACGCGGATGAAGCCCTGCTCGTCGATGCCGGTCGGCGAGTCGATCCGCATGAGGGCGGCGTTCGCCGACCGGCGCACGGCGCGGTGGCCGAACAGACCGACGACGGGCGCGGCGAGCGCGGCGGTGGTGGCGGCGAGGACGAGACCGATCATTACTGTTTCCCCCAGACACTGTTTTTGGTTCGAGGGGAAGACTACGCGAGAGCGGCGATCTGGCAAGCCCTCGATTTCGCCGGGGAAGAGCCGAGTTACGGTTGCGGTGCGCGGGCGATACGCAGGGGGGCGGGGGTCGTGAACGGGGACGGCGGGGAGCGCGGGGTCCGGCGGGCGGGGCTGGTCGGTGGTTCGGTGACGGCGCTCTGCGCGACGGTGGCGTCCGTCGCCGCGGGGGCCAAGGCCGGTCTGCCCTGGTGGGCGGTGGTGGCCGCGGCCCTGCCGACAGGGGCGTTGGCCGGCTGGGCCGGGGCCCGGGCCGGGCGGCGCGACGGCGTCAAGGAGGCGGCCCTGGAGCCCGGGGAGACGCTGCTCGGCGCGTACGCCGTCCGCCCCCCGACGGCCCGTCTCGCGCCGCCCTCTGGGTTCGCCGCGGGGGAGGAGCCCCGGTTCCAGCTCCGCATGACCACCCGCGGCCTCCAGTTGTGGGAGTGCTCCGTGCTGTGGCGGCACCCGTGGCCGGAGCTCCGCGTGACCGTCGACGGCCCGCGACTGCGCGTCCACCACCAGGGGCGGGAGGTCGGCGTGATGCTGGTGGATCCGCCGGGCACGGTCCAGGAGATCCGCCTCGCGGCCAGGCGGTGCGGGGCCGGCTGACGCCCGCGGCGGCTGACCGGCGTCGGGTCCGAGGTGTCGAAGGACTTCGGCGGTAGCTGCGGGGGTACCTCCAGCCTCGCCGGCGTTCGAGGCGCGGGGTCCGGGTCTTTCAGCCTCGCCGGCGTTCGAGGCGCGGGGGCCGGGGCGGAGCCCTCGGGTCTTTTCAGCCCGTCCGGCGTTTGAGGCGCGGGGGTCTGGGGGCGGAGCCCTCGGGTCTTTTCAGCCCGTCCGGCGTTTGAGGACCGGGGTCCGGGCGGAGCCCGGGGAACGGTGGAAGGGCGGGTAGGGGACTGCTCCGCGCAGCGGCACCCCCGGGGGCGGCCCGCACGTGAGGGGCCGTCGGGGTCGGGCGTGCGGCGGGGCACCTCCTCGGGCGTCGAACGTGCGGAGGCAGCGGACATCCGCGGCGTGGTTGCGTTCGACGCCCTGCGGGGGCGCCCCACCGCGCACCCGACCCCGACGGCGCGGGGGTGTGGCACGGGCCCCCGGCGCGCACGTTCAGTGCGGGGGCGCCCCACCGCAAACCCGACCCCGGCGGCGCGGGGGTGTGGCACGAGCCCGCCCGGCGCGCGCGTCAGTGCGGGGGCGCCCCACCGCAAACCCGACCCCGGCGGCGCGGGGGTGTGGCACGAGCCCGCCCGGCGCGCGCGTCAGTGCGGGGGCGCCCCGCCGCGCACCCGACCCCGACGGCGCGGGGGTGTGGCACGGGCCCGCCCGGCGCGCGCGTTCAGTGCGGGGGCGCCCCACCGCGCACCCGACCCCGTCGGCGCGGGGGTGTGGCACGGGCCCCCGGCGCGCGCGTTCAGTGCGGGGGCGCCCCGCCGGACACGCGGCCCCGGCAGGGGGCGAAGGGGCGCGCGTGCCAAGTCGTGCCCCGCGGCCGCAGCGCTAGCATTGGGGCATGCCCGAACTCGAACTGCTCCGTGTCGAACACGCCCCGGCCCTGCTCGAGTTCGAGCGGGAGAACCGGGCGTACTTCGCCGCGTCGGTCCCGGACCGCGGCGACCAGTACTTCGCCTACTTCGACGAGCGCCACCACGCCCTGCTGGCCGAGCAGGCCGACGGGCTGTGCTTCTTCCACCTGCTCGTCGGCGACGACGGGGAGGTGCTCGGCAGGGTCAACCTCGTCGACGTCGAGGACGGTTCGGCCGAGCTCGGCTACCGGATCGCCGAGCGGGCCGCCGGGCGGGGGCTGGCCACGGCCGCCGTGCGCGAGATCTGCCGCCTCGCCGCCACCCGGTACGGCGTGACCACGCTGCGCGCCGTCACGACGCTCGACAACACGGGCTCCCGCACCGTCCTGACCCGCACGGGCTTCGTCCCCACCGGTGAGATTTCCGTGGACGGCCGCCCGGGCATGGGCTTCGTCCGGTCGGAACCGGGAACCCGCTGATACCGTCCGGTCCAAAGCCCGCCACGCACCGCCCCGCCCCTTGCGACCGCGCCCGCCGCCAAGGCATGCTTCGCCGGGGCAAAGCGGAAGGATCATCATGCCGGTGGACAGGCGCAACGTGGTGACGGTGGTGCTGTGCGCCTTGGCGGCGCTGGGCGCGTCAGCGGCGGTCGCCGAGTTGGTGCCGCCGCCCGAGGGGGCTCCGCCGGTACGCGCGAAGGCCGCGCCGACCCCCTCGCCGACGGCTTCGTCGCGTTCGCAAGCTTCGCCGAGATCTCAGCTCACCTCGCCGCTGCCCGCTCCGGTGACCCCCAAGCCCGGAGGCCCGGCCGCCTTCACCGGGGCCCTGTTCACCGGCGGCCTGGACGGGGACCACTTCTGTACCGCGACCGTCGTGAGCAGCCCGGGCAAGAACCTGATCGTCACCGCCGGGCACTGCCTGCTGGCCGGGGACCAGACCAACGGCGAGGGCGGGGCCGTCTTCGCACCCGCGTACGCCAACGGCTTCGCCCCGTACGGTACTTGGAAGATAGAGAAGGTCTTCGAGGACGAGCGCTGGGCCGAGGGCACGGACGACGACTACGACCTCGCCTTCGCCCGCGTCGCCCCCGACGGCAAGGGACGCAACATCGAGGACGTGACCGGCGCGGCCGCCCTCGACACCAGCGGCCGTACCGCCGAGGAGGTGACCGTCACCGGCTACCCCGCCGACCGCAAGGTGCCGCGTACCTGCACGGCGGTGGCGGTCCGCCTCAGCGACACCGAACAGCGCTTCGACTGCGCCGACTTCCCCGGCGGGACCAGCGGCAGCGCGTGGATCGCCCGCGACGGGAAGATCGTCGGCATCCTCACGGGCGGCGACACCGACGACGAGTCGACCAGCACCGTCCTCGGGGAGTACGCCGCCTCGCTGTACGCCAAGGCCACGGGGAAGGGCTGACGGGCCCCGGCACCTCCTACGCCAGCAGCCCCAGGTGGACCGGTTCCGCCGGGGCGCCGGCCAGCAGGTCCGGGAGGCGCGGCGGCCACAGGGGTTCGCCGAGGGTGGCCAGCCGCTCCGGGGAGAGCCACTGCCAGTGGATGCCGGGGTACTCCAGCACCGGTTCGCGGTGCGGACCCCGGGCGAGGTAGATGTGCTCGTGCTGGCGCACCGGGATGCCCTGGTGCGTGAAGTCGTGCTCCCAGGTGCAGAGCAGGCGTTCGGGCTCCAGGTCGGTCCAGCCGGTCTCCTCGCGCAGCTCGCGCCGTACGCAGTCCTCGGGGGTCTCGCCGGGATCGATGCCGCCGCCCGGGGGCAGCCAGTGGATGCCGACCTCCACGTTGTTCTCGCGGAAGAGGAACACCGAACCTTCGGGGGAGACGATGGCAACGCGGGCCGCGTGACGTGGAGTTCGAGTGCGCATCGATCCAGCGTACGCCGGGGGGCGGAGGCGGGGAATGCGTTCTTTCCCCTCGGCCCGGCCCTCGGCCCGGCCCTCGCCTCCGCCCTTTCCTCCGCCCGGTCCCCGGCCCGGCCCTCGCCTCCGCCCTTTCCTCCGCCCGGTCCCCGGCCCGGCCCTCGCCTCCGCCCTTTCCTCCGCCCGGCCCTCGGCCCGGCCCTCGCCTCCGCCCTTTCCTCCGCCCGGTCCCCGGCCCGGCCCTCGCCTCCGCCCTTTCCTCCGCCCGGTCCCCGG
>NZ_JBIWFI010000046.1:14008-55202 GCF_044762985.1 Streptomyces sp. NPDC096339 | reverse complement strand
CCCGGCCCTCGCCTCCGCCCGGTCCCCGCCCCGCCCCGCCCCGGCGCCCCCTACGCCGCCGCCAGCGCCAGCGTCGGCGAGAGCCGGGCCGCGCGCACCGCCGGGTACAGGCCGGCCAGCGTGCCGATCGCCAGGGTCGACGCGAAGCCGCCCGTCACCGCCCACAGGGGGACCACCCAGGGCAGGTCCCCGACCCGGGCGTAGACCGCCGTGGCCGCGCCGCCCAGGGCGATGCCCGCCAGGCCGCCGAGCCCGGACAGCAGCAGTGACTCCGTGACGAACTGGATCCGGACCTGGCCCTTGGTGGCGCCCAGCGAGCGGCGCAGGCCGATCTCGTGGCGCCGCTCCAGCACCGAGATGATCATCGTGTTGGCGACCCCGACCCCGCCCACCAGCAGGGCGATCCCGCCCAGGCCGAGCAGCAGCGTGCTGAACGCACCCTCCGTGGCCGCCTTCGCCTGGAGCGCCGCCGAGGGGTCGGTGACCGCGACCGCGCTCGGGGTCTGCGGGTTGGCCGTCCGCGCGATCAGCTTCCTGACCGCCGCCACCCGGTCGTCCGCCGAGCGTTCGTACACCGCCGTCGGGTGCCCGTCGAAGCCGAGCAGCCGCTGCGCCGCGTCCCAGCCGATCAGCGCGGACCGCTCGATCTCCGGAGCCAGCGGGACCGGCTCCAGGATGCCGATCACCGTGAAGTACCGGCCGCCGATGAAGACCTGCTGCCCCGGCGCGGTGATGCCGAGGCGGCGCGCTGACACGTCGCCGAGCACCACCGCCGGGTAGCGGCCGGTGGCCTCGTCGAGCCAGGTCCCGCTGCCCGTCCTCGCGCGCAGCGTGCCGAGCAGATCGTCCGTGGCCGCCTTCAGCACGATCCCGCCGGTCTCCTCCCGGGGGATGTTCTCCGACCGGCGTACGGACTCGGGCACGTCGCCGGTGGTGCCGACGGACTCGACGCCCTCGATGCGGGAGATCATGCCGGGGGACTCCTTCGGCAGCTTGGTGTCCTGCCCCGTGAACATGCCCTGGCCGGGCGTCACGACCAGCATGTTGGTGCCGAGCGCGTCGAGCTCCCGCAGCAGTTTGGCCTGGCTGGAGGAGGAGATCCCGACCACCGCGATCATCGTCGCGATGCCGATGGCGATGCCGAGCGCGGACAGGACCACCCGCATGGGGCGCGAGCGCAGGCCGGCCGACCCGACGTGCAGGACGTCCCGGGGGGACAGCCTCGGCGCGGTGAGCCGGGTGCGGGCACGGGGGCCGGTCATGACCACACCACCCCCGCCCCGTTCCGTACGTCCGCCCCGTTGAGCACGTCCGCCACGATCTCCCCGTCCCGGATGCGCACCTGCCGCGGCAGGCTCGCGGCGATCTCGTTGTCGTGGGTGATCACCGCGATCGTGGCGCCGTCCCGGTTGAGCTCGTGCAGCAGCTCCATCACCGACTCCCCGGAGGCCGTGTCCAGGGCGCCCGTCGGTTCGTCGGCGAGCAGCAGGTCCGGTGCGCCGGCGACCGCACGGGCGATGGCCACGCGCTGCTTCTGGCCGCCGGACAGTTCGTGCGGCCGGTGGTCCATCCGGTCCCCGAGGCCGACCCGTTCCAGGGCGGCGGCCGCCCGGCGTCCGCGCTCGGCGCGCGAGAGGCCGGAGTAGAGCAGTCCCTCGGCCACGTTCGCCTTCGCGCTGATGCCCGGCACCAGGTGGAAGGACTGGAAGACGAAGCCGACGTGCCGGGAGCGCAGTGCCGACAGCGCACGGTCCGACAGGGCCGCCACGTCATGGCCGGCGATGCGCACGCCTCCGGCCGTCGGGCGGTCCAGGGTGCCGACGATGTGCAGCAGCGTGGACTTCCCCGAGCCGGACGGGCCGACGATGGCGAGGAGTTCGCCGCTGCGGACGGTCAGGTCGACCCCGCGCAGGGCGGCGACCCCGCCCGGGTACTCCTTGGTGACCCCGGTCAACTCCACGACCGTTTCCATGTCGATGTCGATGTCGCTCAAAGCTTCGGGATCCCCACCTGCATGCCCTCCTTGAGGGCGCCGCCGGTCACCTCGACCCGGCCGTTGCCGAACATGCCCAGCTCGACCTTCACCTCGCGCGCCCGGCCGTCCTCCACGACCTGGACGCCGAAGCCGCCGTCCGCGAGCGCGAGCAGCGCGCCCACCGGTACGGAGAGCACGCCCTTGCGGGTCTCCCCGGTCAGGCCGACGGTCACCGGGGACTGGTCCGGGGCATTGACCTCGGCGGGCTTGTCGAAGGTGACGGACACCTCGACCTTGGCCTTCTTGTCGCCGCCGCCGCCGCCCGCACCGCCCCCGCCGGCTCCGCCCGCGCCGTCGTTCCCGTCACCCGAACCGGCCGTGCCGCCCACCGAGTCGACCTTGCCGCCGGCCGTCGCCCCTCCCGGCAGCCGTACCGTGACGGGCTCGCCGGGCTTCGCCGCGGCCGCCTTCGCCGCCTCCAGCCGGAACCGCACGATCCGCTCGGTCCCGGTCACCGTGAGCACCGGCTTGCCCGGCCCGGGCTCGTCACCGACCGCCGCGTCGTTCCCGCGCACCCGCTGCGGCCCCGAGGCGAAGGCGACGTCCTCCTTGCCGACCTCGCCCGTCTCCGCGTTCTTGTGCGCCTTCTGCCACCGCTTGACCGCGGTCGCCGTGCCCGCCGTGTACGCGGGGTCCTCCGGGTCGAGCCCGGTGCCGTACCCCAGCGCCTGGAGGTTGCGCTTGAGCTGCTTGACGTCCTCGCCCTTGTCCCCGGCCTTCAGCGGCCGGTACATGGGCACGGCCCCGTACATCAGCCGCACCGCCCGCCCGCCCACCTCGTAGAGCTTCCCGTCCCGCTCGACCGTCGATCCCTCTCCGGCGATCCACGTCAGCACGCCCGGCCCGCCCGCGTTCAGCTTGCGCTCCTGCGCGTACCCGAGGGTGCCCTCCACCTGGAGGCCCGAGCCGAGGTCGCCGCGCCGCACCGGCGCCGTCGCGGGCGGCAGTCCGTCCGCGCGCCGCTCGCGCGCCGCGTCGTCCCGCTGCGGCTGCGCCATGACGGCGTAACCGCCGCCCGAGACGGCCAGTACGACGGCCAGCGCGCCCAGCAGCCATTTGGAGCGCGGCTTCACCGGGCCGCTTCGCACTTCTTCTGGGCGTCCTCGAAGGCCTTCTCCTGGCCCTGGGGTATCTCGATGCCGCTGCGCGCGCCCCCGTTGTACTCGGGGTCCTTCAGCGCGACGCCGTTCTCACGCATGCAGCGGATCCACTGGAGTTCCTTGTCCTTCTCTTCCTGCGTGGGCTCCTTGCCCGAGCCGGGGCCGCCCATCCCGCACTCCTTCATGGCCTCCTGCATCTTCTGCGGGTCGGCGCCGCCGCCGACCGTCATCCCGCGCGGGTCCTGGCCGGGCGCCGGGTCGGGGGCGTCGATGCCGTGCTCGCGCAGGCACTGGCGCATCTTCACGGCGCGGTCGGCGTCCGTCCCGCCGCTCGACTCCTTCTTCCCGCCCGAACCCGAGGAGCCGCCGGGGCCGTCGTTCGCGCAGGCGGTGGCGAACAGGGTCAGCCCGGTGACGACCGCGGCCGTGGTCATGATCAGGGATCGCTTCATGGTCCCGAGCCTTGCGCCGAAGGGGGTTTCGCTTCCCTCTCGCTCCCTGCTTACAACGGCGAAATGTGGGCTTCCGGTAAAGAGGGGGCATGCGCGTACTGGTGGTGGAGGACGAGGAATTCCTCCGGGAGATGATCGCCGAGGGGCTGCGCCGCGACGCCCTGGCCGTCGACGAGGCGGGCGACGGCCTGGAGGCACTGCGCCGGCTGCGGCTGGACGCGTACGACGTCCTCGTCCTGGACCGCGACCTGCCCGGCCTGCACGGCGACGAGGTCTGCCGCCAAGTGGTCCGCGAGGGGCTGCTGACCCGCGTCCTGATGCTGACCGCGTCCGGGACCGTGCGGGACAGGGTCGAGGGGCTCGGTCTCGGCGCCGACGACTACCTCACCAAGCCCTTCGCCTACGACGAGCTGCTCGCCCGCGTCCTGGCGCTGGGCCGGCGCGCCCGCCCCGCCCTGCCACCCGTGCTGGAGCGCGCCGGGATCGCCGTCGACACCGCCCGCCGCACCGCCACCCGCGACGGGCACCGGCTCGCGCTGTCCCGCAAGGAGTTCGCCGTGCTGGAGACGCTGCTGCGCGCCGAAGGGGCCGTGGTCAGCAGCGACGACCTGATCGAGCAGGTGTGGGAGCAGGACACCAGCTACTCCACCAACGCCGTCCGCGTCACCCTCAGCAAGCTCCGCGCCAAGCTGGGCGAGCCGCAGCCGATCGAGACGGTGCCGGGCGCGGGCTACCGGATCGCCGGCGCATGAACGGCCCGGCGCTTCCACGGCTGCCCGAACGGCTGCTCCCGCGGACCGAACGAGGCCGCCTCACCGCCCTGTACGGGGTGCTGCTGCTCCTCGCGGGCGGGGGACTGGTGGCGCTGGTCTACTTCCTCGTCGGCCAGGGCCTGTACGCGAGCGTGAACGGGGTGGTCCGTACGGTCAGCCCCGCCTACCGGATCCCCGTGCCGGGCCGGACGGTCGACGTGGACCGGAGCCCCGAACCCGCCCGGACCATGGCCCCGGGCGAGACGCCCACCCCCGAGGAGCTCAAGGGGTACGCGTTCACCCAGAACCTCTCGGACGCCGTCACCGACGCCACCCGGCACCAGTTGCTGACGTACTCGCTCATCGCGCTGGCCGTCTTCGCCGTCCTGTCGATCTGGCTCGCCTGGTGGATGGCCGGCCGGGTGCTGCGCCCCGTCGGGGTGATCACCGAGACCGCGCGCCGGCTTTCCGGTGAGAACCTGCACCAGCGGATCTCCCTCGACGCCCCGCCCGGCGAACTCAAGGAACTGGCCGACACCTTCGACGCGATGCTCGGGCGGATGGAGGATCTGGTCGGCGCCCAGCGGCGGTTCGCGGCGAACGCGGCGCACGAACTGCGCACCCCGCTGGCCGTGCAGCGGGCCGCCGCCGAGATCGGGCTGGCGGGGGAGCCGTCGCCGCGGAAGGTGGCCCGGATCCGGGAGCGGCTGATCGGCGTCGCGGAGGAGGGCGAGCACCTCGTCGAGTCCCTGCTGCTGCTCGCGGCGTCGCAGGAGGGCCTGGAGCCCGGGTCCACCGGGCCGGTGGACCTGGCGGCGCTGACCGCGGCGGAACTCGCTGCCGACCCGCCGCACGCGCTGACCGTCGTACGGACCCTCGCGCCGCTGACGGTGACCGGGGACCGGGCGCTGCTCGGACACCTGGTCCGGAACCTGCTGGAGAATGCCGTACGTCACAACCGTGCGGGCGGCCGGATCGTCGTGGCGACCTCCGCCGGCGGGGAACTGGCCGTGTCCAACACCGGCCCGGTGATCGATCCGGCGGACGTGCCGAGGCTCCTGGAGCCTTTCCGCAGGCGTGCCGAACGGCAGCACACCGCAGGTGAGGGCGCGGGGTTGGGGCTTTCGATCGTGGCGGCCATCGCGCGGGCGCACGGCGCGGAGCTCGTGGCCGAGGCCAACGCGGCACCGGAGGGCGGGCTGACGGTACGGGTCCGTTTCCCGTCGGCGGGCCGACAGGGCGCCTCCCGAGGTGCACCGGGTTCGAAGATCCGCTGATGTACGGTCGGCCCAATGAGCAAGCACCGCCGAGCCCGCTCCCGCACGCCCCGCCCGACGCGCCGCGTGGCGCTGGCGGCTGCCTTCGGCCTGCTGACCCTCGGGGCGGGCTGGGTGTACGCCGCCGACGACCCGCAGGGGTCGCAGCCCCGGCCGCAGGCCCGGGCGGACTCCCGCCCGCCGGCCGAGGACCGGGCCGCGCGCGACGCCCGCCGGGAGGCCCTCCAGGGTCTGCCGGGCGTCAGCGAGCAGACCCGGGCCCGGATCCCCGCCGAGTCCCGCCAGCTCATCCTGGTCACCGGCAAGGCCAAGGACTCCTCGGAGTCCACCGCCACCCTGTACACGCGGCCCGCGGCCGGCGCGGACTGGGTACGGGCCGAGAGCTGGCCGGCGCGCAACGGGGCCAAGGGCTGGTCCACGGAGCGCACGTACGGGGACCTGACCTCCCCGCAGGGCGTGTTCGCGCTGACCGACGCGGGCGGGCTGCTGGCGAAGCCGCCGGGCACGAGGCTCCCGTACGACAAGGACGGGGCGTTCGTGGCGACGGGCCGCGGGGTGAACGGCGAGTCCCTCGCCGGTTCCTTCGACTACGTGGTCGCGATCGACTTCAACCGCAAGCCGGGCACGTCCCCGCTGGACGCGACCAAGCCGGAGGGTGAGTCGAAGGGCGGCAACATCTGGCTCCACGTGGACCACGACGGCCCCTCGCAGGGCTGCGTGGGCATCCCGAAGCAGGCCATGAAGAAGGTCCTGGAAACCCTCGATCCGGCGGCGAAGCCGGTCATCGTGATGGGTCCGGAAGGCTTCTGACGGCCCCGGCTTCGGCCCCGGCCACGGTCCCGGCGTCGGCCCCGGCCTCCGTGTCGCCCCCGGCCGCACGGCTCCGGGCCCGCAGGAGCAGGCCGATGTAGGCCAGGTCGAAGACGCCGCACAGGATCCCCAGCGCGAGGATGAACGGCGCGTCCTCGATCACCCCGAACAGCAGCGTCGGGGCCAGGGTGCCCAGCCACTTGGCGACGGCGATGGTCAGGGACTGCCCGCGCGGGCCCGACCGTGCCGCGAAGAGGCCGATGAACAGCCCCGACATCAGCAGGTTCTGCAGGAACGCCGAATAGCGCGAGGCGTCGTGCGCCCCGAAGTGGGCCAGGAACAGGCCCTGTACGGCGAAACCGGTTCCGAACACCAGGACCGACCACGCGGCGAACATCGGCCGGGTCACGAACCGCGGCAGGTCGGCCCGTCCGAACCGCAGGTAGGTGCAGACGATCACCACGTCGGCCGCCGCCCACACCACGTTCACCACGCCTTGGGCGGAGACGCCGGTCGCGATGTCGCGGACCGCGTAGATCGACTCCCAGGCGAAGTTCAGCGCGAGCGCGGCGACGGGCATCGCGTACGTCCGGTCGCGGAACCCGACGCGGATCGCCTCCACGTACACGACCGTCCAGGCGATCCCGCTGACGAGCGTGAGCAACAGATCCATGCGCGCACCCTAGGCCGTCCCTTTCGGATCAGGCCAGAGGTTCGATGCGCGGCACGGTGTGCGGTCCGGTCCGCCACCCGTTCCGTCCACCCCCTTGCCTGACGGACCGTCAGCTACGACGATGGCCCGGCACACCGATATGACGAATCGGCAGACGAAGGCGAGGCGGGCCCGGCATGGCGCGCGTATTTCCGGAAGGTCGGCTGGTCTACGGGATGCAGCTCCCGATCCAGTCGCAGAGCACCATCTACGCCGAACCCTGGGAGGCCTCGGCCGGCGCCGCCGACCTCGCCGAGGTGGCCCGCGCCGCCGACCGGGCCGGCTTCGGCTACCTGGCGACCTGCGACCACGTGGCCATCCCGCGCCGGCTCGCCGGCCCCATGAGCACCATCTGGTACGATCCGGTGGCCACGCTCTCCTTCCTGGCCGGGATCACCGAGCGCGTCCGGCTGCTCAGCCACGTCGCGATCCTCGGCCTGCGCCATCCCCTGCTCAGCGCCAAGCAGTACGCCACCCTCGACCACCTCTCCGGCGGCCGGCTGGTCCTCGGCGTCGGCGCCGGGCACGTCCAGGAGGAGTTCGAGGTCCTCGGCGTGGACTTCGACCGACGCGGCGCCGTCCTCGACGAGACCCTGGACGCGCTGCGCGCCGCGCTGGGACCCGAGGAGTACCCCGAGTTCGAGGGCGAGCGGTTCTCCTTCAAGGACCTCGGCCAGCTGCCCCGGCCCGCGCAGGAGCGGATCCCCGTCTGGGTCGGCGGCTCCTCGCCCGCCGCCGTGCGCCGCGCAGCCCTCCGGGGCGACGGCTGGCTCCCGCAGGGTGACCCACGGGAGAAGCTGCCCGCGCAGATCGCCCGGATCAAGGAGCTCCGCGAGGAGGCCGGGGTGACCGGCCCCATGGAGTTCGGGGCGATCACCGAGGCCCTGTACGTCGGCGAGCCCGGCTGGGACACCGGCCGCCGCACGCTGACCGGCAAGGCGCAAGCGCTCGCCGAGTCCCTGCGGGAGTACAAGGCCCTCGGCGTGGACCAGATCCAGGTCCGCTTCCGCTGCCGCGACCGCGCCGAACTCGTCGACCAGATCACCGCTTTCGGCGCCGACGTCGCGCCGCACCTCAACGACTAGAAGACCGGGAGCAGGACATGGGCAAGCTGGACGGGCGCGTCGTGATCATCACCGGCGCGGCGCGCGGCCAGGGCGAGCAGGAGGCCCGCCTCTTCGCCGCCGAGGGCGCCAAGGTGCTCCTCGGGGACGTGCTCGACGAGCAGGGCGCGGCCGTGGCCAAGGAGCTGGGCGAGGACCGGGCCCGCTACGCGCACCTCGACGTGAGCCGCGAGGAGGACTGGGCGGCCGCGGTCGCCGCCGCGAAGGAGGCCTTCGGCCCGATCAACGGGCTCGTCAACAACGCGGGCATCCTGCGCTTCAACGAGCTGACCGCGACCCCGCTGGAGGAGTTCCAGCAGGTGGTCCAGGTCAACCAGGTCGGCGCCTTCCTCGGCATCAAGTCGGTGGCCCCCGAGATCGAGGCCGCCGGCGGCGGCACGATCGTCAACACCTCCTCGTACACGGGCCTGACGGGCATGGCGTACGTCGGCACGTACGCGGCGACCAAGGCGGCCATCCTCGGCCTGACCCGGGTGGCCGCGCTGGAGCTGGCAGCCAAGGGGATCCGGGTCAACGCGATGTGCCCGGGCGCCGTGGACACCGCGATGGCCACCCCCGGCAACACGAACCCGGCGGACCTGCCCCAGGAGGCCCGCGACGCCATGGCGGAGCTCTACCAGCGCGTGGTGCCGATGGGGCGGGTGGGGCAGCCGGAGGAGATCGCGAAGCTGGCGCTCTTCCTGACCGCCGACGACTCCTCCTACATCACCGGCCAGCCCTTCGTCATCGACGGCGGCTGGATGGCGGGCGTCAGCGTCCTCTAGCCGCCCTCCCACATATCTGATGGAGCGTCAGGTATTGACGCTCCCGCACTCGCGATGGAACAGTCGAGACATCGAATCTGACGCAACGTCAGAAACCAAAGGACGGTGAACCCCCTTGGAATTCGGGCTCTTCGTGCAGGGATACGTGCCTGAGGCGCGGTCCAAGGTCGACCCCCAGGCCGAGCACAAGGCGCTGTTGGAGGAGACCGAGTACGTCATCCAGGCCGACAAGTCCGGCTTCAAGTACGCCTGGGCCTCCGAGCACCACTTCCTGGAGGAGTACTCGCACCTGTCGGCGAACGAGGTGTTCCTCGGCTACCTCGCCGCCGCCACCGAGCGCATCCACCTCGGCTCCGGCATCTTCAACCCGCTCGCCCCGGTCAACCACCCGGTGAAGGTGGCCGAAAAGGTCACCATGCTCGACCACCTCTCCAAGGGCCGCTTCGAATTCGGCACCGGCCGCGGCGCCGGCAGCCACGAGATCCTCGGCTTCCTCCCGGGCATCGAGGACATGAACGGCACCAAGGAGATCTGGGAGGAGACCATCGCGGAGTTCCCCAAGATGTTCCTCCAGGAGGAATACGAGGGGTTCCAGGGCAAGCACTGGTCGCTCCCGCCGCGCAAGGTCTTCCCCAAGCCGTACGGGAAGGCGCACCCGGCCATGTGGTACGCGGCGGGCTCCCCGTCCTCGTACGCGATGGCCGCCAAGAAGGGCCTCGGCGTGCTGGGCTTCAGCGTGCAGAAGGTCTCCGACATGGAATGGGTCCTCGACCAGTACAAGACGGCCATCCGGGAGGCGAAGGCCATCGGCGCCTTCGTCAACGACAACGTCATGGTCACCTCGACCGCGATCTGCGCCGAGACGCACGACAAGGCCGTCGAGATCGCCGTCAACGCCAACATGAACCGCTTCCAGTCGCTGGTGTTCCGCTACCACGACACCTTCCCGCGGCCGGAGGCCATCCCGGAGTGGCCCGAGACCCTGCCCGAGTACAACGCGGAGATCATCGAGCTCCTGATCGCCGAGGAACTGCTGATCTGCGGTGACCCGTCCGAGGTCAAGGCCCAGTGCAAGCGCTGGGAGCAGGCCGGCGCCGACCAGCTGTCCTTCGGTCTGCCGACGGGCGTCTCGTACGAGGACACGATGACCACGATCAAGCTGATCGGCGAGCACGTGATCCCGGAGATCGACACGGACCCGGTCCACCGCACGACCCGCTTCCGCCAGTCCGCCTAGCGGCGGGCCGAGCAGACCCGGGCCCCGTACCGGGGCGGCGTCTTCCCGGACCGCCGTCCCACACCTGCCCCGGCCGGGCGGCCACCGGCCGGGGCACGGGTGCGGCGCCGCTGCTGGCGCTCCGCCCCAGACCCTGCGCCTCAAACGCCGGCGGGGCTGGATTTCGTCCCCGTCGCCTGCCTTGTGCGGCTGGGTTGCCCGCCCGGGCAACCTCGGTCCGGCCGATGCTTGAGGCGCCACCGGTGGCAAATCCAGCCCCTCCTGCGTTTGAGGAGCGGGGTACGGGGCGGAGCCCCGGGTCTTTGAGCCGCGCCTGACAGCAGACAGCAGCCAAAAATCAGCCTCGCCGGCGTTTGAGACGCGGGGTCTGGGGCGGAGCCCCAGGACACGGCGCGCAACGCACACGGAGAAGGGACGTCATGCTCGACCACGTCATCAAGGGCGCCACCGTCGTCGACGGCACCGGCGCCCCCGCCCGCGTCGCAGACGTCGGCATCCGCGACGGGCGCATCGTCGCCATCGGCACCGTGACGGAAGAGGCCCGCACCACCGAGGACGCCACCGGCCTCGTCCTCACCCCCGGGTTCATCGACCCGCACACGCACTACGACGCCCAGCTCTTCTGGGACCCCTACGCCACCCCCTCCATGAACCACGGCGTCACCACCGTCGCCGGCGGCAACTGCGGCTTCACCCTGGCCCCGCTCAACCCGGCCCGCCCCGAGGACGCCGACTACACGCGCCGCATGATGAGCAAGGTCGAGGGCATGGCCCTGGCGGCCCTGGAGGAGGGCGTCGACTGGACCTGGTCCACCTTCGGCGAGTACCTCGACGCGCTCGACGGCCGCATCGCCGTCAACGCCGGCTTCATGGTCGGCCACTGCGCCCTGCGCCGCCACGTCATGGGCGAGGACGCCGTCGGAGGCAAGCCCACCCCCGAGCAGATGCGGCAGATGCTCGACCTCCTCCACGACGCCATGAACGCCGGAGCCTGGGGCCTGTCCACCACCCAGTCCTCCACGCACTCCGACGGCGCCGGCGCCCCCGTCGCCTCCCGGCACGCCGAACCCGCCGAACTCCTCGCGCTCTCCCGAGCCGTCGCGGAACACGAGGGCACCCAGCTCGAAGCGATCGTCGCGGGCTGCCTCGACCAGTTCTCCGACGACGAGATCGACCTCTTCGTCGAGATGAGCGCGGCCGCCGGCCGGCCCCTGAACTGGAACGTCCTCACCATCGACGCCTCCGTCCCCGAGCGGGTCCCGCGCCAGCTGATCCCCAGCGAGCGCGCCCGCAAGGCCGGCGGCCGGATCGTCGCCCTCACCATGCCGATCCTCACCCCCATGAACATGTCGCTGGGCACGTTCTGCGCGCTCAACCTCATCCCCGGCTGGGGCGAGATCCTGAACCTGCCCGTCCCCGAGCGGATCGCGAAGCTCCGCGACCGGGACGTACGCGCCGAGATGCTGCGCCGCGCCGACAGCAAGGAGGCCGGCGTCTTCCGCCGCCTCGCCAACTTCGGGCGCTACGTCATCGGCGACACGTACAGCAAGGAGAACGAGGGCCTCTCCGGGCGCGTCGTCAACGACATCGCCGCCGAGCGCGGCCAGGACGCCTTCCAGTGCCTCGTCGAGATATGCGCCAACGACGACCTGCGCACCGTCCTGTGGCCCATGCCCACCGACAACGACCCGGCGACCTGGGCCCTGCGCGCCGAGACCTGGCAGCACGAGGACGTCATGCTCGGCGGCTCCGACGCCGGCGCGCACCTGGACCGCATGTGCGGCGCCCCCTACACGACCCGCTTCCTCGGCGACTGCCTGCGCGGCCGCAAGCTGGTGCCGCTGGAGCAGGCGGTACGGATGCTCACCGACGACCCGGCGCAGCTGTTCGGGCTGCGCGAGCGCGGCCGGATCGCCGAGGGCTACCACGCGGACCTGGTCCTCTTCGACCCCGAGCGCATCGAGGCGGGACCCGCGACCCTCGTCCACGACCTGCCCGGGGACAGCCCGCGGCTGGACTCCCGGGCCATCGGCATCGTCTCGGTCCGGGTCAACGGAGTGGAGACCATCCGCGACGACGAGGTGACGGGGGCCGTGCCGGGCATCGTGCTCCGGTCCGGCCGGGACACGAGGACGGTGAGCACCCGATGACGCAGTCGCAGGTACCGCAGAAGCTCTACATCGGCGGCGAGTGGGTGGAGCCCGAGGGCGGCCACTACGAGGTGGTCAGCCCGGCGGACGAGTCCGTCGTCGGCCTGGCCCCCGAGGCCTCGCGCGGCCAGGTCGCGGAGGCGGCCCGCGCCGCAGCCGAGGCCTTCGAGAGCTGGTCCCGTACGACGCCCGAGGCGCGCGCGGCGATCCTCGACCGGGCCGCCGACATCATGCAGCGGGAGTTCGAACCGTGGGCGGCCCTCGCACAGGCCGAGACGGGCGCCCCGACCGGCATCGCGCGCGGCATGCAGGTCGGCGTCGGCGTCACCCGCTTCCGGCGGTACGCGAAGGGCGCCCTGGAGCCGGTCGAGCGCGGGCTGCCGCCGCAGGTCACCGAGGCCGGCCCGATGGGGAAGGCGTCCGTGCTGGGCGCGCTGGAGGTGCGCCAGCCGGTCGGCGTGGTCACCTGCATCACCTCGTACAACAACCCGTGGGCGAACCCGGCGGGCAAGGTGGCCCCGGCGCTGGCCATGGGCAACACGGTGGTGGTCAAGCCCGCCCCGCAGGACCCGCTGTCGGTGTTCAAGATGGCCGAGGCGCTCGCGGAGGCCGGAGTGCCGGCGGGCGTGGTCAACGTGGTGAACGGGCAGTCGGTCGAGATCGGCGAGGCCGCGGTCGATTCCCCGTACGTGGACATGGTGTCCTTCACCGGCTCCACGGCCGTCGGGCAGCGCATCGCCGAGGTCTGCGGCCGCACGATGAAGCGGCAGCTGATGGAACTGGGCGGCAAGGGCGCGGCGATCGTCTTCGAGGACGCCGACCTGGACGCCGCGGTGATGGGCATCGGCACCACCTTCTCCTTCTACTCCGGCCAGATCTGCACGGCCCCGACCCGGGTGATCGTCCACCGGGCGGTCTACGACCGGCTGATCGAGAAGCTCACCGGCTACCTGGCCTTCATGAAGGTCGGCGACCCGAGGGAGCGGGGCACGGTGGTGGGACCGGTGATCTCGGCGGCGCACCGGGACCGCGTGGAGTCGTACGTCGAGCTGGGGAAGAAGGAGGGCGCGCGCATCGCCCACGGCGGTGAGCGCCCGGTGGTCGGTGACGGCGGCAAGGGCTTCTACGTGGCCCCCACCCTCCTCGTCGACTGCACGAACGACATGCGGGTGGTCCGCGAGGAGATCTTCGGCCCGGTCGTCGTGGTCGTCCCCTTCGACGGGGACGAGGACGAGGCGGTCCGCCTGGCCAACGACAGCGACTTCGGGCTGCTCAGCTACGTGTGGTCCGGGGACTCGGCCCGCGCGTTCCGCGTGGCCCGGCGGCTGCGGGCGGGCGGGGTCGGCGTGAACACCATCGGCCGGAACATGGAGGCGCCGTTCGGCGGCTTCAAGCGCTCGGGCGTGGGCCGCGACGTGGGCTCGTACGCGCTGCACGCGTACAGCGAGATGCAGTCGATCGTCTGGACGGCGTAAGCCGCCCGGACCCGGTCCGGTCGTCGGGGTCCCGCCACGGGACCCCGACGACCGGACCGCCGGCCTGCCGAGGTGCTCACCCGGCGTCCAGCGAGAACGCGGCTTCGCCGCGCACCCGTCCGTTGATCTGGAGCTGCACCAGGTGCTCGCCGGAGTGGTAGCGGCGGGTGGTGATCGGCTTGAACGAGTGCCGCTTGGTGCCGGTGAGGGTCTCGCCCGGGGCCAGGGCGCGGGTGACGAGCTTGAAGACCTTCGGGGTGCGGGTGCCGTTCGCCTTCGTGTGGTGCACGACGTAGTCGACGACCAGCTCGGCCGGGAGCGCACCGGTGTTGGTGACCGCGTAGTCGAAGACGAGGTACTCGCCGACCGAGACCCGCGGGGTGGTGACCACGGGCCCGCGCACGCCGACCGGGACGTCCGGGGCGTGGCCCAGCAGGGTCAGCGCCTCGGGCCGCCCCGCCTTGATCAGGGTGCGCAGTCCGTGCCGTACGACGCGGTCCGTCGTGGCCGCGGGCCGCGCCAGCCAGCGGGCGGCGGTCTCGACGGCGAGGTCGGGGTGGTCGCGGCTGATGTCGTTGAGGTGGTTGGAGACGGAGCGGCGGACGTACTCGGACCCGTCGGTGTGGAGGGCGTCCAGTACGGGCACGGCCGGGCGGGGGTCGGTGATGAAGGCGGGCAGCTGCGGGGCCCACGGCAGGCGGGGCCGGGTGCCCTCGCTTGCGAGGCGGCGCACGTGGGGGTCCGGGTCGTCCGTCCACCCCTGTACGACGGCCAGGGCGCGGGCCGGGTCGGCGCGCAGGAAGGGTCGTACCGCGGATTCGGCGGTGAGCCGGGGGGTGAGGTCGTGCAGCAGGGCCAGCCCGGGCTCGAAGACCTCCAGCCCGCGGACGGCGACGGCCTCGTTGACGGGGAAGGTCATCCACCCGTCGAAGGCGGGGTCGGCGAGGGCGGTGCGTACGACGGCCTCGAAGCCGGGCCAGTCGGCGGGGAGGTCGGTGAGGACGGCGTCGCGGACGGCGGCCACGCGGCCGCTGTACGTCAGCCCGTCGAGCGCGTCGGCGCACGCGCGCAGGGCGGGCGCGGACCGGCGTCCGCCCGAGCGGGCGAGCAGCCGGGCGAGGGTGGTGACGGTCGCCGCGCTGAGGAGTTCATCGGCCGTGGGCATGGGAACAGTCTTGCGGACCCCGCGCCGGTTCGGGCCGGTTCGGGCAGCTTCGGCCCCGGGGCCGCCGTCGCCGGCCTGGATGGGGGGTGACCGCAGTCACACGGGAAAGTTTGAAAGTGCACAAAAGGGGCAGAGGTGCGGTTTCCGCATACCGGAACGGGATGTCCGGCACCTGTCGATCTATGGATGGATGCCTAAGTGAACCTTGTATTACATGCTCGTGAAGTCTCTTGATCTCAAGGTTCAAAGGGATTTGGGCCGTCCTGTATCCGGACTTAAGTCCTCCAGATATGGAATGCGCAGCATCTAACGTCCTGACTCATGACTCAGCTGGACGTTCGGCCCCAGGCCGGAGACACGGTAAGCGGCGTCGCCCAGGGCGAGGGCGACGTGCGCGGCAAGGGCCTCGGCAAGGGATCCGTAGGCCTGGTGGGCAGTGCCGTCATCGGCATCTCCACCGTCGCCCCCGTCTACTGCCTGACCTCGACCCTCGGCTCCACGGCCGGCGAGGTCGGCGTCCAGATGCCCGCGGTGTTCCTCGCCGGCTTCCTCCCGATGCTCCTGGTCGCCTTCGCGTACCGCGAGCTCAACAAGGCCATGCCGGACTGCGGCACCTCCTTCACCTGGACCGTCAAGGCCTTCGGCCCGCGGATCGGCTGGATGTGCGGCTGGGGCTTGGTGATCGCCACGATCATCGTGCTCTCCAACCTGGCCGGCGTCGCCACCTCCTACTTCTGGCTGCTCGCCGGAGAGATCACGGGCAATCCGTCGATCGCGGACCTGGACGGCAACAAGGCCGTCCACATCGCCACCTGCCTCACCCTGATCGCCGTCGCCACGGCCATCAGCTACCGCGGCATGACCGCCACCAAGGGCGTCCAGTACACCCTCGTCGGCCTCCAGCTCGTCGTGCTCGCCGTCTTCGTCGCCATGGCCCTCCAGAAGGCCTCCGCCGGCACCTTCGACACCGGCCTGGACTTCTCCTGGCAGTGGATGAACCCCTTCGCGGTCGAGTCCATGGGCGCCTTCACCGCCGGTCTCTCCCTCTCGATCTTCATGTACTGGGGCTGGGACACCTGCCTGACCGCCAACGAGGAGACCATCGGCTCCGCCAAGACCCCGGGCCGCGCCTCGCTCATCGCGATGGTCGTCCTGGTCGGCTCCTACCTGGCCACCGGCGTCGCCGCCCAGATGGCCGTCGGCTCCGGCGACAAGGGCCTCGGCCTCGGCAACCCGGAGACCTCCGGCAACGTCTTCGCGGCCCTCGCCGGCCCGGTGATGGGCCCGGTGCTCGGCATCCTGCTCTTCGTCGCCGTCCTGGCCTCCGCCACCGCGTCCCTGCAGACCACCTTCATCCCGGTGGCCCGCACGGTCCTCGCCATGTCGACGTACGAGGCGCTGCCGCCCTCCTACGCCAAGGTCCACCCGAAGTTCAAGACCCCGGGCCGCGCCACCGTCATGGCGGGCGTCGCCACCGGCGCGTTCTACACGATCATGACCCTGGTCAGCGAGAACGTCCTCACGGACACGATCTTCGCCCTCGGCCTGATGATCTGCTTCTACTACTCGCTGACGGCCTTCGCCTGCGCCTGGTACTTCCGCGGCGACCTGCGCCGCTCCGCCCGGGACCTGTTCTTCAAGGGCGTCTTCCCGGTCATGGGCGGACTGCTGCTGGCCGCCGTCTTCTGCAAGACCCTCTTCGACACCTGGGACCCGGCCTACGGCTCCGGCTCCGACGTCTTCGGCGTCGGCAGCGTCTTCGTCATCGGCGTCGGCCTGCTGGCCCTCGGCCTGGTCATCATGTTCGTCACCGAACGCCGCAGCCCGGCCTTCTTCCGCGGCCAGATCCTGACGAAGTCCACCCCGTCCCTGGTCGTCGAGGACTGACCCCACCCGCCCCCTGACGGGCCCCCCGCGTCACCCCTGCCGAGTCATCCCCGCGGCCCCGGATCGTTCCTCTCGATCCGGGGCCGTCGGCGTTCCACGGGATCGCCGGTCATCCGAGCACGTACTGCTCGTCGCGGGCTCACTCCAAAGTGGGGGTGGGCGGTGACCACGAGCGCGGCGGGGTCGTTGGGCCGGGCATGAATGCCATGAAGCGCACCCTCGCCGCCCTGGTCCTGTCCGGCGGCGCCGCCCTCGCACTCACCCCGGTCGCCGCGCACGCCGACGGGATGCCCCACGGAGTCCCGCTCACCGAGCGCGTCGGCGACATCGTCGACCACCCCGCGCAGGCCGTCCAGGACACCAAGACCGCCGTGGGCGTCACCACCCAGGCCGCCGGGACCGCGACCAAGGCCACCGACACCTCGCTCGCGGGCGCCGGCGGGGCGCTGTCCGCCGGGCTGCCCAACGCCCCGAAGGTCCGCTGACGGCCGGCGCCGCGCCCCGCCCCGGACGGGGTCATGCCGGGCCCACCCCCGCGTGCGCCCGCGCGCAGGGGCGGGGCGATGGCCTCGTCCACCACGGCCCGCGCGGGCTTCGCTCCCCCCTGCGGGCGAGCACAGGAGTCGGGCTGGTCGCCGATCGGATACCGGCCTAACGTGTGGATCATGAGCGAGCCGCAGGACCCCGCAGACGCCGCAGGCCAGATGGACCACGACCGGCTCGCCCGGCACCTCGCGGCCGTCGTCGGCGACGCCCACGTGCTCACCGACCCAGCCCTCCGCGCCTCCTACGAGACCGACTTCACCGGCCGCCACACCGGCCGGGCCCGCCTGGTGGTCCGGCCCGCCGACACCGCACAGGTCGCGCGGACCCTCCGGATCTGCCGGGACGCCGGCGCCCCGATCGTCCCGCAGGGCGGCAACACGGGCCTCGTCGGCGGCGGCGTCCCCACCGGCACCGGAACCGAGGTCGTGCTGTCGCTGCGCCGGCTGAACGCGATCGGCCCCATCGACGCCGACGCCCGCCAGGTGACGGTGGGCGCCGGGGCCACACTGGCGGAGCTGCAGGCCCGCGTACGCCCGCACGGCTGCGACTTCGGCGTCGACCTGGCGTCCCGGGACTCGGCCACCCTCGGCGGCATGATCGCGACCAACGCGGGAGGCGAGCGCGTCGTCCGCCACGGCACCACCCGCGCCAACGTCGCCGGGGTCGAGGCCGTGCTCGCCGACGGCAGCGTCCTGGACCGGCTCGCCGGGCTGCCCAAGGACAACACCGGCTACGACCTGACGGGCCTCCTCGTCGGCAGCGAGGGCACCCTGGCCGTCATCACCCGGGCGCGGCTGCGCCTGGTCCCGGAGCTGCCCGAGCGGGTCACCGCCCTGCTCGCCCTCGACTCGCTCGCGTCCGCCGTCGGAGTCCTGACCGCCCTGCGGCGGCTCGAATCCCTCGAACTGGCCGAGTTCTTCACGGCCGACGGCCTGGCCCTGGTGCTGAAGCACGCCCGCCTGCCCGCGCCCTTCCGCACCGGACACCCCGTCTACCTCCTCGTGGAGTGCGCGGCCCGGCACGATCCCGCCGAGGAACTCGCCGCGCTGCTGGAGGAGGAGGCGGTGGCGGACGAGATCCGCGCCGTGGCCGTCGGCCGGCAGGCCTCGGACCGCCGCCGCCTCGCCGCCTACCGCGAGCGGCACACCGAGTCGGTCAACGCCGAGGGGATCCCCCTCAAGCTCGACGTCACCGTCCCGCTCACCGACCTGCCGAGGTTCGTCGCGGACCTGCCCGCGCTGCTGGCCGGCCGCGCCCGGCCGTACGTCTTCGGGCACCTGGCGGAGGGCAACGTCCACGTCAACCTCCTCGACGTCACCCCCGAGGACGAGGAACCGGTGACGGAGGCGGTCCTGCACCGGGTCGCGGAGGCGGGCGGCAGCATCAGCGCCGAACACGGCATCGGCCGGGCCAAGGCCCGCTACCTGCACCTGACCCGCTCCGCCACGGACATCGCCGTGATGCGCTCCGTCAAGGCGGCATTCGACCCGGACGGGATGCTGAGCCCGCACACGCTGCTTCCTTGAGGGAAGCCGGTCGTTGAGCAGTGCATGATCCTTTGGTTGCTCAACAATCTCAGCACGCTCGTCATCGCGGTGCTCCTCGTCGGCGGCGTCACCGGCCTCGCCGTCGTCGGCAGCATCGCCGCCCGCCGCCGCTTCCCGCACCTCGCGGGCGGCGACCACAACGAGATGGTCGGGATCGCGCTCGGCATGTTCGGCGCGATCTACGGCATCATCCTCGCGTTCGTCGTCGTCACCCTGTGGACGCAGCTGGAGAACACCGAGACCATCGTCGCCACCGAGGCCACCGACCTGGCGCTGGTCGTACGCAGCGCCGACACCTTTCCGGAAGCCGACCGCGCGCGCGTCAACCAGGCCGTGGGCGCCTACGCCCACGCCGTCGTCGAGGTCCAGTGGCCGCTGATGCGCGACGGCAAGCCGAGCTACGACGCCACCTCGACCCAGACCCGCGACCTCTACGCGGCCCTCCAGGCGTACGAGCCGAGCGGCCCCCGCGCCGAGACCTTCTACGCCGAGGCCGTCAGCCGCGTCAACGACGTCGCCGCGCAGCGCCGGGCCCGCGTCTCGATGGCGGAGACCTCGCTGCCGATCCTGCTGCAAGTGCTGGTGTACGGCGGCGCGTTGGTGATCATCCCGCTCACCTTCCTGTTCGGACTGCGCAGCCTGAAGATGCAGCTGCTGTTCGTCGCGGCGGTGGCCGGGCTGATCGGCTTCAGCCTGCTGCTGGTCGTGGCCCTGGACCGCCCCTTCGCGGGGGACCTGAGCGTGACGCCGCAGCCGTACAAGGAAGCGGCGCTGTCGCAGTTCTGGGCGGCGGGGGCGGGGTCGTGATGACGTGCGGCTATCCCCAGGTACGGGAGCACAGCACGAGCCGGTAGCCGTCCGGGTCCTCGATGGTGACGCCCCACTCGTCCCAGTACGGGTTGTGCGAGGGGACCCGGGTACCGCCGTGCTCGACGAGCCGGTCGACGAGGGCCTCGTCGGGGGCTTCGCCGAGGTAGACCACGAAGAGGTCCTCGACGGTGGGGGCGGGGGTGGTCGGATGGGCGGGGTCATAGGTCAGCTCGAAGTGCCAGCCGCCCCCGGCGGGCCCGACCATCAGCAGGTCGTGCTTCCCGGGGTGGCTCGCGACGCTGCGCCACTGCACGTCGAGGCCGAGCCCGTCGACGTAGAAGCGCTCGGCGGCCTTGAGGTCGAGGGAGGGCCGGGCGACGCGGATGTGGGTGGTGGGAGTGATCATGGGGGGAGGGTACGGGGTGATGCGCGTGCGGGACTTCTCCCCCTCGGGCCGCCCCTGCGGGTCCGGGGTGGGGTTTGGCGGTGCCTCGGCTGGTCGGTAGCGAGGAAGGGTTGGGGGTTTCCCGTCAGTCCCATCGTCCTTCCGCGTCGGGCCGGCCTGTCAAGGGCGCTCCTCCTTCGTCGTCGCGTCGCTGCGCGATCGCCTTCGGCGACCCTTGACAGACCGTCCCGCCACGGAAAGACAAGGACTGCCGGGAACCCCCCAAAGGAACGGGCCGGGCCATAGATCCCAAGACGGGCCGACAGAAATGCCCGACCCGGTCGAGGACTCACCCCTCCTCGGCCCCTCCAGAGCACCGGCCAGGCGGCCACACCCCCCGAAACCCCCACCACAAGAGCCTGAGCGGGAGGAAGGGCGCCCCAAATCGCTACGCGCTCCTCACGTCTCGGCGTCTGACCACCGCCTGGGGCTGGTCACGCACCGGATCGCTACGCGCTCCTCTTTGACGGCGTCCGACGGTTGATTGGGGTCGGACATAGGCCGCCAACGGCCGCTGCACGGCTGACACCGTCCGGCGTCGATCAGGCCGTCGTGGGTCGGGGAGAATGCGGGCTGCCTGCGGCGATGGACGATGAGGAGCGACCGGGTGAAGTACTTCGGCTTCTATGACGCGATGCCGTGCAAGATCGGCTCGGGTGTCCGGCCGGAGGATCTCCCGAGAGGTCCGATGCGGTCGGACCGGGCGGCCTTGGGTGCGTACATGGGTGCCTGCGAATGGCTCGGCGCCTCTCCGGGAGTGGAGTGCGATCCGTTCGATGAGTCCCGGCAAGTGATGGGCGCCTTCAGCCTCCGGACCGACGGCGAGTGGGTGTGGCCCAACATGGCCCATTACCTGGTGGTTGTTCATGAACTCTCGTCCCGCCGGAGTTCGAGCAGCGGGTGGTGGAGCGGGACTACGTGGCTCCCACGCTGACCCGTGAGGAGATCATTGAGCTCTTCCTTTCGACAAAAGCCGAGTTGTGGTGAGTGGACGGTCTCCGGGTCGGTGTCGGTGGTGACCGTTACCGTGCCGGTGTGAGTATGTGGATCTACTTCCAAGGGCTCGACCCCTCCTTGCTGCCCGATGACCCGGATGGCTTTGATGCCCTGTTCGACGTGGAGTTCGACGAGCTGCGGCGGCTGGTCAGGGTCGGGGAGGCGGTATGGCTGGAGACCGGTTTCTTCCAGCTGAACGAGCTCTATTGGCCACCGTCCCAGCCGGGCGGCGACCGGGAGCTTCCCGTCTTCGGCGGCCGACACATACCCGACCGTGGCAGCGGCCCCGGTCATGTGGCGGTCGATCCGCCGGACGTGTCTCGCGCGGCGGACTATCTGAAAGGCGTCTCGTTCCCCGACCTGTGGGAGGAGTGGCGTCAACGCCAAACACCCGAGCCGGATGAGGAATGGCGCGACTGCCTGGCCCGGTACCACGAGGACCTGCGGACGTTCTACGCCAGGTCGGCGGAGCGCGGCTGGGCGGTGGCCAAGCATTTCTCCTTCTGACCGTCTGTCCCAGCGACCCATGACGGCCTGATCAACGCCGGACGGTGTCAGCCGTGCGGTGGCCGTGGGCGGCCTATGTCCAGCCCCAATCGACCGTCGGACGCCGTCAAGGAGGAGCGCGTAGCGATCTGGTGCGTGACCAGCCCCAGGCGGTGGTCAGACGCCGTTGTCGAGGAGCGCGTAGCGATTTGTGGCGCCCTTCCTCCCGCTCAGGCTCTTGTGGTGGGGGTTTCGGGGGGTGTGGCCGTCTGCCTGGCCTGGCCGGTGCTCTGGAGGGGCCGAGGAGGGGTGAGTCCTCGACCGGGTCGGGCATTCCGGTGGGCCCGTTGTGGAATCTCTGGCCCGGCCCGTTCCTTTGGGGGGTTCCCGGCAGTCCTTGTCTTTCCGTGGCGGGACGGTCTGTCAAGGGCGGCCGAAGGCCGTCGCGCAGCGACGCGACGACGAAGGAGGAGCGCCCTTGACAGGCCGGCCCGACGCGGAAGGACGATGGGACTGACGGGAAACCCCCAACCCTCTCTGGCTGCCGCTCAGAGGTGGCGGCCCCTTACCGCCGAGTGCCCGTGACCCCGCCGAGGAACTCGGTCCAGGCCGCCGGGGTGACGGCCAGCTCGGGTCCTGCCGTCACCTTGGAGTCCCGGATGTGGATGGCTTCCGTACAGGCGGCGACCTCGACGCAGCTGTCGCCCTCGCTTCCGCTGTACGTGGACTTGTGCCAGGAGAGGGCCACCTCGACGCAGCTGTCGCCGTCGCCGCTGCTGTAACTGCTCTTGAACCACCGCAACTCGGAGCTGTTCACAGGGATCCTCGCATTCGCTTCAACAGGCCCGCACTGTCCGCCGGGTTGAGGGCCTGGATGCGAAGTTTGGCATACCGCTGGTGGAGGAGGCTGAGGTCTTTCGGGTCGGACAGGACCCGACCCGACTGCTGGCCCTCGCTGTAACCCATCCATTCGTGATCCTCTGTTTCGAGGAGCTGAAAGGAGCCCCCGAGCCCCGCGTGCTCTGGGCTGATCAGCGGCATGATCTGCAGATCGAGGTTGGGTAGCCGGGCGCAATCCAGCAGGTGGTCGATCAGCTGTCGGGTCACCTCCGGGCCGCCGGTCTGTCGCAGGATCACCGCTTCGTCGATGATGAAGCTGAAGACCGTGTACGGAGTACGGCTCAGGAGCTTCTGCCGTGCCAGACGGGCCACGATGCGGGCTTCCACCTCTTCCGGGGTGGGCGGTGGGAGAACGTCACCGATGAGGGCCCGCGCATACGCCTCCGTCTGCAACAACCCCGGAATCGACCTGCACTCGTACGTATTGAGGGCAAGGGCCGTCTCCTCCAGGTCCGCCCACCGCCTGAACCACTTCGCCAGCCCCCGCTGACGCGTCAGGCGCTTCGCCGCGATGCGGATGACACCGAAGGCGTCCAGCACCTCTTCCGCCTTCTCCACGAACCTCCTGGACGGCTGCCGGCGCCCCTGCTCCACCGAGGCCACGTACTGCACCGAGTAGCCGACCAACGGGTGGAGCTGCTCCTGCGTCAGTCCCGCCCGCTTCCGGAACGCCTTGATGGTCTCGCCGAAGTTCCGCAGGTCGTCGTCGGGCTCGACCTCTCCGTCGCCGCTCTCGTCGGCGGTTGTCGCAGTCGTCACAGCGTCACCTCCCCACGGCAAGGTTCACGCACCGTGACTGCCACTGTCCAGAGAGTGGACTACTACTCTTCAAAAGTAGTAGTCGGGTTGCTGGGAACTGCGCTGCTCACGCGGGACGTTCAGTCCATGACCACCACTCCCGGCCCCGCCCGGGCACTCGTACGCACGTTCACGCAGCGTTTCAGCTGCACCCCTCGCGGGGCCCGCCTCGCGCGGCAGCTCGCCCTCGTGGAGCTGCACGACTGGGGGATTCCCGAGTCCTCCCGGCTCTCCGCCGACGCGGGGTTGGTCGTGGCGGAGCTCACCTCCAACGCGGTGGCCCACGGGCGGGTACCCGGGCGGGACTTCGAGCTGCGGATGACGCTGCTGGAGGGCGTCCTGCGCATCGAGGTCTCGGACGCGCGCCGCGACCGCCGCCCCGCCGTGCAGCCCCACGCCTACCAGGCCGAGGACGGTTACGGGCTCCGCATCGTCGATGCGCTCGCCGCTTGGGGCGTCCAGGATCGGCTGATCGGCAAAACGGTCTGGGCGGAGCTGAGCCGCCGGTGATATCTCCTTCGGTAGGCGTCGGCGGTTTGCCGATCGGGGAGGCGGAGGCGGAGGCGGATGACCGTGCAGGGTGAGGTCGACCTGGCGCGGAGCCAGGTGTTCGGAGAGGTGGCCGAGCTCTACGATGCAGCTCGGCCCGGCTATGCGGATGCCCTGTTCGCGGAGGTACTGGCCTACGCGGCCCTGGGCGACCGGGCGGCGGTGGAGATCGGAGCGGGGACGGGCAAGGCCACGGTGTCGTTCGCAGCCGTGGGCACGCGGATGGTGTGCATCGAGCCGGACCCGCGCATGGCGGAGGTGCTGCGCCGCAACACCGTTCGCCATCCAGGGGTGCGGGTCCACGCGGGCACGTTCGAGGACTGGCAGCCTGGCGGCCGCCGCTTCGGGCTGGTCCTCGCCGCCACGTCCTGGCACTGGACGGATCCGGAGCGCCGTTGGGACCTGGTGCACGCAGCCCTTGCGCCGGGCGGCGCGGTGGCGTTGTTCTGGAACCCGCAGGGCGTCCGCGACGGGGAGTTGCACGCCGCCCTGGCTGCGGTCGACCGCCGCCACGGGATGGCCGGTGCACCTCACGCCGAGCGGGCCTCCTCCTACAACGAGGTGCCGGGGAGCTGGGCCGGACAGCCCGGATGGCCCGAGGAGGAGTGCCGCCGCGACGGCCGCTTCACGGATCTGCGTGCCGTCCGGTACCGGCAGGAACAGCACTACGACACCGACCGCTACGTGGGATATCTGGCTTCGATCTCGCGCTATCGCGTCCTGCCCGCCGACCGGCGGGAGCAGGTTCTCGCCGAGACCGCCGAGGTTCTGGACGCCCACGGCGGCGGCATCGACATGGCCCTGTTCAGCGACCTCTTCCTCGCCCGGGTGCGATGAACGTGCCGGCCGCCCGGGTGGGCCGGACGCGGGTGAGCGGCGGCACGCGCCGGGCCCGGGGGCCCGTGCGTGCCGCGCTCGGCTACTTCTTGGTCGGGAGCGCGGGGAGCTTGCCCGGCTCGCTCTTCTGGAAGGTGTCCGTGCCGGCGCCCTCCCAGGTGACCTTCAGGCTGGTGGCGTCGACCGAGTCGACCTTTCCCTTCGAACGCGTCGCGCCGGTCGGGCACTTCAGGTCCAGGGACTTCCCGTCGGTGGTTCCTTCGCAGGTGAGGCCGGTGGCAGTCTCGACCACGAACGCCCGCTGACCCTTGATGGTGAGCACCACGCCCTTGCCCGGGTTCTGCAGGGAGATCCAGCCGCCCTCCAGGCTGCCCGCGCCCGCGCCCGCGCCCGCGGCGGGGGCGGTGGTGGCCGGAGCCGGGGCCGCGGCCGAGGTGGCGGGCTTCTTGTCCGCCTCCGGGGAGCTGTCGCTGCTGCAGGCGGTCAGGGTCAGGGCGGCCGCTGCTCCGGCGGCGACGAAGGCGGAGATGCGCAGGTGGCGGTGCACGGGAAGTCCCCCAGGAAGGCGAGTTGAAGGGCGGAACGCGCCAAAGTACCAGCCCGTCCGGGCGGTCAGAGGCACTCGGAGACACGCTCGGGAGGTCCCGGGCGGTTCCGCCCCGGGGGACTGGGAGGTGCAGGGGTTCAGAGGTACTGCGCGAAGTCGTCCAGCACCCGCAGGATCTCGTCCTCCGGCGCCGACGGGAGCTGGAGGACGACCTCCTCGATGCCCAGGTCGGCGTAGTGGCGCAGCTTGCCCGGGTTCGGCTGGACGGCGTACGGGACCACCTGGAGGGACTTCGGGTCGCGGCCGGCGGTTTCCCAGACCTGGCGCAGGGCCGGGAGGGACTCCGTGAGGCCGCGGCCGCCGATGGGGAGCCAGCCGTCGGCGTGGTCGGCGATGGCGGCGAAGAGCTTCGGGCCCGCCGCGCCGCCGATCATGGTGCGGGGGCCGTGGAGAGGGTGGCCGGGGGCGAGTTCGCGGGCCGGCTGTACCGGCTTGGGGTGGGCCTCGCTCGCCTGGACGGAGGAGTACTCGCCCACGTAGGCGGTCGGGTCGGGCGCCCACAGGGCGCGCATCAGGGCCATTCGGTCGCGGACCAGTTCGCGGCGGGTGCGCCACTCGACGCCGTGGTCGGCGGCCTCCTCGACGTTCCAGCCGTAGCCGATGCCCAGGGTGAGGCGGCCGCCGGAGAGGTGGTCGAGGGTGGCGACCTGCTTCGCGAGGTCGATGGGGTCGTGCTGGGCGACGAGGGTGATGCCGGTGCCGAGGTGCAGCCGCTCGGTCACGGCGGAGGCCTGGCCGAGGGCGACGAAGGGGTCGAGCGTGCGGCCGTACATCTCTGGGAGCTCGCCGCCCATGGGGGCGGGGCTGACGCGGCTGACCGGGATGTGGGTGTGCTCCGGGAGGTAGAGGCCGGAGAAGCCGCGCTCTTCGAGGGCGCGGGCGAGGCGGACGGGCGAGACGGTGCGGTCGGTCAGGAAGACGGTCGTGGCGATCCGCATGTGCTGGCACCTCCGAGACGTGGGAATCGACGTAACGGTACGGGGTGGGCGCGCGAAAGTTGAGGGGTCGTCAGGGCGTCAGTTCGCGTGTGGGGGATGGGTCGGGTAGCGGGACAGCCAGGCCCCGCCGGTGGCCGTGGGGCCGTGGAGGCTCGGGCCCTGCGTCATCTCCAGGGCGAAGTCGTCGGCGAGTTCGAGGAGGGTGGCGCGGCCTTCGAGGTCGGCGAGCCAGGCGGCCGGGAGGGCGGTCTCGCCGTGTTGGGCGCCGAGGAGGGCCCCGGTGAGGGCGCCGGTGGCGGGGGAGTCGCCGCCGTGGTTGACGGCGAGGCGCAGGCCGTGCGGGATGTCCTCGGCGACCAGGGCGCAGTACACCGCGATGGCGAGCACCTCGTCGGCGGTGTGGCCGTCGCCCGGGGAGAGCGCCTCGATCGTGTCGGGGCCGGGCGTGCCGCGGGTGACGGCGGACAGGGCGCGCTGGAGGGCGTCGGTGACGGGCTGGTGCCCGGGGCGGGCTCCGAGCAGGCCGAGGGCGCGTTGGGCGGCGGAGTCGAGGGAGTCGCCGCGGGTCAGGCCGTGGACGATGACGGCGAAGGCGCCGGCGGCGAGGTAGGCGGTGGGGTGGCCGTGGCTCTGCGCGGCGCATTCGACGCTGAGCTGGAGGACGAGGGCCGGTTCCCATCCGACGAGCAGGCCGAACGGGGCCGAGCGGGTGGCGGCCGCGGCGCCCTGGGCGGTGGGGTTCTTCGGGTGGTCGAGGGTGCCGAGGGTGTGGTCGGCGAAGCCGGTGAGGGAGGCGCGGTCCGGGTCGCGGCGGACGTAGAGCCACTCCTGCTGCGCGAGCCAGCCGTTGTCCTTGCGGCGCTCGTCGGGGCCCCACTCGTTCTGGGTCGCCCACCAGCGGCGGTGGGCGCGGTGGACGTCGGTGGGCGGGTGCCAGGCGCCGGTGTCGCGGCGTACGTGGGCCCGTACGAGGCCGTCCACGGTGAAGAGGGTGAGCTGGGTGGCGGCGGTGACGGCACCGCGGCGGCCGTGCGCGGGGACGGGCTCGGCCAGGCCGGGCGGGCCGTGTTCCTCGCGGATGGCGGCGAGGGGGAGCCCGGCGAGGGGCGTGCCGAAGGCGTCGCCGATGGCGGCCCCGAGGAGCGTGCCGCGGACCCGGCTGCGGAAGTCCTGCTGCTCGGCCCGGCCCCAGAGCCCGGTGGCGGTGGCGCGGGGGGCGGTACGGGCGGTGGGCTGGGCCGCGGCCGCGGGCGTGCTCCCCGCCGGCGGGACACCCGCGCCGAGGGGGGTGCCCCCGGGCGGGGTGGGTGTGGGGAGTGCGGAGAGGGGGGTGTCGTGTGGCGGGGTCGCTGCCGCGAGGTGTGCGGGGCCCGTGGTGCCGGTCGGTGTGCCGCCGGGCGGGGTCGGTGTCGGCTGGATCCCGGTCGCGGCGGCGGTTCCGGCCACGACCGTGCCGCCGGGCGGGGTCGTTGCCGCGAGGTCTGCGGGGGCTGCGGTGTCGTTCGGTGTGCCGCCGGGCGGGGTCGGTGTCGGCTGGATCCCGGTCGCGGCGGCGGTTCCGGCCACGGCCGTCCCGCCGGGCGGGGTCGCTGCCGCGAGGTGTGCGGGGGCTGCGGTTCCGGCCACGACCGTGCCGCCCGGCGGGGTCGCTGCCGCCAGGTGTGCCGGGCCCGTCGGTGTGCCGGGCGGTGGGGTCGCGGCGGCGAGGTGGGCATGGCCCGTCTGCGGGCCTCCCGGCGGGGTTGCCGTGGTCGGGGGGACCGGGCCCGCGGGGGCTGGGTCGGGGCCGGGGCCGTCGTTCGTCGTGTTGGTCCTGCCGATCAATTCATCCACCCCCGGCTCGCGAGCCTCCCGCCGCGCATGCGAACCCGCACTGTAGTGGACACGTCCGATCGAATTCGGAACGAGTGTGCCAAGCGGCGCGTAAGTGCGGGGAGAACGGCCGGAAAGCGAACACTTCCGGCCGCGACCTGGCCAATGGCACGTTTTGCCACTTGTCGTGGACTGGGCCGGTCCCGGCCATGTCTCGTTCATCGCCGGTTTCCCGCGGCCGCCCAGTCTCGGCGGCATGAAGAAGGCCCTCCTCGCCGCGACCGTCGTCGCCTCCGCTCTCACCGCCTCCCTGGTCGCGGTCCCCGCCGCCTCCGCCTCCGGGTGGGACCTCCCCTGGTCCGGCCACCACCACAACAACAGCCAGTCCTCCATCCCCTTCACCGAGGCCTCCGTCACCGCCGGCGCCGACGGTTCGTACACCGTCAAGTGGAGCGCCGCCGGCACCCGGCGCGTCCAGATCAAGGCGAACGGCAAGGTCGTCGCCAAGGGCGGCGCCAAGGGCGAGGCCGTGGTCACCGGGCTGCCCGCCGCCGACCGCCAGTGGTTCGACTTCGACCCCGAGCGCGGCGAGGGCCTGCGCCTCGCCGACCGCCAGGTCAAGCTCGAAGGCGCCGTCAACTTCCGCGACGCGGGCGGCTACCGCACCACCACCGGCCAGTGGGTCAAGATGGGCGAGGTCTACCGCTCCGACGCCCTCAACAAGCTGACCGCGAACGACCTGGCCAAGCTCCAGCGCCTGCGTGTCAAGACCGTCTTCGACCTGCGCATGCAGGACGAGCGCACCAAGGACGCCGACAAGGTCCCGGCCGGCGCCACCTACGTCGTCGCCGACGTCTTCGCGGGCTCCGGCTCGTTCCAGACCATGCCCAAGACCCCCGACGAGGCCGTCAAGGCCATGGTCGACGCGGAGAAGGCCATGGTCAGCGGCGAAGGCGGCAAGAAGGCCTACACGCAGGTCTTCGACGGCATCCGGAACGACGACGCGCGCACCGTCCTCTTCCACTGCACCGCCGGCAAGGACCGCACCGGCTGGGCGAACGCCGCCCTGCTGACCGCCCTCGGCGTCCCCAGCGAGACCGTGATGGCCGACTACCTGGCCAGCAACGACTACCGCAAGGCCGCCAACGACGCGATCCTCTCCCACCTGCCCGCCCCGCAGGCCGCCGTCTACAAGCCGATGCTCGACGTCCGCCCCGAGTACCTGAACTCCGGCTACGACGAGGTCAAGGCGAAGTACGGCTCCTTCGACCGTTACCTGAAGGACGGCCTCGGCATCGACGCCCGCGAGCTGAAGCAGCTCAAGAGGGACCTGCTCGTCGGCTGATCCGATCCGACGAGCCGTGACGGGAAGGGCCCGGCCGGAGTACTCCCCGGCCGGGCCCTTCCCTTTCCGTGCGCCTGGTCAGTCCAGTACCGGCAGGAGCTCCGGCAGGTGGCCGTCCGAGGCGCGGGCCGCCTCCTGGCGTTCCCGCGGGACCTCCCCGTACAGCGTCGTACGGGGCTTCGCGGGCCGGCCCGCCGCCTCCGCGACCGCGATGAGGTCCTGTACGGATTTGTACGATCCGTAACTCGAACCCGCCATGCGGGAGATGGTCTCCTCCATCAGCGTCCCGCCCAGGTCGTTCGCCCCGGACCGCAGCATCTCCGCCGCGCCCTGCGCACCCAGCTTCACCCAGCTCGTCTGGATGTTGGGGATGTGCGGGTGGAGCAGGATCCGGGCCATCGCCGTCACCGCCCGGTTGTCGCGCACCGTCGGACCGGGCCGGGCGATCCCCGCCAGGTACACCGGCGCGTTGGTGTGGATGAACGGGAGGGTGACGAACTCCGTGAAGCCGGCCACGTTCTTGGAAAGCGCGGCCTGCTGGATCCGGGCCAGGGTGCGGAAGTGGCCGAGCCAGTGCCTCGGCTGGTCCACGTGCCCGTACATCATCGTGGAGGAGGAGCGGATGCCCAGCTCGTGCGCGGTGGTGATGACGTCGATCCAGTCCGCCGTCGGCAGCTTGCCCTTGGTGAGGACCCAGCGGACCTCGTCGTCCAGGATCTCCGCCGCGGTGCCCGGGATCGAGTCGAGCCCGGCCTCCTTGGCGGCCGTCAGCCAGTCCCGTACGGACATCCCCGTGCGCGTGGCCCCGTTGACGACCTCCATCGGCGAGAAGGCGTGCACGTGCATGCCGGGGACGCGTTCCTTCACCGCCCGCGCGATGTCGAAGTAGGCCGTGCCCGGCAGGTCCGGGTGGATGCCGCCCTGCATGCACACCTCGACCGCGCCCACGTCCCAGGCCTGGGCCGCGCGGTCCGCGACCTGCTCCAGGGAGAGGGTGTAGGCGTCCGCGTCCGTACGGCGCTGCGCGAAGGCGCAGAAACGGCAGCCGGTGTAGCAGACGTTGGTGAAGTTGATGTTCCGCGTGACGATGTACGTGACCTCGTCGCCCACCACCGACTTGCGCAGGTCGTCCGCGATCCGGCACAGCGCGTCCAGCGCCGGGCCGTCCGCGTGGAGCAGTGCCAGGGCCTGCCCGTCGGTGAGCTTCGTCGGATCGTCGGCGGCCTGCGCGAGCGCGGCCCGTACGTCCGTGTCGATGCGCTCGGGCACCATCCCGGGGGCCGCGATCTCCCGCAGCGCCTCCCAGTCGCCGTACACCTCGTCGAAGTCCTCGCGGCGGTCGCCGGTGCGGCCCTCGGTGTCGATGGCGGTGTGCAGGTCGGTGCGGCCGTAGGCGGCGAAGCCCTCGTCCGGCTCCTGCCAGGGGCGGCCCTCGACCGTGGCGGACTCGTCCGCCAGGCCCGTCTCCGCGTCGGCGAGCGCCCGTACGTGCGGCAGCAGCCGCGGGTCCAGCCAGGGCTCGCCGCGCTTCAGGAACTCCGGGTAGATGGTGAGGCGTTCGCGCAGCTCGAAGCCGGCGGCGGCGGTGCGCTCGGCCAGCTCCTCGATGTGCGGCCAGGGGCGCTCGGGGTTGACGTGGTCGGGGGTCAGCGGCGAGACCCCGCCCCAGTCGTCGATGCCCGCGCCGATGAGGAGCGCGTACTCGGCGTCCACCAGGTTCGGCGGGGCCTGGATGCGGGCGCTGGGGCCCAGGATGTGCCGGGCCACGGCGATCGCGGCGGCCAGCTCCTCCAGCTCCGCGTCCGGCATGCCGCGCATGGCGGTGTCCGGCTTGGCGCGGAAGTTCTGGACGATGACCTCCTGGACGCCGTGGTAGCTGCGCTGGATCCGGCGCAGTTCGAAGAAGGCGTCGGCCCGCTCCTCGTACGTCTCCCCGATCCCGATCAGGACGCCGGTGGTGAAGGGGACGTTGGAGCGGCCCGCGTCCTCCAGCACCCGCAGCCGCACGGCCGGGTCCTTGTCGGGGGAGCCGTGGTGGGGGCCGCCGGGCTCGGACCACAGGCGGGTGGCGGTGGTCTCCAGCATCATGCCCATGGACGGCGCGACGGGCTTCAGCCGCTGGAGGTCCGACCAGGACAGCACGCCCGGGTTGAGGTGCGGGAGCAGCCCGGTCTCCTCCAGGACGCGGATCGCCATGGCGCGCACGTAGGCGAGCGTGTCGTCGTAGCCGTGCGCGTCGAGCCACTCGCGGGCCTCGGGCCAGCGGTCCTCGGGGCGGTCGCCGAGGGTGAAGAGCGCTTCCTTGCAGCCCATCGCGGCGCCCTGGCGGGCGATGTCGAGGACCTCGTCGGGGGAGAGGTACATCCCCTGCCCCGCCTTGCGGAGCTTCCCGGGCACGGTCACGAACGTGCAGTAGTGGCACTTGTCGCGGCACAGGCGGGTCAGCGGGATGAAGACCTTGCGGGAGTACGTGATGACACCGGGCCGCCCGGCGGCGGCGAGCCCGGCGTCCCTTACGCGTGCGGCGGAGGCGGCGAGGTCCTTGAGGGCCTCGCCGCGCGCCTGGAGGAGTACGGCCGCCTCGGTCGCGTCGAGCGCGACGCCGTCGCGTGCCCGACGGAGCGCACGGCGCATCGCGTTGTCGGTCGGAGCGTCACTCGGAGTGGTCATGCGGTGAGCATACGATCCGCATCAGCGCGGGCAGAGGGCGTCACCGCATCAGCTCACCGGCGTTGACCAGCAGCGACTGGCCGGTTATCGCCCGTGCCCGGTCGGAGGCGAGGAAGGCGGCGGCGTCGGCCACGTCCCCGTCGGTGGCGAGGTCGGGCAGCGCCATCCGGTCGGTCAGCCGCTTGTGCACCTCGGCCTCGGGTACGCCCTCGGTGTGGGCGCTGAAGGTGACGAAGGCCTGTACGGGCGGCCCCCACATCCAGCCGGGCAGCACGGTGTTGACGCGGATCCGGTGCGGGCCGAGCTCCCGGGCCATGGAGTACATGGCCGAGGTCAGGGCCCCCTTGGAGGCGGCGTAGGCCGCCTGCTGCACCTCGTTGGGCGCGGCGACCGCGGACTGCGTGCCGATGATGACGACGGAGCCGCCGCGTTCCTTGAGGGCGGGCAGGCAGGCGCGGGTCATGCGCAGCGTGCCGAGCAGGTTCACGTCGATGATCTGCTGCCAGGTGCCGAAGTCGGCGTCCTCGATCCCGCCGAAGTACGAGTCCCAGGCGGCGACGTGCACGACCGCGTCGACCCCGCCGAACCGCTCCTGCGCTAGCGCGACCAGGGCCTGGCACTGCGCCTCGTCGGAGATGTCGGTGGTCCGGTAGGCGGTGTGCACGCCGTCGGGGTCGATCTCGGCGGCGGACTTGGCGAGGTTCGCCTCGGTCCGCGCCCCGAGCACGGCGTTGCCCCCGTCCCGCACGACGGTGGCGGCCACCTGATGCCCGAGCCCGGCCCCGACGCCGGAGACGATGACGGTCTTCCCTTGCAGCAGCATGGCGCGCCTCCTGGCGGGGCCCGTATGGGGATCTGACGGTGCGTCAGGGTACGTGCGCGCGCCGGGCTTGGGAAGGGGCGGGGCGGGTCCCCCTCGGTGGGGCGGGGTCAGCGCTGGGCCAGGACCAGGAGTGTCACCTGGTGGGACATGAGGGACGTCGGGAAGAAGACGATGCCCTGGCCGTCGTAGGAGACCTTCCGGAAGTCGACGATCACCGTGCCGACCCGGGTGACGACGTGCTCCTCCGCCATCATGGTCGACCGGTCCTTGCCCAACGAGCGTGCCAGCGCGAAAGCCAGGGCTTCGTCGCCCTCGGGGGGAGCGGGCCGGTCCACCACGTTCGTCGCGGAGGAGTCCGTGTCACCCGCGTCGGAGAAGGACGGGCAGGCGAACTGTGCGCCGCGGAGCCGGGCGAAGACCTCGCGGGCCTCGTTGACGCTCCCGTAGGCGGCGAGGGTGCTGGTACCGCTGCCCCGGCCGTCCTTCTGCCAGGTGAAGTCCTGGGTGACGACGGCCCGTGCGGATTCCCCGTCCTTGAGGGCCAGGAACTGCCGGCACTCCGGGTCCGAGACCTGTGTGACCGGGGCCCGTCGGCGCTCCTCGGCCGGTTCGGCTCCGGAGTAGTTCGCGGGGGTCGCGGCCAGCAGGGCCCCGGCGTCGAGCGGCTTCGGGTCGGGCGAGGGGGCGGGCAGGGGCGCGGGCGGGGCGACCGTGGCGGGGCTCTTGGCGTCCGCGCCGGGCAGGGCGTCGCAGCCGGTGGTGAGCAGTCCCAGCCCGATGGCCAGCGCCGCCACGGCCGGTCTGCGTCGTACGCGTCGGTGCATGTGTGTGTCGTCCCCTCCCCGAGCCGGTTCCCGGTCGGGAACCGGCCTGACCCTATGAGTCCCGGGCGATCTTTGGCGATGGGTTTCCCGCCATGCGGACCGGGTCCGGGTTCACCCGCGGACGGCCGTTCCCGGGCGGGCGCAGTCCCTCCTCGATCTCCCCGGGGTGTGGGTGGTGAAGGGGAGGCGCGGGGTGCGGGGTTCGGGGAGGGCGGAGAAGGCGGAGAAGGCGGAGAAGGCGGAGCAGAAGGGGGCTCCCGGGGCGAAGACCACGTCGCGGGGCCCGTCCCTGGCGGTCCCTGCCCGTTCCTGCCGGGCCCCGCCCGAACCTGGCGGGCCCCGCCTGAACCTGGCGGGCCACTGGGGGTGCCCGGGATGCCCGAACCCCCCGGCGACCCCACAATGAGCCTTACCCGGTGTTCCTGCTGTCCGCGGCGGAACGGAGATCGAACCCAAGTGGCCCACAGTGAAGACCCGGACGGTGCCCCGGCGCCCTCGGACGGCCCCGAGGAGGCCGGAGCGGCGGGCGGTGACTACTCCGGCGCCGTCTACGGCTCGCTGCTGGCCGCCTCCGTGGTGGTCGGTGCAGGAGTACCCGGCACGTTCCCCCGACTGCACCTCGTCGTACTGCTGCTCTGCACCGGTGTGGTGTTCTGGGCCGCCCACGTCTTCTCGCGCCTCTTCGGGGCCCGGATCGTGCGCCACCTGAGTTGGCGCGCGATCCGCGGCATGTCCAGGGAAGAACGCCCGATCATCGAGGCGGCCGTCCCGCCGGCCCTCGCCGCGGCCGTCAGTCCGCTGTTCGGGCTGGGGGCGACGGGGACGGCCTGGCTGGCCCTCTTCGTGGCCCTGGCGGGCCAGGTGGGCTGGTCGGTCGTGGCCGCCAGTCGCGCCGGGGCCACGCGCGGGCTGATGGCGGTCGCCGGCGCGGTCAACCTCCTGCTCGGGATGCTCATCGTGCTGCTCAAGGTCGCCCTCCAGCACTGAGGGCCGCCCCGGCGCGCGCCCGGCCCCGGCGGCTGCCCGGGCCTGCCCTCAGTCCGTACGCCGGCCGTACTCCGCGAGCGCCGAACCCAGGCGGGAGACGCCCTCCGCGATCTCCTCCGGCGTGTGCGTCGTGAAGGACAGGCGCAGGGTGCGCGGGTCCGGGGAGCCCGTGAAGAAGGGGGCTCCCGGGACGAACGCGACGTCGTGCGGGAGGGCCGCCCGGAGCAGGGCCGTCGCGTCGTGGCCCTCGGGCAGGCGCGCCCATACGAACATGCCGCCCTCGGGCCGGTTCCACTCGCAGTCCGCCGGGAGCGTGCGGCTCAAGGCCGCCAGCAGGGCGTCGCGGCGGGACCGGTACGCCGAACGGACCCGGGCGACGTGGGCGTCCAGGTCGGCCGCGGCGAGGTAGTGGGCCGCGGCCAGCTGGTCCACCGTCGAGGTGTGGAGGTCCGCCGCCTGCTTCGCGACCACCGCGGCCCGGCGCAGAGCCGCCGGAGCCCGCAGCCAGCCCAGCCGCAGCCCCGGCGCCATGACCTTCGAGAAGCTGCCGAGCAGCGCCGTACGGTCCTCGGCCCCCGGGTGCGCGGCGAGCCAGGGGATGTCCGCGCCCTCGTAGCGGAGCTCTCCGTACGGGTCGTCCTCCACCAGCCACAGCCCCAGCCGCGCGGCGGTCTCCGCGATCGCGGCCCGGCGGGTGGCCGGCAGGGTGCGGCCGGTCGGGTTCTGGAAGGTGGGGATCGTGTAGAGCAGCTTCGGGCGCTCCCGCACGACGATATCGGCGAGGGCGTCCGGGACGAACCCCTCCGCGTCGCACGGCACGGGCACCACCCGCGCCCCCGCCAGCCGGAAGCACTGCAGCGCGGCCAGGTAGGTGGGGTTCTCGACCAGCACCACGTCCCCGGGCTCGACCAGGGCGCCGGTGATGAGGGTGAGGGCCTGCTGGGAGCCCGAGGTGACCAGGACCTCGTCCGCGCCGGTGGCCAGGCCGCGCGCGGTGGCACGGGCGGCGACGGCCGCGCGCAGTTCCGGGGCGCCCTCGGTGGTGGAGTACTGGAGCGCGCGCCGCGCCGAGGCCGCGAACGCGGAGTCGTAGGCGGCCCGCAGCCCCTCGGTGTCGAAGAGTTCGGGCGCGGGGAGCCCGCCGGCGAAGGAGATCACCCCGGGGCGTTCGGTGAGCGCGAGGATCTCGCGTACGGGGGAGCCCTCCACCGAGGTGGCGCGGGCGGCGAACGAGGGCGGTGCGACGGCGGAAGCGGCGGCGGCGACAGGCACGGTGGCTCCTCGGGGTTCGGGTGCGCGCATCGTAGCCAGAGAAGCTTGTATACGGCATCTATGTATCGCAGGGTGAACGGGCGGGGGCCGACCCGGCTCGGTCCGCTTCCGTCCGACCCCTCCCGATCTGACGTCGCATCAGCTAGACCGGTGCCATGACGACAGACAGGCAACAGGACACCCGCGTCGAGGACTACGCCGAGCTCGCGGCGGTCGGCCCCTACGGCGTCCACCCCGGCCACGCGTTGATCACCATGGTGGAACCGCACCCGGGCCACGAGTTCGCGTACAACCGCTGGTACGAGGACGACCACTACTACGCCGGCGCCATGGCCATGCCCTGGATGTACGCCGGCCGCCGCTGGGTGGCCACCCGCGACCTACAGGAGCTGCGCTACCCGGAGAAGTCGGCCGTCGCCCAGCCCGTCACGGCGGGCTGCTACATCTCGACGTACTGGGTCACCGAGGGCCGCTACGACGAGCACATGAAGTGGACCGTCGGCATCAACAAGCGCCTGGGCCGCGACGGCCGCGTCTACCAGGACCGGACGCACGTCTTCACGTCCTTCCAGGACCACCAGGCCACCGTCTACCGCGACGGAGCCGCCGGTCCGCGCGACTTCCACGCCATGGACCACCCGTACGCCGGGCTCGTGGTCCAGGTCGTCGACGCCGACGGGCCGGAGCAGCGGGCGGAGCTGCTGGAATGGCTGCGGTCGAGCGCCCTGCCGAAGCGGCTGCACGGCTCGCCGGCCGCGATGGTGACGGTCTTCCGGCCGACACCGCTGCCCGGCGACCGGATGACCTACGTCAAGCAGGTGGAGGGGGTCGACACCCGCCTGACGCTGCTCTGGTTCCTGGAGGCCGATCCGCGGACCTGCTGGGACCGCTTCCAGGGGCTGGACGCGGAGGTCGCGCGGTCGGGGCTGGGGCGGGTGGAGCTGGTGGCGCCGTTCATCCCGACGGTGCCGGGGACCGACCGGTACGTCGACCAGCTCAGGTAGCCGGGCCGGCGCTCGGGCGGGGCCGGGCGGGGCCCGGCGTGGCCGGGCATGGCCGGGCATGGCCGAGCCCCCTCGGCCAGGACGGCGTGCCGGTCGAGAGGGCTCCAGACGGTGGTGCTGGTGGTGCGGGTTCTGCTGGTGGTGCCGGTGGTGCTGTTGATGTCAGTCGATTCGAGGCGGTTGGGACGCATGCCGTGACGTTCAGGCGAGGCGGCCCATCCGGCCCTCGGTGACGTCGGCGACGAACGAGGTCCAGGAGCCGGGCGCGAAGGTGAGGGACGGACCGTCCTGCACCTTCGAGTCGCGGACCGCGATGGCCTCCACGACGGGGGACTTGACCTCGACGCAGGCGCCGTTTCCGCCGGAGTAGGAGGACTTGACCCAGTTTTCGGTGCCACCCTGACGAATAGCCATGTTTCTCTCCGGTTCAGCGAGTAGTGCCGGTGGGGGCGTCGGCCGAATTCAGTGCTTCCCGGCCGACGTGATCGACGCTACCCGCACCTCCCGACGGGCGAAGGGGACGTTCACCCGACCGAGTGGCATATTCCATTCAGGCCTTCTGTGGCCGGGGAGTGACGGTGTACCGTACGGGCCCTCCCCGCGACCTGGCCCCTTTCCGACCCTTTACCTGCCCTTGCCCGCATGGTGGTCGATGATCTCGCCGATGAACTGCCGCGTCTGTTCGACGTTGAGGGCCTGGGCGCGCAGGTGTTCGTACATCACGCTGTACTTCTGAACGTCGTTGGCCTTCTCCAGGTACAAATCGCTCGTGACGCCCTCGATGTAGACCACGGTCGAGTCCGACGCGTCCGGGAACTCCAGAATCGCGTACTGACCGTTCATGCCCGGGTGCGCGCCCATCGTGAACGGCATCACCTGCACCGTGATGTACGGCTGCTCGGACTGCTCTATCAAGTACTCCAGCTGCCGGATCATCAGCTGCGCGTCCCCCACGTGCCGGCGCAGCGCCGCCTCGTCGATGACGGCCCACAGCCGCAGCGGTCCCACGTCCGGGTTGTTGTTGTCGGTCTCGGAGAGCCGCTTCTGCCGGTGCATCCGGACCTGGACGCGCTTCTCCACGTCGAGCGGCGCGGTCTCGGGCAGCGCGCCGCGGATGAGGGCCTGGGCGTACTCCGGGGTCTGGAGCAGGCCCGGAACCATCTGGGGCTCGTAGGTGCGCAGGCTGGCGGCGTCCGTCTCCAGGCCGATGTAGACGCTGTACGGGATGTCGCCGAAGGCGTGCCACCAGCCCTGCTGGCGGGAGTCCTTCGCCATCTGCATGAGGGAGTCGACGAGCCGGCGGTCCTCGACCTCGTACACGTCGCACAGGTCGCGGACGTCGCGCTGGCTGATGGAACGGCGGCCGTTCTCCAGTCGGCTGATCTTCGACTGGGAGACCAGCAGGCGTTCGGCGACCTGCTCGGCCGTCATGCCCTTGTCCTCGCGGAGCTTGCGCAACTCCATGCCCAGTCGGCGGCGTCGGACGGTGGGATTGACATTGGACGCCACGTGAACGGCACCTCCGCCTTCTTCTGTCTTCTTCTGCCGTGCCGCAGCTGTCTCTCTGCGTGCCTGATGGTGAGCAGACTGCCACCGAAGCGGTTGGCGCCGCTGGGGAACGGGGGAACGGCGGTGAAACGGGGAAAGCAGACGCGCGGGGTGGCGGTACCGGTTCGCCGGTACCGCCACCCCGCGCGCTGGTGGCATTGCGGTGGAGCGGGTGGAGCGGGTCGAACTCGTTCAGTGCGCGGCCGCGCGGGCCATCGCACCCGTCCGGCGCGGCTGCAGCGGAACACCGCTCGCCGTGGCCCGGGCGGCCGGCTGGGCGGCCGGAGCACGGTCGCGGCGCGGCTGTGCGGCCACACCGTTCTGGACGTCCATGACGGCGTGCGCCACGAGACCGCCCATCGGGTCGTGCCGGATCAGGTCCCGCAGCCGGGACCTGGACGACCGCCCCTCGTTGCCGGGGTACAGGTGCTTGCCGAGTCCGACCGCGTGGGCCAGTGCGGCGAGCGCCGCGGTCCGCGGGTCCGGCGGTACGCCGGTGCGGATCGCCGTGTCCAGCCGGGTACGGATCTCCCGGCTGATCGCCGTGTCGGTCGCCTGGTAGCGAGTCGTCGGCAACACCCCGCACATCTGTCCCGCGACGGCATGGACCATGCCGCAGCGCTCCAGGTGCGCCAGGTAAATCTGGCGGAGCCCCAGCCGGGGTCCGCCGATCCAGTGGACGGCCCGTACCGGGCTGCCGCGCCTGCGCAGCAGTTCCAGTGCGGAGTCCAGAGTCGGATCTCCTGTCGGCCGTGGCATCACCACGGCGATACGATCCCCGTCAGGGGCTATCCGTCCTGCCAGAGCCAGCTCCACTAGCTGTGCCCCGGCCAGGCCGAGGTCGAGCGACTGCGGCTGCGCCGTGGTACCCGTGGTCGGGTCCAAGGCGAGCAGCAGAAGCTCCTCCGGAATTGTTCTGCGGCTCCTGCCCATCCATGCCTCCCCGCGTGGATGAGTGACAGGGTGACGCCTCTCACATTCATCTGTCGAGAGTGCCTGCCTGCTTTGTGGGGGAACCCGCAGCTATGTCGTTCTCGTCTAGCACGGGGGCGATGCCCCCGAGACGGGACACTGTTAGACATTCGGACAACCGGTCGTGGCGTCGATGGAGGAGGAACGGTGGCGGGCGAGTCCCCCGACAAGTCGGTAGATGAAGGAACGCCGGGGGCGGTGGAGTCCTCCGTGGGCCGCGACCCGAGGCTGTCGGTGTTCAGGCCGAGGGAACCTGAGGGCGGGTCAGGAGACTCCGCCAAGGTGGACGCCGACTCCGGTGCCGCCGGTTCCGGTGACGAGCCCGCCGGGCGGGATCCGCTGCGGGAGGCGGTGGCGGCGTGGGTCGCCTCTGCCGGCGCCGGATCCTCCAGGGCGGATGCGGATGCGGATGCCGATGCCGATGCGGATGCCGATGCGGCGGTTGCGGAGAAGGCGGCGGCCCCGAAGGCCGCGTCCGGTGACGCTCCCGCGGCCGGGAAGCCGGGTTCCGGGTCCCTGGGGGACGGGGCCGCGGCCGACGGCGCGAAGTCTCCGTCCGGCGGCGAGCCCGACGCGGGCAAGCCCGCGGTCGACGGCGCGGAGCGTGGGTCCGGTGCTGCTCCGGCCGCCGGCGAGCCGGGTCCCGCGTCCGCGGACGACGCCGAGGCGCCCGTGTCGGCGGCGGCCCGAGCCGGCGCCAAGCCCGCCGCTGCCGACGAGTCGGCCGGCAGTGAGCGCACGGCTGTCTTCCGTGCCGTGAAGCCCGGTTCCGGTTCCGCTTCCGTGTCCGACGACGCCGTGAGCGGCCCGCCGAAGTCCGGGACCGGGGCAGCCGCACCGGACACGGACAAGCCTGCGTCCGGTGCGGCTGCCGCCACCGGGGAGCCGGGGTCCGCTTCCACCGGACGCGACGCCACCGCCGGGGCTTCGACGCCCGGTTCCGGTTCCGCCTCCGTGAAGTCCCGGCCCGGGGCTGCCGCCGAGGCGGGCAAGCCCGCGCCCGCCGCGGCGGCTGACGCCGTGAAGCCCGCTGCCGACGAGCCGGTCGACGGTGAGCGCACCACGGTCTTCCGTACCGGGAAGCCCCGTTCCGCTCCCGGCCCGAGCCGCCCCGCGGCCGACGCCGAGAAGCCCGCGTCCGGGGAGGCCCTCGCCGACAGCGAGCGCACCGCGGTGTTCCGTGCCGTGCGGCCGGATGCCGGTTCGGCTCCGGGCGGGGCGGCGGCCGACGCCGCGAAGCCCGCGTCCGGCAAGGGCCCGGCTCCCAAGGTGCCCGCCGCGGGCGAGTCGGCCGACAGCGAGCGCACCGCGGTGTTCCGTGCGGTCCGGCCCGGTTCCGGTTCTCCCTCGGGTGGGGCGGCGGCCGACGCGAAGTCCGCGTCCGGTGACGCTCCCGTCGCCGGGAAGGCCGGGTCCGGTGCGGCCCCGGCTCCCGCGGCGCCCGCCGCGGGCGAGTCGGCCGACAGCGAGCGCACCGCGGTGTTCCGTGCGGTCCGGCCCGGTTCCGGTTCTCCCTCGGGTGGGGCGGCGGCCGACGC